>CAZPWL010000098.1:0-6684 GCA_964590535.1 uncultured Anaerolineaceae bacterium
CTCGCCTTTGGAATTGAGATGGCAGGCAATTACGAAAATATCCCGTCCCTTAAATATAAACTGCGCGCTGAGCGGTTTGCGGCTGTCCCTGAAAGCGTAAGCTTGCGGGTTAACTCTCCCAGGATTGAGTGATAACACGGGTTTACCCTCTCTCTTCAAAACCTGGTTCGCGGTGCTTGCATCTCCAACAGGAGCAGCAGCCGCGCTCAAGCCTCGGTCCTCCCGATAAAGCAGTACAACCCGGATATTGCCCCCGGTCACGCCCCCATCCGCGTTCCTTAGCGGGTCAATCGAGAGCGCGTAATATGTCGGACCGCCAAGCTGCTTTACTTTCTGAATCAACCTGGCAATATTCCCAGACGCGGAGGTCTGCGCGGAATCGAGCTCACCGTCATCATCCTGGATTTCCTGCAGCGCAAGGATATCAGGGCTTTTCAGGGTAAAAACGATCTGCTCCGCCAATGCCCCCAGCCTTTCAGGAGAGATCATCGGGTCAAAATTGGCCACGTTATAGGTAGCGAAAGCCAATTCACTCTCCGCGAGCTCGTAAGTAACAGCTTCCGGAGGGTTATTTCCCTGCTCAAAATGTAATTTTTGGGTAGGCTGCAGCTTAAAATTACCAAAACTATAGTCCATGATTCCGATAATCGGCTGAGTAAATCGCGCGCCAACGCGAATGGAAGGCATGTTAATAAACGCGTCGTCCAGCATGATTCGCTCCGGGTTGGCATCTTCCTGACGGAGCACAAGCGTATTCCGCGGGGATAAAACCCCGGCATCCCGGCCAAGGTCTGTTACCACCACAACTTCTTTATACGAAGAGGTTGATGCCACCGCCAAGGCGTCATTTAGCTGTACGCGCATACACTCTACACTCTCATAAAAATCCAAGCCGTCCCGGGCGGGGTCAAACTCGCCGTTTTGCCCGGCGTAGCCGTTGACGTCATCTTCAATGATGTAATTTGGAATTTTCCGACCGTCCTCACCCAGAATAATAGGATCTGGGAGCCGATTATTGTTTGAGATCACCTCGAAAGAAGCTTGGAATATCTCCGTGCGCGTGAGTGAATTTTCTCCCAGACCCGCCGGGTTGTATTCGCGCACTTTACCGTCCTCAATTCGCACCACATCCCCAACCCGAACATTCCCAAACGCGTTCGCTGAAACGAAGAGTGCTTCTGAGGTGCGTTCATCCGCATCTGGGGACGGGTCCTGCAAGTAAAACCCGGCGCCTGTGACAGCAGTTACGATGCCTTCCACCCCGGAGACGCGCTTTCCATCATACGGAGAGCGGTGCTGCGCGCCCTGGATAGCGCTAATTCGCAATCCTTCGCCCAGGCTTTGCGTGGTAGCAGTCGGCACCGCTGGGCTTGTCTGATTCGGAGTAGCCCGGTAGCCGCATCCGGACAGCAGCAGTGTGAGGGAAAGAAAACCCAAAAGTGTTCCAACAGATTGTTTCATCAAAAACCTCAGCAGCTATTGTACCCGGTCTGACAACCCCTTTCTTGTTTTTGTGCTTCCAGATTAGGTTAGAATTACAGTATGGAAATCCAAATTGCGATCGCGAAGGTCGACCGATACTCATCTCCAGAGCAAGGCGACCAGGTAGAAATGCTGGAGAGACCAAATGGCGGCGTCTCCGTCATACTGGGCGAAGGCAAACTGAACGGAAAACGCTCAAAATTTGTGGCTCGCAAATCTGTCCATCGCGTGCTTTCTCTGCTCCTGGATGGCATTCACGACGGCGCGGCTTCGCGCGCGGTTCTTTCGGCGCTTAAGACGGAGTACCACGGTGAGGCTGAATTTAGCGTGAACATCTTATCCTGCGACCTGGAAAGTGAAACCATCGTTCTCACCAAGAATAATGACCTTCCCGTGATTATGATACGTAAGAATAAAGGGAGCTACACCAGTTACGAGGGGCATGATGAGGTCGACCCGCTGCAGCCAAATGTTTATCAATTCCCGATAGAGAACGATTTCATCATCATCATGTTTTCGGACGGGGTCGCGACCGCCGGCTGGGACTGCAGCCAGCCGTTGGAGTGGAACTCGATGATGGAAACAGTCCTGGATGAGCAGGAACTGTCAGTCCAGGAGCTCGCCGACCAGGTCCTGAACCAGGCGGTTGCGCAAGACCTGGGACAACCGCACGATGACATGTCCGTGGTCGTGATGCAGGTAGGTAGAAATACTGGTAAACCCATACGGCGAATGTCACTCACACTGCCGTTGTAAACCAAGGAGAGAAGCATGCGGGAGGAAGTTGTTCTGATTACCGGAGCGAATGGCGAAATTGGCCACGGCCTGATCCGCCACATTTCCGCCATGAATTGCCCGATTGTCGCTATTGACGTCAATCCCCTCGATAAGCCGCTCAGGTCTATGGTCGCAAAGTGGATTGTTGGCGATATTCTCGACCAGATTCTTCTCGGCCGGCTCGTAGTTGAGCATCAAATCCGCACGATTTACCACCTTGCATCCATCCTCTCCACCAAAGCTGAATACAACCCCGAAACAGCGCACCGCATCAACGTCGAAGGGACGCTGAACCTGCTGCGCCTGGCGGTCGAGCAATCACAGTGGCAGGGCACTTCCGTAAAATTCATCTACCCGAGTTCCATCGCTGCCTATGGGATGGACTCGCTGGACTGTAAAACTCAGATCGGCAAGGTCAAAGAGACCCAGTACACCTTTCCAACCACTATGTATGGATGCAACAAACTGTACTGCGAGCACCTCGGGCGGTACTACAACAAACATTATCGCCAATTAGCTGCTGATTCCGCGTCTGGTCCATCGGTGGACTTCCGTTGTTTACGCTTCCCGGGGCTCATCAGCGCTGAAACCATTCCCACCGGCGGCACCAGCGATTACGGCCCTGAAATGCTGCACGCGGCCGCGAAGGGCACGCCTTACAACTGCTTCGTGCGTCCGGATACCCGCTTACCGTTTATGGTCATGCCAGATGCCATAAAATCGTTGATTACCCTGGAGAACGCGGACCGCGAAAAGCTCTCCCAGTTCGTCTACAACGTCACCAGTTTCAACCCGACCGCGCAGGAGATATTTGAAATCACGACCAAGGCTTTTCCCGGCGCGAGCATCGGGTTTGAAGTAGACCAGCGCAGACAGAAGATTGTTGATTCGTGGCCGGAAGACGTTGACGACAGCGCCGCCCGAAGGGACTGGGGCTGGCTGCCGGATTACAACCAGGAACGCGCCTTTCAAGAATATCTAATTCCAGCTATTCGCAAACAGTACGAAGAGCTTGTCAACCCCTAAAAACCGGTTTACTATTCAGAGTAATCCAGAGCAAAGCAACAAACCAAGGAATAATGATGCCAATTTATGAATATCAGTGCCAACAATGCGGCACGCATTTTGAACTTATCCGGGCGTACAGCCAGGCAGACTCCCCTGCTCCTTGCCCGCATTGCGCTGGCTCAGAAACCCGACGCGAACTTTCCCGCGTTAATGCTTTTAGCGGGGGTAAAAGCCTGACCGAGTCCAGCCATTCCTGCGGAGGCTGCTCCGGCGGCACCTGCAGCTCCTGCGGACATTGATTATGAAAAATATCAACGGAAAACTTGCCTTGATTACAGGCGGTTCAAGCGGGATAGGACTTGCGCTTGCCTGCCAACTGTTCGCCAGCGGAATGTCGGTCGTGATACTCGCACGTGGTCAGCAGCGATTGGATGAAGCCATTGAAAAAATAGAAAAATCGCGCCAGGACCCCTCACAAAGACTTGTGACAATTACCGCCAATGTCACTGATGCGGACGCAATCGCGAAAACGCTGCATGACTTAGTCGCTACTGTTGGTCTACCTGATTTGGTGATCAACTGTGCCGGGGTCGCGAAATCGAGTTATGCGGAAATGACTCCTTTGGAAGATTTCCGCTGGATTATGGACATTGATTACCACGGTACCGTGAATGTAGACCAGACCCTCCTTCCTGACTTCATTGCGCGCGGCAGTGGGCACATCGTCAATATATCTTCTTTAGCTGGCGCTGTCGGTGTCTTTGGATATACCGCTTATGGCGGCGCCAAGTTCGCGGTCAGAGGTTACACCGATGCCCTTCGCTCAGAAATGAAGCCGCGCGGTATTCAGGTTTCTTGCGTTTATCCGCCGGACACAGACACGCCGCAACTCGCCTGGGAAAACCAGTTCAAACCCTACGAAACGCGTTTAATTGCAGGGTCAGAAAAACCACTTTCTGCTGACCGGGTGGCAAAAAGCATTATCCGCGGCATCCAACAAAACAAATATACGATCGTTCCAGGTCTTGAAGCCAAGGTTTTATTCCTCGCCGCGATGCATCTGGGAGGATTGGTGTACCCTGTGTTGGATTTGTTGGTAAAAAACGCTGCGAAGAAGAAAACTGCCAACCAGGCTGCCACAAGCACAAAACACAGCCAATAAACTTGTCGCATGAGTATTGATGAACTTCTTAGTTCATGGCAGAAAGATCCGGAGTTTATCCGGAATACGACCTGCTGGCAAGTTCTGCCCCCCACAGAAGCACTCTATGAAGCAATGCCTGTTGATCTGCCGCAGCAGCTGCTTGAAAATCTAAGAAACAGGGGCATCACGCGCCTTTTCAGCCATCAGGCGCAAGCGCTCAAACAGCTGTCCGCCGGCGAACACGTGGTCGTCAGCACCGGCACAGCCAGCGGGAAAACCCTGTGCTACGACATCCCTGTCATCCAAACACTCCTGCAGAACCCTTCCGCGCGCGCGCTCTACCTCTTCCCCACCAAGGCATTGGCGCAGGACCAGTTTCGCTTGCTCAACGATCTGTGTACTTTGCCCGGGGGAAGCCTGAAACCGCTCCCTGCTATTTACGATGGAGACACACCTGCACAGCATCGACCTGAGATTAGGAAAAACGCGGATATCCTCATTACCAATCCGGATATGCTGCACCAGGGCATCCTTCCGCATCACACTATCTGGCGGCATTTTTTCGCCGGACTAAGGTATGTGGTGATAGATGAAATGCACACTTACCGCGGCGTGTTTGGCTCGCATGTTGCCAATGTCATTCGCCGGCTCAAGCGGGTTGCCGCTTTCTACCAGGCGTATCCGCAGTTCATCCTGACATCCGCCACAATTGGAAATCCAGAAGAACTGGCTGAAAAATTGATTGAGAGCCCGACAGCTCTCATCGACCAGGATGGTTCACCTCACGGAAAAAGGCACTTCCTGGTGTACAACCCGCCGTTGGTAAACGAGCAGTTAGGTTTACGGGCAAGCAGCCTTCAGACGGGCATCCACTTCACCCGCAAACTGCTCAGCGCAAATATCCAAACACTGGTCTTTGCCCGCTCCCGCCGCAGCGTCGAAATGATTCTGACCTACCTTTACGATGTCGTATCGCGAGAAATGCGCGCACGCATCCGCGGATATCGTTCCGGCTACCTAAAGAGCGACCGGCGGGAAATTGAAGCAGGTTTCAAGGAAGGCTCCATCAAAGCTGTGGTAGCCACTTCCGCGCTGGAATTGGGAATCGATATCGGCAGTCTGGAATCGGTCATTCTGGTGGGATACCCGGGTTCGGTTGCCACGACGCGTCAGCGCGCGGGGCGGGCTGGGCGCAAGCAACAGACTTCCCTGGCGATGTTCATCGCCTCTCCGGAAGCAATGGACCAATACCTGGCAAATCATCCCGAATACCTGACCGAAAAATCCCCGGAAGACGCGCTGCTGGATCCGAATAACTACGCTATCCTCTTGCAGCATCTGAAGTGCGCCGCCTTCGAGCTGCCCTTTCTGGAAAATGACCACTTTGGCAGCCTGCCGCCCGAGCTGTTGAGAGCTTTTCTGCAAATCTTGGTGCAATCGGGGGTACTTCATCTGCAGAACGGCAGGTACTTCTGGATTGCGGACCAATTTGCCGCCGGTAAGGTCTCCTTACGCAGCAGTACGCCAGATGTGATCAGCTTGCGCGCCGCGGACGGAGATTCTACACAGGTTATCGGCGAAATTGACGCGGCCAGCGCGAAATGGCTGGTGCATCCCGAGGCTATCTACCTGCATGAGGCAGATTCCTACGAAGTGAAGTCGCTAGACCTGGAAAAGGGCATCTGCCTGCTTGAACCTGTGCAGTCGGAGTATTACACCATACCAAATTTGTCCACCACCATCGAAGCATTCAAGGCGTTACAGGAAAAATCTTTTGTCACCTACCAAAATCATTACGGAGAGTTGAGCCTGCGCCTGGAAGTCAACAGCTACCGCAAAATCCGCTGGCTCAGCGCGGAGACGATGGGCACCGGCGTGGTTGACCTACCCCCTGGCTTCCTGGAAACAAACGGCTGCTGGCTGACCTTCAACCCGGACTATGTCAACCGATTGCGGGACGAGAAACTTTGGACCGCGGATCCCAACCAGTACGGTGCAGGCTGGGACGCGCTCAAACGCCGGATCCTGATGAGGGACGGCTACCGCTGCCGGGTTTGCGGTACCAGCGGGGATGAGAGTAAGCTGCATGTCCATCATATCCAGCCGTTCAAAGCCTTCGAGGATGCCGACAAAGCCAACACGGCTTCGAATCTGATTACGCTCTGTCCATCCTGCCACCAACAGGCTGAAAGCAGCATCCGCATCCGCAGTGGATTGGCTGGCGCGGCCTACGCGCTTGGCAATCTTGCGCCGCTGATGGTGATGTGCGACCG
>CAZPWL010000099.1:0-6673 GCA_964590535.1 uncultured Anaerolineaceae bacterium
TTCGATGCCGGTGTTTGCCTGGATTTGGGCGAGCGCCTGGTCAAGCTCGTTCAGGTAGATGGAATCCTGCTGGAGGGCATTGATGATAGGCGCGCTGCCGCGGTCTGGCGTCGCGGGGGATGGGTCGCTCCAACCGCCCGGCCAGCCCATGCCGTGGTCGGACATAATCAGCATGTAGCGGTCCGCCGGATAGTTCTCGACAGTCCAGGTGACGAAATCCACCAGGCTGTTTCCATCCGCCATATCCACTTCGCCCAGGTCCATCAACATATCCGAGCCGATGGTATACAGGTCGTCATCGTAGAGGACCAGGTAACGCCTGGCTGAACTCCAGTTGTCGTTACCGGCAAAGCCGCCTTTAAAGCGGTCAATCTGCGAGATGATACGCACGTTATCCGTTGAGCCAATGCGTTCCATTTCGTTCATATCAATGAAAATATCCTGCTCCAGAGCCTGGTCGTCTGCATCCTGGTAGACCATTACGGTCCAGGTGTCCCCGGTCGCGCTGCCAGCAGGCGCGGCGCTGGTAGGGCGCGGGGTACGGGTGGCGGGCACGGCGGTCGGCTGCTGGAAAGCGGCCTGGGGTTCTTCAGTGGGGTATTCATAGCCGGGCTCGGCCACTTGGCTGCCGCTGCCGCGGAAGAAGAGGAAATAAAGAATTGCAGCGATGATGAATAGGCCAATCGAGCCGCAGCCTGTTTTTCCGCCAGTTGTGCGCAGGATGTTGCCGCCGGGGATGCCGCCACCGCTGGAGGAATACCCGCCGCCGCTGCTGCCGCCGGAGGAGACGCCCCCCCCGCTGGGATAGGAGCCGCTGCTGCCAGGGCGGGTGGGTGCTTGCGCCTGGCTGGTTGGTTTAGCGCCTTTCCGTCGGCGCTGAACATTAACCTCAGGAATATTATCTGACATCTTCACCGTCCATTCTTTTTGTCTCGATTGTAGCTTGATTATATTGCAGATTGTGAAGTTCGCGTTCTTTGGGGGGCAGCCGGGGCGGCTGGGCAAGGTTTTACGCGCGGGCGCAGGGTTGATATAATCCTGTGCACAGGTCTGAATTTATACTGAAATAGACGCAAGAAGGAGAGACCATGAGTGTAAAACGGATTGAGGAAGTGGCTGCCGAAGCCGTCCCGGACGCTGTTGGCGTCAGCAAGCAGGTGTTAATCTCCGCGGGGGAAGCGCCCAATTTTGCCATGCGCTGCTTTACCATACAGCCTGGCGGCAGCATGCCACTGCACACCAACCTGGTGGAGCACGAACAGTACGTGCTCAGTGGGAAAGCGAAAGTGATTATCGGTGGGGAGAGCCACGCAGTTCAGTTGGGAAACGTGGTGTTCATTCCAGCCGGCGCGCCGCACACTTACGTAAACACAGGCAGCGAGCCTTTCCGTTTTTTGTGTCTTGTCCCCAACCGAGAAGATAAAACCAGCATCATTTCCAGCTGACCCGGCTTGACAGCAAGCGTTTGGCGTGTAAAATAACCTGTTTTACTGCGTTTGAAGACCAGGCGCAATTACTGCCTTAGAAAGACCAACAAAACCGATGATTTCACAACTGTCCCCGATCGTCAATGTGCTTCTGCTCAGCCTGGTCGCCAGCCTTGGCACCGGCCTCGGCGGGCTGATTGCGATTATCCGCCGACCTGGCAAGCGTTCCTACGGCTTTTTGATGGGCATCACCGCGGGCGTCATGATTTGTCTTGCTTTCCTGGAATTGGTCAACAAAGCCTGGGAATTGGGGGGACCGCTTACCGCCACTTTAGGTTTTGGTTTGGGGGCTTGTTTCATGTTTCTACTGGATTATCTTGCCCCGCATATCCGTTTTGGCGAGGTGGAATACCACGGCGCGCACGCCACAGAAGACGAAGTGGACGACTGCGAGGACCTCAGACCCCACAGACGCTGGCGTTTTGCCAGATTGCGCGCGCAAAGCGGTAACAAACGCCCGGTGGATCAGAAGCTGATCAGTTCCGGTATCCTATTGGCCATCGGCATCACGCTCCACAACCTGCCTGAAGGTATCGCGGTGGGAGCGGGCTACATGCACAACCCGCAATTCGGGCTGTTCGTCGCGCTGGCCATCATGCTGCACAACATCCCGGAAGGCTTGGCCACCGCGCTGCCGCTGTGTAAGGGCGGCGTGCGCAAGCGGGACGCGCTGCGCGTTGCGTTCTTATCGGGATTCGCCGAGCCGGTTGGCGCGCTTCTGGCCAGTCTGTTCCTGGTGAACTTCACGAAATTCATCCCCGGCGCTCTGGCTTTTGCCGGCGGCGTAATGGTGTTCATCACGCTGGATGAGCTTATTCCTTCCGCGCGCGAGTACGGACACGTGCACTGGACGTCCCTGGGCATTATCCTTGGGTCGCTGTTCGTGTTTGTGCTGTCCGCCCTGCTCGGTGTCTGATTTCCCCTTTTCTGAGCTTACCTAAACAAGAGCGGCAGGTGGGTAATTGCCGCGTTGTTCAGGCTTAATTGGTACTGCGCCGCGCTGCCTGCCAACCCGTCTGCGAGGGGTTCCAGCCTTAAGAGGTAGGTACCGGTGGATGGAGCGAAAAAGTGGAACAGGGCGGCCCCGCCAAAATCCCGGGATTCCGCGGCCAGCAGCAGCGTATTCCCATCCGGCGCGAAGAGCGAAAGCCGGAACGCGGCCCCAGCGCCCAGCGACCGAGCATCCACCAGGTAGTGCTCCCCAGCCATAAGCGGGAGCGCGAACCAATCCGGGTTGGCAGTCGGGCAGAGATTCGCTGTCAGAGAGCCGCCGCTTACCAGCAGGTTTGCCATCGCAGGGTTGTCGTCCGGCTCCAGGGCATCCGGAGAGCAAGCAACCGGCATAGTAGCGCTCGTTTCCGGCAGCTCACCGGCTGGCCAGGCTTCGGGTTGACCGTTGCTATCCAGCGCGCGCAAGCGAAAGTCATAGCTCTTTCCAAATTCACCCAGGAACCAGGCCTGGCGGTCTTCAGGCGGGTAGGAGAAGCTTTGCCCAGAGGACCAGGGCTGCGTGCTCTCGCGCCACTGCAGCTCAAACTGCCCGAGCGGAACGCCGCTGGTTTGGGCGGTCCAACTCAGGCGCACGGCGGTGGAATCGAAGCTTTCGGCACGGGCGAGCAGGCTGCTGGGCGGAGGGCAGGCATGGTCCACCTGAATGGTGCGGACTGAGATGGGCGCGCGGAAGTTGCCCTCGTGGTCCCATAATGCCAACCCGATTTGCAATGGACCGTTGAATGCACCGGCCTGGCACAGATTCACATCCCAATCGAAAACGCCCGGGCTGAGCGGCTGCGTTATCTTTGGACCGAGGGCGTTCCAGGCACCGTTCAGGTACACCTGCAGTTGGGCGGCATCCACATGCACATCATCGCTTACCGAAGCAGTTACGTCCATCAGCGGGTTCGCCCCCCCAGCCACCACCTGCCCTTCTTCAGGGCGTGTCAGGCTGCCATCCGGGGGAAAAGCGCCGACGTTTCCGGAAGCGTACCAGTCGTTGTTCGGGTTCAGGGGGTCAGCCGGGTTGCCCAGGCATTGGGTGGCTCCGTCATAAATCGGGAAATTGGTCACTTCGTAACAGGTGCGCGGTATGCCGTTGTTAATCGGTACGTCCGCGAAGCGAATATCAATCGAAGCGCCCCAGTAGTAGCCGTCGTCCACCACCCAAACGCTGTTGGTGACCATAAAATGCACATGCTGGGAGGTGCTGTAACCCGTGTCGTCGGTATCGCCCAGGTATTGTCCGCGCTGGACGGTGGTGCCGGGGGTGAGCGCGTCTGGAATGGTGCCGTGCGCCATGTGCAGGTAGAGCTGGTAGATAGAGTTGCTGAGGTCGCGCAGCACCATGAAGTTGGTGCAATTGGTGCCATTGTCCGGGCAGCTGTCGCGCGAGGCGAACACCTTGCCGCCCTTGGAAGCCACCAACGGGAAATGGATGTCATCGGTGAAGTCGTAGGCGTAACGGCAGTACGCTTCCAGGCAGGAGGGATATCCCAGCCAGGGGATATCTTGAAAATGGCCGATGGAGCCTTCCAACCAGCGCGTGGTGCCCGCGACGTAAGGCAGGTAGTAGCCGGTGATGGCAGCAAGCACGGGCTCCTCAGAATCCGGCATGGGGCGCTGTTCGGCGGGGAGCATGTTCGCGGGCAGGGCTGCCAGGGTTTCCTCCCAGGCTTCGTCCCCGGGCAAAAGCGCCTGCCATTCCCCGCCGCGCAGGACGGCTAACACCATGCCTGGCTCGGATGCCAGCTTTCTGCCATTGTCATCACGCAGCGCCAGCCACAATACCGCGGCGCTGCCATCGGGGCTGAGAAAGGCCTCGTCCAGTTCGGGCGTGAAGAGCTCGAAGGTGAGAGATTCGCCCGGGCTTAGGGCGTCGGCGCGGCGAATAAACGCGTCCCACAAGGCGGACTTTACTTCGGGGTTGGCGGGTTGGGGCGGCTGCCAGGCGCTGGCAGCCAACAGGAAGAGCGCCAGGATGATGATGGGAAAGCGCAACCGGCTCATAGTGCCTCCGACTTGGATGTTGGACTAAAAACTTATTACAGTATAGCGGATTGCCGGGCAAATTGATGAGCTTGCGTTTGCCCGGTTTACTTTGGAGCAGACAGGGAGCTATTCCGTACTGCGGATTGAATCAAGTTGGTAATAACTTGCCGCGCATCCATTCACCCACTGGGCAGGGTCTGGCGAGATTTCCATCAGACCAGCCAGGCTGTCCACCCCCGGGACAAGCGCAGTCCGGCTCCCTGTGTCTTTTTGCTGCAGGATGACAGCCTCGCGTTCATCCCAGTCCGCGGCATGCCGGCGGTATTCCGCGAACTGCGCCGGCAAATGATTAAGCGCGAAGAACAGGCATACCAGCGTGCCAATATTCAGCAAAATCAGCAAAGCCCGCGAGATTTTGCGGGAAAGGAACGCGCGCGACCAGCCCCCAGCCAGAAAGCTCGCTCCCAACAGCAGCACGCTGATGAGGGTGACCGCGCCGGTTTGCGAGCGCGCCTCCGGGTAGGCGGACTGCGCCAGAGCGCTGGGCGCGCAAAAGGCAGCCAACATCAAAAAGGCTCCGAGCGCGGTCAACAGCAGTGGGGTGACAAGTTTCTTGAGAGGGGGAATGCTTAAGGCTTGCGCGCGCATACCGCACAGCATGCCAAGCAGCAGCAAGGCCAACCGGGCAGGTAGAAAATCCAGCAGGCTGTGGTATGCCAGCGCGGCGGAGTGGCGCAGCGTCAGATAGATGAGACGCCCCAGGCCGGGCATTGGCGGCATCTGCGCCAGCCGCAGGCGCGCGCCGGGCTGCAGCGCGAGCACAAGCAGTCCAAGCAAGCTGCCGACGAGTGCGCCAATCCACAGCCCGCGCTCTTGCGCGGCAAGGCGCTTGCGCCACGATAACACGCAAAATGCGAAGCCGAGCGCGGTGACAAGTACAGCCGCGTTCGCGGTGGAAAAACCAGCTGCTGCAAAAGCCCCCAACGCGAACAGGATGGGAGTGTGCCAGGCGGGCTTACGTTTATCAGCACTTAGAAGGGCCGCCAGAAGCAGGTTCAGCGCGATGACTGGCAGCGTGTAGGCTGTGCTGCCCGCGCGCCAGTACACGGATTGGTACAGGTTGGGCAGGGCGGAAAGTGTCAGCAGCGTGAGCGCCAGCGCGTAGACAAGCAGATTCAGGCGCGGCTGCTCCGCGTTTATTCGACGGAAGAACTGCTTCAGCAGCAGATATGCGCTGGCTGCCAGACCCAATATTAGGAGGACCGGAAGCACGCGCAGCCCCCACAGCCCGAACCAATCGACTATGCCGGTGAAAAACATAGTCGCGTAACGGTTGGTCCAGCCGTTATACGCGTTGGCTTGCGCCTGCCAGAAACCGAGCAAATGGAACTGAGCCGAGGAACAGTAGTCATCCGCCAGCGGGCGCGCGAATGTGCTCAGCGCGAGATAGGGCATAGTTAACAGCGCGAGCAGCAGCGCCCAAATGACTGGCAGTTTTGTTTCCAGAGCGCTGCTTTTAACGGAAGTTGTTGGTCCTGCGCTTTCTTTCATGTGCCGCCCTGCAGTTAATAGTTTACGTGGATACCTTTCAGGTTGATTATAGTGCTTATTCGGGGCTTTTTTCTGAGTGGGCGTCATTTCAACCAAACCAGAGGAAATCCGCGCAGATTGGCTGGTCCGCTCCTGGCCGTGGCAGTGAAAGCGGGTCTGTTTAGCTCCCAGGAACAAGTGAGCCATACAGTATGGAACCCGCGCGAGATGTTCGTTGGCCGCCCGCAGAGCGGCTTCAGGATATAATGAACATAGAGAAATTCAGGAGGAAGATGCTCACCCAAGCCTATGAATTTCAGCGTAATTGCGGGAGTGCCGTTGCTGACGCGCAGGCAAATCCTGATTCTACCGACCAGTTCCCGCGTTCAACAACGCATTTTGTTAAATTTCCCCAAGACCATGCTAAACCAGTAAAGGAGAACTTATGACTGAACAGCGCAAAAAACTGACCCTGCCGGGATTGTTCAAAAAAGCGGCAGAAGGAAAACCAATCACCTGGCTGACCTGTTACGACTACCCGACCGCCTACCTGCAGGAACAGGCGGGCGTGGATATGATTTTGGTGGGGGACAGCCTGGGGATGACGATGCTGGGCTACGACAGCACCCTGCCGGTGACCATGGACGACATGATCCGGCACAGCGCGGCGG
>CAZPWL010000100.1:0-6634 GCA_964590535.1 uncultured Anaerolineaceae bacterium
GTTCCTTGCGGCTGGGAAAGATTTTGCTGAATAATCAAAAACGCGGGCGCTCGAGAGCGCCCGCGTTATGTTTACGTTGTAACGCTTGCTCATGGCTCGGAACCGGGCGGCGTGGGTGTGATTGTGCCGCTGGGAGTTGGGCTGGGTGAAGGCGTTGGCGTGGGTGTTGGGGTAACGGTCTGCGAGGGGGTGAATGTGGGCGTCCAGGTAGCGGAGGGAGATGGGGTAAGGGTGCGCGTGGGGGTGGGCTGCGGTATGCGGATGCTGAAGCTGAGCTCTGGACCAAAGAGTACGCCTTTATCTGTCTGCAGCCGCCAGACTCCGGAATAATCCCCTTGATAGCGCGGTGCGCTGAGTTCCACGGAGATATTGACCGCCTCTCCGGGCGCGAGATTGCTGACCCGCGTTGGGGATTTCCCGCCAAGCAGGTTTCCACGGATGAAAACCAATTGAAAGCCGCTCCAGGCGCAGGAGCCTGTGTTTTGCACCCGCCAGGTTTTGGTGAAGGCTTGCCCGGGCTTAAGCTCAGTGCCCGGAGGGATGCTCACATCCTGCAGCAGCGCGGCTTGCGGGGAACACGGTGTTGGGCTAAGCAGAGGCGTGGAGGTGGGCGTGAAGCCTGGGGTTGGCGTAGATGGCTGGGCAGTAGGGCTGGGTGAGGCGACCAGTACCGCCGCTTCCGCGCTGGCGATGCGTCGTTCCCGCGCGTTCACTGCGATCACGCTGATGAGCACAGGGCCTTCTGCTGTCGGGATCCACGGCTGCTTGATGATCGCTGAGTACATCGTATCCGCGGTAGCGCTGTCCACGCGCACCAGTTCGCCGTTCACATACAACTCCAGCCGCGACCAGCCGCGTTTGGCAACAACCTGGGAGATGATTTGCGTCTCCTGATGCACAGGTAGGAAGGTGCCCGAGGAAGGGATGACAATAATCACAAAATTATCAGGCTCGGCGGAACAAGCGCCAAGCAGAAAGGCGCAGATAATCGTTAGGAGCAGAAGAGTAGGAAGGCTTTTTTTGGTATTCACGATGTGTTATTCGAAAAAACTCCCTAAACAAATCAGGCGAGGCACTCAGGTCAGCCTGTAAGCCGTATTCTGTCGCGGATGCGCATCTATCTCGACAGCCTGTCACCAGGCTGCTCATGCGGTCTACCCGGGGATCAACGGCGCCGAGTCAGCGCTGGCATCCGAAGATGCTTTTCCCCTGTTTGACCTTGCACCGGAAGGGGGTTGCCTGGCCGCTGGCATTGCTGCCCGCGCCGGTGGTCTCTTACACCGCCTTTTCACCCTGACACGCTCGCGCGTGCGGTATGTTTCTGTGGCCCGATCCAGAAGCTTGCGCCTCTCCAGGCATTACCTGGCTTCCTGCTCTGTGGTGTACGGACTTTCCTCACCGCCGCTAAAGGCGGCGCGCACACCCGACTGACCTGAGCAAAATGATGATAGCGGAAAGGGAGGTAAAAGTCAATCAGCTTGGGCTTTGGCAGGAGGACAAGGCGGGATGGAACGAAAACGCGTGAAAATCGGTTTGCAGCATTGATGTCTTTGGTACAGCGGGTGAGCATAGAGAATTAGCAGCCTAACCTATTACAAAAAACACTTCCCGTTACCAACAATTTGCGGTAAAATTGCGAGGACGGCGGATTATTTACCTAAAACCATGTGATTCCAGCCTGATAGGGCTGGACAATTTTTGATTTTGCAGTAAAATAAAAGTTCGTGAAATTGGAATTATCGTTCGGAGGAAGAAGTTGGCAAACATTAAGTCTCAAATCAAACGGAATAAACAGAACCAGGCACAGCGTAAACGCAACCGCGTATACCGCGGCGCAGCACGCACTTTTGTCCGCAAAGCTCAGGCCGCCATCAAAACCGGCGTAGAAACTGACGCGCAGACGGAAGTGAAAAACGCGATCAAGGCTCTGGATAAAGCGGTCACCATGGGCGTTATTCACAAGAACAACGCTGCCCGCCGCAAGTCCCGCCTGGTTAAGAAACTCAATTCCCTTCAATAGGCGTCAAAGCGGTTTGTCCATACGGGAGCCTTCCGGCTCCCGTATTTGTTGTTAAGCCCCGAAGCGGGATGATATAATCCAGAAAACTACGCACAGGATACACGCATGTTCGAACAGGAAAAAGCGCTTTTAGATGGTTACCTTGTGAAGTTTTGTCAGGAACGCTCGCTGCCAGCTGACAAACTGGAATGGCGAGCTATTCCCTTTAGCGGGGAATGGGGCATCGCGGCGCCGCTTTTCCCGTTGGCCGCGGCAGACCCTGCCAGGCAGCTGCCCGTACCGCAGCATGCCCAGGCGCTGGCCGAAGCGCTGCGCGACAGTATTCAGCTCCCAACCGGCTTCAGCCGCCTGGAAGCGGTGCGCGGTTACCTTAATCTCTATTACGAAACCGGCTTCTACGCCCGCAAAGTGATTGACAGCGTGCTTGCCTCCGGCAGCCAATACGGCCGCCGGGAACATGCGGGCAAACCGGTGATGGTGGAGTATTCCAACCCGAACACCCATAAACCGCTGCATGTTGGGCACCTGCGGAATGTAATCCTAGGCGGCTCCACCTGCAACATCCTGGAAGCCAGCGGCAAACGCGTGATTCGCGCCAATTATCTGGGCGATATTGGACTGCACGTGATTAAATGGATGTGCAACTACGAGAAGTACCACGCGGGTGAAAAACCAGGCGCAGATAAAACCCGCTGGATGGGCGACCTCTTTACAGAGGCTGACCGGCGCTTTGCTTACGAAGAAGGCTTTGAGGCGGAAGTCCGGGCTTATTTTGCGCGTTGGGACGCGCGCGACCCGCACATCCTGGAGCTGTGGAAAGAAACCCGCGATTGGTCCCTTGAAGGTTTCCGACAGGTCTATGAACTGTTGGGAGAACACTTTGACCGGATTTACTTTGAGAGTGAAGTGGAAGAACCGGGAAAGGCAGCCGTCGACCAGCTGATTAAATCCGGTCTGGCAGAAGATGGACGCCCGGAATTACCGGTGGTGGTCAATCTGGACCAGATTTTGGGCACCAAAGAGGAATACCGCGTGGTCATCATCCTGCGTTCGGACGGGACCTCGCTCTATGCCACCAAGGATATTCCCCTGGCAGTCATGAAATTCAATGAGTACGACCTCGAAAAGTCCATTTACGTCGTGGACGTACGCCAGACTCTGCACATCCAACAGTTCCGCAAGATGTTGGAACTGATGGGCTATCCCTGGGCGGAGCGCATCCACCACCTGGCGTATGAAATTGTGAACCTGCCTGGGAATGTAACTATGTCCTCACGCGAGGGAACGGTGGTGCTGCTGGATGACCTTATCCGTGAAGCCACGCGGCGGGCGTTGGAAGTGGTGCGGGAGAAGAACCCCGAATTAGAGCCTGCCAGGATGCACGAGATTGCGGAAGCCGTCGCGCTCGGCGCGATCAAATACCCAATGCTCTCCAGGGAAAACACCAAGATGGTGACCTTCGATTGGGAAAGCGCCCTGGACTTTAACGGACAATCCGCGCCGTATATCCAGTACGCGCATGTGCGGGCGAATAGCATCCTGCGTAAAGTGGGCGGGCGGCCGGATGGCGAACCTGACTATGGTCTACTAACCCACGCGAGCGAAGTAAACCTGGTGGAGAAAATTTCGCGTCTGCCCGAAGAAGTTCAACGGGCGGCCAGGGAACTCAAACCAAATTTGCTGGCAAATTACGCTTATGAGTTGGCGAAAGGGTTCAACGATTTTTATAATCAATGCCCGGTTTTGGGCGCGGAACCAGAGGTTCGCGCGGCGAGGCTTGCGCTGGTAGCCGCCGCACGCTGGTGCCTCGGGAACACATTACACCTGTTGGGCATCCGCGCGCCGGAAGTGATGTAAAATAAAGAGTTAGAATATTTATCTATAAAAAGGAGATCACGTTATGAGTCGTATCCGCACTATCATCATGGGGGCAGCTGGCCGGGATTTTCACAACTTCAATACTTTCTTCCGCGATAACGAGAAGTACGAAGTTGTGGCGTTTACAGCCACCCAGATTCCGAACATCGAAGGCAGAAAATATCCTGCCGCGCTGGCGGGCGGGCTTTACCCGAACGGCATCGATATTTACCCTGAAGCGGAATTGCCCCGTTTGATTAAGGAACTGAAAGCGGATGAGGTCGTTTTTGCTTACAGTGACGTGCCACATACTTATGTGATGCACAAAGCCGCGGAAGTAAACGCTTTGGGCGCGGATTTCCGCCTGATGGGTACCGCCGCCACCCAGGTCAAATCCATTAAACCGGTTATTGGTGTTTGCGCTGTGCGTACCGGCTCTGGAAAAAGCCAGACAACCCGTAAAGTCGCCGCGATTTTGGCTGGGATGGGCTACAAAGTGGCCGCCATCCGCCACCCCATGCCTTACGGTGACCTTGTGAAACAAAAGGTCCAGCGTTTCGCGACCTATGCCGACCTGGACAAGCATGAGTGCACTATCGAAGAACGCGAGGAATACGAACCTCACATCGACGCGGGCGTGATTGTGTATGCCGGTGTGGATTACGAAGCTATCCTGCGCGAAGCCGAAAAAGAAGTGGACATCATCCTGTGGGACGGCGGAAATAACGATTTCTCGTTCTACGCCACGGATTTGCTGATTGTGGTCGCCGACCCGCACCGCCCGGGGCATGAGTCCGAATACTATCCCGGCGAGACTAACGTCCGCATGGCGGATGTGTTTGTAATCAACAAGGTGGACACTGCCAATCCGGACAGCGTCATTGCAGTGCGCGACAACCTGTTCCGTTTGAATCCCAAGGCAGTCGTGGTGGAAGGCGCATCCCCCATCTTTGTGGACGACCCTGAAGCCATCCGCGGTAAGCGGGTTTTGGTGGTGGAAGACGGCCCCACGCTGACCCACGGCGGAATGGCCTACGGCGCGGGTTATGTTGCCGCGCGGCGTTATGGCGCTGCTGAAATCGTCGATCCACGACCGTTCGCGGTCGGGAGCATCCTGGATACCTACAAGAAGTATCCGGGTACTGGAATGATATTGCCCGCCATGGGTTACGGCGACCAAATGGTGCGCGACCTGGAGAAAACTATTGAAAAGGCTGATGTGGATTTGGTGATCATCGGAACCCCGATTGACCTCACCCGCGTTCTGAAGCTGAACAAACCCAGCCAACGCGTCCGTTACGACCTGGAAGAGATCGGCAAACCGACCCTGACCGATATCTTGAGCGCTAGATTTGGGAAGTAAGCTGGAAAAAGTATAGTTAAATGTTGATCAGGGGTCAGGCTAGCCTGACCCCTGATAATTTGTCCAGTGATTTATAATGAGGGCGGCAAGCATATTCGTGAGGTTATGAGGATGTTCATCGATTCGGTAACAATTACAGTACAGTCCGGCAAAGGCGGCGACGGCATGGTGCACATGCACCGCGAGAAATACCGCCCTCGCGGCGGACCTGACGGCGGAGACGGCGGACGAGGCGGCAGCGTGATTTTGCAGGTTGTTCCGACCCTGAACACGCTTAACAAATTTCACCACAATGAAATCTTCAACGCGGAAAACGGGAAAAACGGGGGGCCTTCCAATCAATCAGGAAAATCCGCGCCGGACCTGATCATCCCGGTTCCGCCTGGGACGATTGTCTACGACGATGAGACAACCCATTTACTGGGCGACCTTGTCAACCCCGGGCAAACGCTCGTCGTTGCAAAGGGCGGCCGGGGAGGGCGAGGCAACCAGCATTTTGCCTCCTCCCGCAACCAGATGCCGCTGACCGGCGAACGTGGTGAGCCAGGCGAGGAATTTGTGCTCCGTCTGGAATTGAAGCTCATCGCGGATGTCGGGTTGGTGGGGATGCCCAACGCGGGGAAGTCCTCCTTCCTGGCGGCTACTACCAACGCGACCCCGAAAATCGCGAATTATCCATTCACGACACTGGAACCCAACCTCGGTGTAGCCGAATTAGATGAAGAGAACAGCCTGGTGATGGCCGACATTCCAGGACTGATTGAAGGCGCGCACGAGGGCATTGGGCTTGGGTATGACTTTTTACGCCACGTGCAGCGCACGAGGGTGCTCATCCACTTACTGGATGGGCTCTCAGAGGACCCTTACGAGGATTTCGTCACGATTAACCAGGAATTGGAATTGTTCGACGAGCACCTGGGCAAGCTTCCACAGGTTGTGGTCCTTAACAAAATGGATTTGCCTGACGCAGCGGCTAAGTTCGACGCCCTGCAAGCAAAATTTGCTCAGGAAGGACGCGAGCTGCTGCCAATTTCGGCGGTGGCGCACACCAACCTGAAAATGGTACTGTGGAAAGCACTCGACGCGCTGAAGAACGCGCCCATCGAAGAAATTGAACCTGAGCTGCCTGTATACCGCGCGGAAGAAGACCCGAAAGCCTTTAGCGTGAGCCAGGAGGACGGCATGTGGGTGGTGCGCGGTAAGGTCATTGAACGCGCAGCGGCGATGACCTACTTTGACCAGCCCGGCTCCGTGCGGCGTTTCCAACGTTTGATGACCGGCTTGGGGGTAGAGAAAGCCTTGCGGCAGGCTGGCATCGGAGAAGGGGATACCGTCAGCGTCGGTGGATACGAATTGGAGTGGCAGGATTAAAAATGTTCACCGACTGGGTGAGG
>CAZPWL010000101.1:0-6607 GCA_964590535.1 uncultured Anaerolineaceae bacterium
GATTGGACTTCTGCTCAAGGGATACCCTCGGTGGACATTGAACTAAGAAACCACGTGGACACAGATTACCTGATAAATGTCAGTATCCTCGAAGCATTTCTACGATGGGAGAGCCCGTCCAACTGAAACAGCACAACTGCGATTGTTAGGAAATTCGTGAAACAACAGTACATTTCTGGACGAAGACAATGGAAATTGCGCCTATATCATTTAGGTTTTTTTTGTGTGTCATGCGAGGTTTTCTTATCTAAAACATATCCCCATAGATATTTGTAGTATAGTATCCAGACAGTTTTTTTATCAATCTCCTTACACAGAATTGTTTTTAGATTTTCAAACCATACCTCAGGAGGAATCATGACTTTTGAACAGAATCTTGAAAAATACGCCGACCTGATTGTCAACATCGGCTTGGGGCTGAAACCGGATGACAAGCTGATTATCTACCTTAACCAAGACAGCCTGCCGCTTGCGCGTCTGGTCTCGAAGAAAGCTTACCAAAAAGGCGTTGTCGACATCCGCCTGGAATTTAGCGATGACATCATGGTGCTGGAACGCTTCCTCTATGCCCCCGATAAGACCTTGGAGTTTTTCCCGGCTTACCGCGTGGAGTACTTCGAGAACCTGCTCAAAGACGGCTACAACCGCCTCTCCCTGCTGGCGGAAGACCCGGACCTGCTGAAACCGGTCAACCCTGCCCGCATTGCCACCTGGCAAAAAGTTGCAGGGAAAGCGATGAAACCGCTTCAAAAGTACACCATGGAAAACAAGGTCAAATGGTGCGTGGTCGGAGTGGCTTGCCCCGCCTGGGCAAAAGCGGTATTTCCGGATTTGCCTACAGAAGAAGGCATGCGCAAGCTGTGGGATAACATCTTTGCCGCCACCCGCGCCGATCTGGACAACCCGGTGCAAGCCTGGAAAGAGCACGACGCGGCCCTCAAATCCCGCAAGAACTTCTTGAACGAAGCCCGTTTCGACTATGTGCACTACCAGGGTCCGGGTACGGACTTGAAAGTGCATCTGGTGCCCGAGCACATCTGGGAGGGCGGCTCTTCCCGCAGCGAAGCAGGCGAGATCTTCATGCCCAACATCCCGACCGAGGAGATTTTCTCTATGCCGCACGCCGACCGAGTGGACGGCACCTTGCGCGCCACCATGCCCCTCAGTTTGCGCGGCCAGGTGGTGGATGACTTCCATTTCACCTTCAAAGACGGCAAGGTGGTCGATTTTGACGCGGGCACGGGCAAACAAATTCTTACTGACCTATTGGACATGGATGAAGGCGCTAAACGGCTCGGCGAAATCGCGCTGGTGGCGGCTAATTCTCCCATTAGCAATACCGGTATCCTGTTCAAGAACACCCTGTTTGACGAAAACGCCTCCTGCCACTTCGCCCTGGGCGCTGCTTACAGCGAGAATCTGAAAGGTGCAACCGAGCGGGAAGATGTCGAAAACCGCAAGCTGGGCATGAATGACTCCCTCATCCATGTAGATTTTATGGTCGGCGGACGGGAAGTGACCGTGACCGGCGTAAAAGCGGATGGCAGCCAGGTTGTCCTGCTGAAAGACGGCGAGTGGCAGATTTAGACCAGCCGCGTGTCCGGGATCTCCCTGCCTAATTGACAGGGAATGATCCCCAAACTCGAATCGTACCCGCTGACCCACATGCCAGCGGGTTTTTTTATCTCCCACGTGTCAGGCAGCTTCTTGTTAGGTCACAAATGCATTACCGCGTTACGCCTGATTGTTTGATGGTATGATTCGCGGGCACGCGTTTGGCGTTTGACAATTAATTGGTGGAATTAGCAGCGTAAATCAACTCAGTCAACAGAAGAGAAATCCCGTATGATACTTCAAGGCGCCCTCATCGTCATCCAACAGATCATCATCATCTTCGTACTGATCGCCGTTGGCTTCCTTGCGGCCAAGTTTGGGATCCTGCGTGAAGAAGGCGCGCGCCAAATCACAGACCTGCTCCTCATCATCGTCATCCCTTGCGTCATTATTATGGCTTTCCAAGCCTCGTTCGAGCGCTCCCTGATCAAGAACCTGCTGATAGCCGCCCTCCTGGCCGCGCTCACCCATGCAGCCGGCATCCTGATTTCCAAACTCATATTCAAAAGCGAAGCTCCGGACCGCAGGATGATGCTGGCCTACTCAACGGTCTTTTACAACGCGGGTTTCTTCTCCCTTCCCCTGCTGCGCGCGCTCTTAGGGGAAACTGGCGTGCTGTACGGATCTGTTTTTGTCGCGGTTTTCAACCTTTTCGCCTGGACCTATGGCATCCGCCTGATGAACGGCGGGAACGGCGCCTCCAAATGGAAAACCTTTCTAAATCCCGGCATTATCTCGCTCCTCATCGCGCTTGTGCTGGTGCTCCTCAACATCCGCCTGCCAGAAATCGTCCAGACCACGCTGCGCTACATCACCGGTCTGCACACCCCGCTGGCAATGATCATCATCGGCTGCCAATTTTACCTAATGTGGCGCAATTTCAACCTGCGCGACCTGGCGCTGTGGAAAACCGTGCTTGCCAGGAATATCCTGGTGCCCTTGCTGATGCTTGCGCTCATTTTTTACCTGGCGCAGGATAAAACCCTGTTCTTCGCCAGCGTGATTACGGCATCCGCGCCAACAGCCACCAACACGATTTTGTTTGCGACAAAGTACCGGCAGGACGTCAATACCGCGGTGCAGACTGTCATCCTGACCACCCTGCTGACGATTGTCACCATCCCCCTGATAATGGCGCTGGCAATGCTGCTGAAGGGAGCGTTGTAAGGAGTACCGCTGATATTTTTGTTCTTTATTGGCAACCCGGAACGCCTATCAGCGATAAATTCACCCAATCAGGTGCCGGCCTCCCCACTAAAGACCATCAGGCTTCAATCTATCTTTGTTTTCTTCTGCAGGACTAAGTTCGAATACATATCGCGAGGCTCATTAATTTTTAAGAAAATCGTGCAATTTCCCCTCATTTTGCGGCACTGCGTTTATACTATTGCAATTAAAACGACCCCTTCACGCGACGAAAGGATTCTTGTATGAAACCCGTCTCCAGGCTTCTTGCGCTCCCCATCATTACTGCTTTCCTGATAACAAGTTTCCCGTTCCACACAACAGCAGCAGAGAATAATGTTACCCAACCTGCTCAAGCCAGGGAGATAAGCAACCGGAAAACCAGCACAAGCGCGGAGATGAACACGAGCCAGGGCACACTGATTGAGGGCCTGCCTGACACAACCCAACTTTCGCAAACAAGCGGTCCTACCGAAACCTTTGACTGCCAGAGCGTCACCGACGTTGTGGAAGCTGACTGCCTGGCGTTGGTCACTTTTTACAACGCCACCAATGGCGCAGGATGGACAAACCAAACGAATTGGCTGCTCAGCACAACAGTGGAAGATTGGTTTGGTGTGAGCGTGCTCAATCAACGGGTTATCAAGCTGCAACTGCAAGAAAACGCGCTGGCTGGGACGCTCCCTGCTTCACTTGCTGACCTGCAAGGCTTGCAAATGCTTGACCTGACCAAAAACGCCCTGACGGGTAGCATTCCTACGGAATTCGGAAACCTTAGCTCGTTGACACATCTTGATCTATCTCTCAATCAGCTTTCCGGCGGGATTCCTTCAAGCTTGGGCAGCCTGAGCAGCTTGCAGTATCTGGACTTGTACGGCAACGAGCTTAGTGGAACCATCCCGGTAGAACTGGGCTCGCTTACGCAATTGACTTATCTTGACCTGAATTGGAATCTCCTGAGCGGCGGCATTCCAGAACAGCTGGGGAATCTAAGCGCCCTCGAAGCGCTTTACCTTTCCAACAACCAACTCAGCGGCAGTATTCCTGCGTCCCTCGGTTCCTTAACTAACCTGACATTACTGACAATGAGCAGTAATCAACTCACAGGCGCGATCCCTGCCCAATTGGGCAACCTGACAAAAGCTTATGCCATTTTCCTGAATGACAATCAACTTACTGGGTCCATCCCTGCTTCGTTTGGTGGACTGACCGCGATGATGTACTTGCACATGGACCACAACCAACTCAGTGGGTCGATTCCAACAGAGCTTGGCAACCTTTCCAATTTGCGCTATCTGGAACTTCACAACAACCAGCTCAGTGGTTCCCTGCCGACAAGCCTCGGTAATCTCTCACAGCTCACCATTATGTATCTCGATTACAACCAGCTTAGCGGCACAATCCCAACCCAATTCGGAAACCTGACCCAGCTGGGTTATATGCGCCTGAACAGTAACGCCCTGACAGGAACGATCCCCTATCAGTTGGGTCAGCTTACCCATCTCGTTCAGCTGTATCTCGGCGATAACAACCTGACGGGTCCCATCCCTGTCACGCTTGGCAACCTCTCTTCATTGCGTTTTTTCAGCTTGCGCGGAAATCAGCTCAGCAGTTCCATTCCCCCAGAACTCGGCAGCCTGGTCAAATTGTGGCACATGGACCTTAGCCGCAACCAGCTGACCGGCAGCGTTCCCGCCAGCTTTACCAATCTCATCGACCTGTGCGAGCCGGGTGACCCGACCTTCCCGTGCAGCGCTGGGTACGAATTAAATCTGGGGTACAACCGGCTGACCGTGCCCGCGACAGAACCTCCGGCCAGCTTCCTGGCAGTCAAAGACCCTGACTGGTTCGAAACCCAGTGGCAGCAAGCCTACATCCCCAATGCCACCGGCGGCGTTGTCCTCTCTTACGATGGCAGCACGCTTGTGAATGTTCCAGCTGGCGCGGCTGGAAAGGATTTCTTTTTGGAATACACCCCGCTCCCTGCCCCCAATTATCCCACCACAGGGTTGGATTTCGCCGGCGTCAGCTTTGACCTCTCGGCCTTTGATATGTCCGACAATCCCATCACAGCCTTTGCGCTGCCACTGACCGTCCGCGTTGCTTATGATGAAAACGCGTTGGGCGGCGTGGAGGAAACAAACCTGGGCCTTTATTACTGGAACACTGCCAGCGCCAGCTGGGAGAATGCCGTCAGCAGCTGCCCAGGCGGAACTTATACCCGCGACACGGAGCAAAACTGGCTCAGCCTGCCCATTTGCCACCTTAGCGAGTTCGCCTTGCTGGGGCCGGGTTATAACTGGCTTTTCTTGCCGCTGCTTCTGCGCTGAGACTTTATGCTGCGCGGGTTTGGCAGCCAACAAGTTATAGCCTTGCAGGTGTTCTAAACGCATGGTCTGATGTCAGAACCAGCATGAAACAGGGGAAAAAGCTCAATAATAAGTGCTATACTAAGCTTAACGTACCTATATCCATTTTATTCCGCTCCAACCAAATTGCGCTGGCAACTGATAATTGAAATAATTGCACAACAACCTATTTGTGGCATGGAAGCAGCAGATGCTCCCTGAGCCATTTTTATCCAAAACTGAGATTTTTCAAACAGTGGTTTTCCAGAATCAGCTTGGTTATGGGAGGTTTCTATGAAAAAGTCGTTGTCGCTTCTACTGTCCTTTAGCATCGTGTTTGCTTTTGTTAGTTTCTTACCGACGCCTGCGCGGGCTGAGACTCAGGATCGTTTCGCCGCACCCGAAGGAACCAACTCGGGAGATTGCACCATCAGCACTCCTTGTTCGCTGCAGAGAGCTGTCACCTTGTCAAACAGCGCTGCCGAAGGTGTGGAAACGACCATCTACCTGAAATCCGGAACCTACGTGGCCGATACCAGCATGTGGTATCCGGAGGTCATTCGCGTCACGAACAGCGTAAATCTGATTGGCAGGTGCGACTTTTCCACTGGCAGCCCGATTTGTGCGCCGGAAAATGATGCCACGACGCTTAGCGGGGAGACCGTAAGGCGCATCATGATGCTGCAGCTCTCCAGCGCAGAAGTTATCCACCTATTTAATCTCAACCTGGTTTATGGAATTGGAAACGAACAATCCGCCAGTGAGTGCCCGGATGCGGGAACGGGCGATCCGACTGGGTGTGGCGGCGCGATTTATGCAATCTCTGGTGCGAACGATGAAAACGAACTAAAGATTGAGAACTGCGTTTTTCAATACAATTATGGGAGCTTGAATACCTACCCCACATCAGGCGAGCAGGGCCTTGGTGGAGCCATAACACTCTCTAATTTTGGGGCGGTGAAAATCAGCAACAGTACCTTCGATCGCAATACGGCTGTGTTGGATGGTTATGGCTACGGCGGAGCCATCTATTCCTCCAACAATCAGAATATTATCCAAAACTCTGTGTTTACGCGTAACCGCTGCACAGTTTACGCAAAAATTGGCGAAGGCTGCGGCCTCCAAATCCACAACGGCGAAGGGCTTACTGAAATCAGCGATAATATATTCGAGTTGAATAATACCAACACAACTCCTGCAGATGATAAACGCAGGTTGGGTGGAGCAATCTCGCTCAGCGCTAATGAGCAGCTTAAAGTTACTGGGAACTTCTTAGCACAGAACGCCGGAGAATCCGCTCTTTACATCCACTTTTTGGAAGGCTCCAGTGAGAATTTAATTGCTCAGAATCAGCTGCGTGCGAATTTCACAGATTACGCGATGGATCTGCAATACTCGGTTGTCGGGCCCGCCCAAGCAAGCGTGGATGTTCTCCACAATTTTGTCAGCTACCAGTGGGG
>CAZPWL010000102.1:0-6544 GCA_964590535.1 uncultured Anaerolineaceae bacterium
CGTTTTAGTTTCATATGCCGATTTTACCATTGAGAGCGGTTGATGAATAATATCTGTCACCGTCGGATGCCACTGCGCGCAGGCGCCTGTTATTGGGCAGTCTGCGCACCGCAAGCTGCTGGGCTGGACACCCTCGTCGGGTTGAAGAGCGCAACCCGACCTGCCAAAAAACAAAAGAGCATCGGGTGAGCAGTCCGGCGTCAGCTCGCTTTTTGGTATCGGCATTCAAATGACGGCGTTTAGCGCGGGACAATTGAGGGTAAAACAACACGCTCATCCATCCTGATGCGCTCGCCAGCCAAGTCTCCGGCACGCAAGCGGTCCCAGGGAGGAGCTCAGGAATTGCCGCTGCGTTCCCACGCCCCCCATCGCTGGTATACTTCAAGCGCTATGTCAGTTCTCACTGCCCAAAACCTCAGCAAAGCCTTCGGTCCGGTGGATATCTTTGAGGACCTCAGCTTCGCCGTCCCCCGCCGCGCGCGCATCGCTATTGTTGGTCCCAACGGCGTGGGCAAAACCACCCTGCTGCGCATCCTGGCCGGCGTGGAAGAACCCACGCGCGGCTCGGTGCACCGCGCCCGCGGGCTGACGCTTGGCTACCTGCCTCAGGAAGCCGTGACCATTCGCGAAGGAACGCTGTGGTCTTACTGCCTGATGGCTTTCGAAGCTTTACTCTCCCAGGCGGACGAACTGAAATCCCTTGAGCGCGAAATGCAAGACCCCGATTGCCCGCCTGAAGTGCTGCAGCGCTACGGCTCTGTGCTTTCCAGCTTCGAGCACGGCGGCGGCTATACCTACACCAACCGCATCCAACAGACGCTGGCGGGGCTGGGTTTTGCCGAAACGGATTACCAGCGCCCCCTCACCCAACTTTCCGGCGGTCAGCGCACCCGCGCGGTTCTGGCGCGTCTGCTGCTGGACGAGCCCGACCTGCTGCTGCTTGATGAACCCAGCAACCACCTGGATATCGCCGCGGTGGAATGGCTGGAAGCCTGGCTGCGCGACTGGAACGGCGCGGTGATTATTGTCTCGCACGACCGCTACTTTTTGGACCAGACCGCCTCGCAGGTCTGGGAAATGACGCCCGCCCTGGAAGTCTACCGCGGCAATTACACCGCCTATCTGACCCAACGGGAAGCACGCTACACCCGCAGGCTGGCGGAATTTGAAGCCCAGAATGAATACATCGAGAAGCAGGAAGATTACATCCGCCGCTTTTTGGGCACCCAGAACAACAACCAGGCACGCGGCAGGCAGCGCCGGCTGGAACGCCTGCTGGCGGACTCGCGCCTGAGCGCCCCCAAAGCGAATATCCGCCCGATGCACCTCAGGCTCTCGCTGGCTGGCCGCTCCGGCGACCTGGTGCTGCGCAGTTATGAATTGCAGGTCGGCTATCAAGATGAAGGCCGTCCACTTTTTCACGCGCCGGACCTGGTGCTTAAGCGCGGGGAGTGCGTGGCAATTATTGGTCCCAACGGCGCGGGCAAGACCACCTTCCTGAAAACTATCCTCAGTCAAATTCCGCCCTACGCGGGTCGGATTCAACTCGGCGCCAGCCTGAAAGTCGGGTATTTTGCCCAGGCGCACGAAGGGCTGGACCCTGAGCTGACCCTGATTGAAGAAATAAATCTCGTTGCTCCCTCCATGCTGCCAGCTGAAGCGCGCAATTATCTGGCGAAGTACGGCTTTACCGGCGAGGAGGTCTTTTCGCGTGTTCAGACCCTTTCAGGCGGAGAACGCGGACGCCTGGCGCTGGCTAAACTAGCCCTGACGGATGCCAACCTGCTCCTGTTGGACGAACCCACCAACCACCTGGACCTGCCCACCCAGGAAGTGCTCCAAAACGTGTTGGCTGATTATCCCGGCACGATTTTGCTGGTCTCGCACGACCGCTACCTGATTGACGCGCTTGCCAGCCAAATCTGGGAAATGGACCCCGGCGCCAGCACCCTCAAAGTTTTCTCGGGCAGCTATTCAGAATATAAAATCGCGCAGACCTCATCCGCCCAACCCGCGCCGGAGGAAGCACAAAGCACCCCCGGGCCAAGCGCGGCGCCTGTGGAAGCCGAAACTCCTCTCCGCAAAACGCTCAGCCGCAACCAACGCCAACAGATCCAAAAGAAACTGAACGCGCTGGAAGCCCGTATCCGCGCCCTGGAAGCTGAGAGCGCGCTGCACGAAGCGCAGCTGGCCAACCCACCGGCTGACCCCAGAAAGACAGCGCTGCTGGCAGAAAACTACAACAAGCTTCGGGCAGAACTGGAACCGCTCCTGGCGGAATGGGAGGGACTGGCAACCACCCTGCAGGAGGACGCGCTGTGAGCTCTCAGCCTGTTCCCAACCACGGGGAGGCGCGCCTTGAGCCGCAAATTCTGCCGGCAAACCTGAGCGACCTGGCGGCGGAGCGCCGGCTGGAAAAAGCCTGTTTTCCCCGTGAAGATGTCTGGCCGCTGATCGAGTCGTTGTGGGTGCTTATCAAACCCGGCATGGTGCGCCTGAAGATCGTGAATGGGGGAGACATGATTGGCTTCCTCTCAGGGTATGAGCAATCGCGCGGCAAGGTTGGCTGGATATCCTCCATCGGTATCGCGCCAGAATGGCAGGGGCGGGGTTTTGGGGCGCGCTTACTCGCAGCGGGTGAAAGCGCGCTGGGGACGCCCATTGTCCGCCTGACCGTACGAGCATCCAACGCGCAGGCTATCCATCTTTACGAACATGCTGGCTACCATCAGATCCAGATCGTGCGCAAGTATTATGTGGGCGGCGAGGACGGGCTTGTCTTTGAGAAAAAGACAGGTCTCGACATCGCTCAATAAGACCAGCATACGCTCATCTCTATTACCAGGCACCAAAATCCGACATTCGCAGTCGAAAACCTTCCATCCTGGAAAATTCGCAATTCCTGCAAAGCAAAGCCCCCAACGCTCACTATAATATAGAAATGCTCACAACCCGCCACAACCCCAGCGAACTCGTCGCCGTCCAGAAAATGCAGGATTACATCTCGGCGAACCTCAAGGAACGCATCAGCCTCCAAAGCCTGGGCAGGGCGGCCGGCTACTCGCCCTTCCACGCCGCGCGCCTTTTCAAGGAGCACACCGGCAAGAATCCCTTTGACTACATTCGCGCCCTGCGGCTCTCTCAGGCCGCGCTCACCTTGCGCGGGGGCAGCGCATCCGTGCTGACGGTCGCCCTGGAATTCGTGTTCTCCTCGCATGCCGGCTTCACGCGCGCGTTTACGCGCCAGTTCGGTTTACCGCCCAGCGAATACCGCCGGAAAGGCGGCGCCCAACATCTGTTTATGCCGCACCCTGTTCTACCCATTTATCACCAGACCCAAGAAGGAGAAACCAAGATGACCGAAGAAAAACCCACCCGAGCAATATTTGTGCAAGTGGTCGAACGGCCCGCCCGAAAACTGCTGCTCAAACGCGGCATAAAAGCAGAAGATTACTACGCGTACTGCGAAGAAGTTGGCTGTGAAATCTGGGATGTTTTGTGCGGCGTCAAAGAAGCCCTGTATGAGCCTGTCGGCTTGTGGATGCCTGCCCACCTGGTGCCTGCCGGCACATCCCGCTATGTCCAGGGCGTGGAACTGCCCCTGGATTACAACGGGTCTGTTCCCGAAGGCTATGAACTGATAGACCTGCCGCCGTGCAAGATGATGGTCTTCCAGGGAGAGCCGTACGACGACGCGGTCTTTGAGGACGCCATCCGTGAAGTCTGGAAACACATCGACCGGTTCGACCCGACCCTGTACGGCTACCGCTGGGCGCCCGAAACCGCGCCGCGCTTTCAATTAGCTCCGATGGGCTACCGCGGTTACATTGAAGCCCTGCCGGTGGAAGCAATCAACGCGTAGAATCAAACACGCCAGCCGGAAACAAGCCCGGCTGGTGTGTTTTTAATTCCGAATCTTGCCAAAAAGCTGCGGATTTAAGGTATAATGTAAGCATTATGAAGGAGTTAGCTTAAATAAAATGATCCGCGCGAAAGTACTGCGTTGGATGGTTTCAGCGGAACACACGCCTTTTGTTTTTGGCGCGTGTTTTTGTTTAAGTATTCCAGAGAAACGGAGCTTAGGACAACATGGATAGCGGAATGATCGGAAAAATCGAAAAAGCAAAACGATACGCCGAAGAGAAGGATCGCATCACATTAAACACATTCCAAGCCACATTCAAAGGGGATAATAACGACCACGTCGTGCAATACGAGCAGGGCAAATGGGTCTGCGACTGCGCGTTCTTTAAGACCCGCGGGGTGTGCGTGCACACCATGGCGCTCGAGATGGTGCTGAAAGGCATGGTCGAGAACGCTGAGCTTGTCCAGAGCTGAGCCCAAACCAGTGCTCTAAACGCGTCGACCAGGCCGCGCGAATATTTTAGAAAACCTGTGTAACTTACCCAAGACAGATTAGAGACAGACACCTGAAAAGCCGGTGTCTGTCTCTTGTTTTAAAACGCTGAAGCTTGGATTCTGTTCTCCCTGCGCTTCCCTTCAAGCTTATACAAGCATTTTCTTTTGATTTTTCTCTACAGTATATTGTTTATATATAAATACTATATAAATAGTATCGTATTTTGTCCTAACCATCCATTCAAAACCTAACCGTCTTCAGGTACACGAGGCGGAAGCTAGCCTCGCCCAGTACCAATATTGTCCGTCGTTCAATTGAATAGTGTTTTCAAGGAGATAACATGAAGACAAAAGCAGTAAAAATCCTGATGCTCGTTGGGATTCTTTTGGGTTACACCCTTAACGGTGTCGCAAACGTCTTTGCTCAATCAACTGATCCCCCCATTATCCAGGACGGCCTGGTCTACAAAGACGGCCGCGTGACTGCCGGGGACATTCAAAAGGCAGCTGAACAAAATCGGAAAGCCGGGATTTTGCCCGGCGTGGCGGGTCTGGGCGAGAATGGCGCGCAGAACGCCCTCGATGCAGTCATCCCACACTACTTTGGTCCCTATCCGAACTATGCCAACTCCCCCATGCCCTATGGTCCGGTTGGTTATATCACCATAGACTCCGCCGGCAGCGCTTATACCAACCCGGTGGTGGAAGTTCTGGACGTGTATGGAACGGGCTCCGGCGCTCTCGCCGAGGCTATCGTTTCCAATGGCGGTATCGCCAGCATCTCGCTCACCAACCCAGGCACGGGGTACACTGCCCCGATCGTGTCCATTACAGACCCGACCGGCAGCGGAGCAAGCGCTACTGCGCATCTTAGCGCAGACCTGGGCGGCGGAATCCGCAAGTTTATCGACTCTCTTCCGGGTTTGGGTCCGGATAACGCGAATAACCTGGGACAATTTCTGCCTGTGGCAGTTCCAGATACCACCACTTTTCCGGGTTCCGACTATTACGAAATTGAACTCGGGAAGTTCACCCACCAATTCAACTCAGATTTGCCGCCCACCACAGTCCTGGGCTACCGCCAAACTAACTCATCCGACCCGAATGTGAACCAATTCCGCTATCTTGGGCCAACCATCGTTGCCCAAAAAGACATCCCGGTCAGGATTAAGTTCACGAACAGCCTGCCTATCAACGAAGCCGGCGATCTTTTCTTGCCGGTGGATACCACGGTAATGGGCGCGGGGGAAGGGCCAATTGACCAGATGGGTATGGATTGTGACCCCATGATGCCGATGCCCGGGATGACCTGCCAACCCTACAAGCAAAACCGCGCAACATTACACTTGCACGGCGGCTTTGTCCCCTGGATTTCCGATGGAACCCCGCATCAGTGGACGACCCCTGCCAACGAGGATACCCCTTATCCCCGCGGCGTCAGCGTCCGGTTTGTCCCCGACATGTGGTTTGAAAACGGAAATGTGCTCCCCGGTGCTTCTGAAACCAACCCCAACCCGGGTGTGGCAAGCAACGACCCCGGCGACGGTTCGCTGACCTTTTACTACAACAACCAGCAGAGCGCCCGGCTCATGTTCTATCACGACCATTCCTTTGGCATCACCCGCCTGAACGTCTACGCCGGCGAAGCTGCCGCTTACCTGCTTAGCGACCAGATCGAGCAGGACCTCATCAATGGCACTAACCTGAGCGGGGTCAACCCCGGTAATCTGCAGATCCTGCCAGGTTACGGAATTCCCCTGGTCCTTCAGGATAAGACCTTTGTGGACGCGTCCACGATTATGGCTCAGGACCCGACCTGGAGTTGGGGAACCACACCCGGCACTCCCAACACCGGCGACCTGTGGGTTTCTTCCGTATACATGCCTGCCCAGAATCCATTTTCCGTGGAAGGCGTCTCCGCTTACGGCCGCTGGCAGTACGGTCCTTGGTTCTGGCCGCCCACCACAGGCATTACTTACCCTCCAGTGCCTAACGAATACTATGACCCTAACTGCGACCCCGCCCTGGGATGGTGTGAACCGCCCTTACGCCCGGACGTGCCGCATCCTTCCATGGGCATGGAAGCCTTCATGGACACCCCCACCATTAACGGCACGGCCTACCCTTACCTCGAGGTTGACCCCACAGTGGTCCGTTTCCGCATCCTGAATGCAGCGGATGACCG
>CAZPWL010000103.1:0-6473 GCA_964590535.1 uncultured Anaerolineaceae bacterium
CGCGGCGATCTGCCTGTAACTATTGCCCTCGCAAGTCTCCAGTCCGAGCGAGGAGCTGGACTGGATGTCTCTTCTTGGTAACGCAAAAACCGGAGACCTTTCGGTCAAATACCTTACCTGGTCAGGATACTAAGCAAGAACAGGTGCGAGGATCCTTCACTGCGTTCAGGATGACAAAACGCCTGCAGAACCTTCGCAGGCTCAGGTTGACAGGCAAGCGTCGCCCCCCTGATTGACATCCGCGCCTAAAATCAGTAAACTATAACTGTTAAGCATTCGACCTCTGAACCAAAGGAGCACACCATGGCGGAACAGAAATTCCTTATTGTGATGCGGTCCGGTCCTATTCCCGGCTCCAGCTATTTCATCGAGAAAGACGAAGTCTTCTTAGGCCGCGACCTGACCAATGACCTGCCCGTTCCTGACCCGGAAATCTCCCGCCGGCACGCCCGCTTCCTGCGCCGGGGGGACGCAATCTACATCGAAGACCTCGGTTCCACCAACGGGACCTTCCTGAACGGCGTGCGGATTGCCGGCCCCCAGCAGCTTAAAGACGGCGACCTGATTACTCTGGCGGAAAACACCGTGATGAGCTACGAAGTGAAAGGCGCTGCCACCGAGCCGCTGCGCGTGGGCGCGCCCAAAGCCGAGCCTGCCCTCTACACCCCCGAAGCTGCCGTCCCCGCCCAGGCTACTTACCAACCGGTCTCCGCGCCGGTGCCGCAGAAGCCGATTGCCCCCGCGCTAACCCCACAGGGTGAGAAGAAACGCATGGGTTGGTGTCTGATTGTACTGCTTGTACTGCTGGCGCTTGTCCTCATTGTGGGCGTGGTGCTGGTGTTCATGCCTGCCTCCTGGTGGTGCGCGCTTTCCTTTAACCAACTGCCCGGCTGCCCAATCTATTGACCTGCTGAACAAAAAAAATCTGGAGGCTGATGAATCCATCAGCCTCTTTTTTTTGGTTTTTCAAGCGCTTCCCAAAATTTCAGCCAAAATTAGCCATAAATAGCAGTCTCAGGGTTTTCCCTTTAACAGCGCCTGTCTTGGAAAAATCTGTGATTTTTTGTCGCTGGAGCAAAAAGCCGGCTTTGAGAGTATAATTACAAGGTTGCCAGGCACCAAAAAATCCGCCCCGCAGCCTTAGGATTAAGCAATGAGCGAAGAAACCGAACTCCCCGAAGTGCCGGAAGATAACAACGCCGGAAATCTGGAGCATGTGGATATCGACAGCCAGATGCGCACCGCCTATCTGGATTACGCAATGAGCGTTATTGTCGCGCGCGCACTCCCCGATGTGCGCGACGGCCTGAAACCGGTGCACCGCCGCATCCTCTACGCGATGCAGGACCTGGGCAACCGCTCCAACGCCCCTTACAAAAAATCAGCCAGAATCGTCGGCGAAGTGCTGGGCAAGTACCACCCCCACGGCGACTCGGCTGTTTACGACTCGATGGCGCGCATGGCGCAAGACTTTTCCATGCGCTACATGCTGGTGGACGGCCAGGGCAACTTCGGCTCCATCGACGGCGACCCGCCGGCGGCCATGCGTTATACCGAAGCGCGCCTTGCTAAAACCGCCGAAGAGCTGCTGTTAGACCTGGATAAACAGACCGTCGATTTCGTCGATAATTTTGACGGTTCGCTTCAGGAACCAGAAGTGCTGCCCGCGCGCATGCCGAACTTGCTCATGAACGGCTCGAACGGTATCGCGGTTGGGATGGCCACCAATATTCCCCCGCACAACCTGCGCGAGCTGACAGCCGCCCTGAACATCCTCATCGACCGCTACGACGAAATTGACGAGGTCAGCGTGGAAGACCTGATGCAAGCGGTTCCTGGCCCGGACTTCCCGACCGGCGGTATCATCGTCGGCGGCGAAGGCATCCGCCAGGCATACAGCACCGGCCGCGGAAAACTGACCGTGCGCGGCGTGGCGGAGATTGAAGAAATCCGAGCCGGGCGCTTCGCCATCATCATCACGGAAATCCCCTATCAACTGAACAAAACCAGTCTGATTGAACGCATCGCCGAGCTGGTGCGCGCTGGCAAATTGGACGCGATTTCGGACATGCGCGACGAATCCGACCGGCGCGGCTTGCGCATCGTGATTGAACTCAAGCGCAGTACCCAGCCCAAAAAAGTGCTCAACCAGCTTTACAAGTTCACCCCCCTGCAGTCCACTTTCGGCGTCCAACTGCTGGCATTGGTGGACGGCGAACCCCGGACGCTTTCGCTCAAACGCGCGCTCTTTCATTACCTGGAGCACCGCCAGGTGGTCATCACCCGCCGTGCGCTCTATGAGCTGGACAAAGCCAAAAAACGCGCCCACATTCTGGATGGGCTGCTCATCGCGCTGGCGAACCTGGATGATGTCATCGAAACTATTCGTAAATCCGCGGACGCTGAAACCGCCAAGATAAGCTTGATGGAGCGCTTTGCTCTGACAGAAATCCAGGCGCAGGCTATTCTTGACCTGCAGCTGCGCCGGTTGGCCGCTTTGGAACGCCAGAAAATTGAGGACGAGCACAAAGAGTTGATGCTTCAAATTGCTGACCTGGAAGACTTGCTGGCGCATCCCCACAAAATCCTGGAGGTCATCCGCACAGACCTGAACGAGGTCACTGAGAAATTTGGCGACGAGCGCCGCACGCGCATCGACCACGACCTGGACAGCGACCTTTCGGACGAATCCCTGGTGCAGGATACACCAGTATTTGTGTCCATCACCCAGCGCGGCTATATCAAACGCGTTTCCGATGCCGCTTACAAGGCGCAAGGGCGCGGCGGGCGCGGCGTGATGGGTCAAACCATGCGGGACGAAGATGAAGTTCTCTTCTTCGTTCGCAGCAACACGCTGGCAACGCTCCTATTCTTTACCGACAAAGGCAAAGTGTATTCCGAGCGTGTATTCGAACTTCCGGAAGAGAGCCGTCAGGGTAAGGGCATCGCGGTGGTCAACATCATCAACCTGGAACCCGACGAAACTATCACCACCTTGCTTTCTGTACCGGACTTCGGGCAGGCAAAGTATTGCACCATGGCCACCCGCCGCGGGCGCGTCAAGCGTATTGCGCTGGCGGAGTTTGCCAACGTACGCCCCTCCGGGCTCATTGCCATCAAACTGGCTGAGGATGACCACCTGGGTTGGGTCTGCCTTACCAGCGGCGATGACGAGGTTCTGCTTGTCACGCGCGGCGGCAAGGCGCTGCGCTTCTCCGAAAAAGAAATCCGCCCAACCGGGCGCACCACCATGGGTGTGACCGGCATTCACATGCGCGCTGAAGACGCGCTGGCAGCCATGGCAGTGGTAGAACCAGAAGGCTTCCTGCTGGTCCTGACTGAAAAAGGTCACGGCAAGCGCACAGCGCTGGAAGAATACATGCCCAAGTCGCGCGCCACGCAGGGGGTGGCAACCCTCAACCCGACGGCGATGGCAAGAATTGGAAATATTTCTGAAGCCTTGGTCGTGCAGGAAAGCGATGAAATAACCCTGATTTCTTCCGCCGGGATTGTGCTGCGCATGAAGGCCGCCAATGTGTCCATCCAGGGTCGGGCGACCCAGGGCGTCAAGGTGATGGTCCTGGACGAAGGGGACAGCCTGGCAGCGGTTGCCCGCATCCCGGCTGAAAGCGCCAACCCGCCCGCGGACTCTGCGGATCAGCCGGAAATCTCGGCGGAGTAAAAACGGACGGGTAAGCCGTCCTCTCGCTCCGCCCACAGACTGCCGTCTTCTTCAACGGATATCGGACGCGCCCTTTGCGGCGCGTCTGTGTTTGTCCGCAAGTTTACCCACTCCCCCCGGAAAGCCAGGCGCGCGTTAATTTCGGCGATGAAGCCGGGTCCTGGCAGTTCTTCCCGCGCACGGGCGAGCTCAGGCAGCAGCATCTCCAGCAAATCCTGCGCGCAGACGCGGATGCCGGCTTGCCCAGCCAGGCTTCCGGCAGGGAATAGTGTTTCAGCTTGCGGCGGAAGCGCTTCGTCGCTCAGGTTCACCCCCATCCCAAGCACAAGCGCGCTGGGAGTCGCACTATGCCAGAGGATTTCCGTAAGCACACCGCTCACTTTTTTCCCCGATAGGAGCACGTCATTCGGCCATTTTATGGATGTTTCCGCGGAAAAGTGGCGTGAGAGCGTCCTTGCCAATGCCAGGCACCCCAGCAGCGAAAAGCGCGTCAGATACGGCAGCTCTTGCGGTTCGGGGCGCAAGAGGACGCTGAAGGTCAGCGAAGCCTCCGGGCGGGAAAACCAGGTTCGTCCGCCGCGCCCGCGTCCAGAGATCTGATGCAAGGCGCGCACCACCGTACTATCCGGCGCGCCAGCATCCGCCAGCCTCAGGCAGTCATCGTTGGTCGAATTTGTTTCCAGCAGGAGGATGTGCTGAAACGCGCGCGGCGCAGACCCAGAGTCCATCGTGCGCCTTATAACTCGCGCGGGAGCGAGAAACAGATGCGCGAGCCTTCTTTGTAGGTTTCATCCACCCAGATTTTGCCCTCGTGCGCGCGGATAATCTCCCGGCAGAGGAACAGCCCCAGTCCGGTTCCTTTTGTGGTCTTCGCAGCTGCGTCCGAGCGGTAAAAGCGGTCGAAAACATATGGCAAATCGCGCGGGTCAATGCCCGGGCCGCGGTCGCTGACGCACACAACCGCGTCCTTCCCCCGCAGCTTGCCGCTGATACGAATTTCTCCCTGCGGGCTGTATTTAATCGCGTTGTTCAGCAGGTTGGTAAGCACCTGTCGGATTCTTTCTTCGTCCAGCGCGAGCGTGGGGAAGTCCGCCGGGAAGTCCACGATAAAGTTGTGCTTTTCCGTCTGGGCGGTGTAGCGGTCCGCCAAAAAGCGCGCCAGTTGGGGGATGGACAGCTCGGATTTCTTCAGCGTCAGCCCGCCTGCCTGCAGGCGCGTCGCGTCCAGGAGGTCCTCCACCATCTCCGTCAGGTGGTCGGCTTCGTCCTCAATGACTGCCAGGCTCTCGGAGACAACCTCGCGGTCCCACTCCACGTCATCCCGCCGCAAAGTGCTGACGTAACCTTTAATCAGCGCGATGGGGGTCTTCAGCTCGTGGCTGACCACGGAAATGAAACTGGTCTTCATCTCCTCAGCAGTGCGGAAGCGCGTAATATCCCGCACGGAGGCAATCACATTCAGCAGCGCGTCATTGGCGGAGAACAGCGGTCCGTAGCTTATCCCGACTGGAAGCGGCTCGCGCATGCCTTCGCGGAGCAGGTCGCCTTCCAGATAAAACACATTTTGCACATTTTGCGACCAGCGGCTGGTGGTGGCGGCTTCCAGGCTGGTCCCTTGTGGAGGTTTTGCCCAGCGGATGACTTCCGCATAGGGTTTCCCGACACATGCTTCCTCGCTGGTATTCAGGAGCTGCTGCAGGGCTTTGTTCACGCGTTCCACCTTCAGGTCCGGCGTGAGGATCAGGATGCCGTCCGCCGCGGAATCCAGCAGAGCTTCCAGGCGCAGGGACTGCTCGCGGGTTTCGTTGTACAGGCGCGCGTTTCGCACGGCAATGGCGGCCTGGTTGGCAAAACTGGTGAGCAGCATGCGGTCGTTGGTGGAAAAGAGCCCGCGGTAATTGCGGAAGACATAAATCTGACCGATGACCTGCTTCTGAAAAATCATGTTGATGCCCACGCCCGTCAGCATTCCCATGCTGATATCGTTCAGCATGCGGTTGATTTCCGGAACGTGCGCTTCGCTTTCCTCTTCGGCTTCAACAGGCTGCGCTTCCAGCCAGCGCTTAAGGTAGTTTAGCAGCGCATCGGCAATGCCTTCATGCACGGCAATGTGCCAGCCGCGCTTTTCGTCCTTCAGCGCGATGAAGCCGGCATGACCGGTCAGCATTTCAATCGCGATGCGCAGGATGCGCAGCAGCAGCGCGTCCAGGTCCAGTTCTTCGGTGAGGGCGCGGGATATTTCGAGCAGGTAATCTCGTTGACGTACGCGGTAATCGGGAAGCATGTCTCCATTTTAACCGCAAATAAACAAAAAGCGCGGCTCCGTAAAAGGCAGACCGTCAGTAGGTCAGCATGCGCTCATAAAGCATTGCAACACTTCATCAATCCGACAATGGCATTTGCCAGACCTGGGGTCAACAACCGCTTCGTCATTGCGAGCCCCTGCTGCAGGAATTGTTCCGGTGCCAAAATTGCGGAAAGGGGGCGTGGCAATCTGCTTTTCAAAGACCACAGGCAGACCGCCACGTCGCTGCGCTCCTCGCGGTGACGGGTGCTTCGTCATTGCGAGCCCCCGCTGCAAGAATTTTTCCTGTGCTGAAATTGCAGAAAGGGGGCGTGGCAATCTGCTTTTCAAAGACCACAGGCAGACCGCCACGTCGCTGCGCTCCTCGCGGTGACGGGTGCTTCGTCATTGCGAGCCCCCGCTGCAAGAATTTTTCCTGTGCTGAAATTGCAGAAAGGGGGCGTGGCAATCTGCTTTTCAAAGACCACAGGCAGACCGCCACGTCGC
>CAZPWL010000104.1:0-6457 GCA_964590535.1 uncultured Anaerolineaceae bacterium
CCAGGTCCAGCACCGAGCGGACTGAGCGGGAGGACCGTAGTGAAACGGCATGTTCCCCCGAACGACCGCCAAAGACCAAAGCAAGATTCTTTTTATTCTGCATCATCAAACTCACCTATCAGTTCAATTTCCAGCTCAAGCTCCACGCCAAATTTTTCCTTCACTGTTTTTTGCGCCATGCGGATGAGCTTCAGGTATTCCTGCGCGCTGGAACTGCCGTCATTCACAATGAAATTGGCGTGCAAGCCGCTGAATTGGGCGTGTCCACCCGTCATTCCTTTCAAGCCTGCCGCTTCAATCAACCTGCCGGCATAATCTCCCTGCGGATTCTTAAATGTCGAGCCGGTCGACGCGCCGGTGGGTTGGGTCGCCTGGCGTTTTTCGGACATTTCCATCAGGGTTTTCCAGGCGGCTTCGCGCGTGCTGCGTTCTGCCTTCAAGGTCGCAGAGAGTATCAGCAGCTCTTTGCGTTCCCGCTTCAGGATGCTGCTGCGGTAGGCGAACTTCAGGTCTTCGGCTGTCAGGGTTTTCTCTCCCTCGTCCCGCAGGAGTGCCTGGATTGAGACCAGAGATTTGGAGATATCCGAGCCGAACGCGCCGGCGTTTCCGTACACCGCGCCGCCGACCGAACCAGGTACGCTGCCAGCCCATTCCAGCCCGGAAAGTCCGCGCAGGGCGCTTTGACGGGCAATGTTGCTGATGTTCGCGCCGCTTTCGGCGAAAACGCTGGGTGGTTCCACCTGCGTGTTGATACGAATGTTGTGACAGTGGTTTAGCAGTACGATTCCCTGGTACCCGCTGTCGCTCACCAAGATGTTGGAACCGCTGCCGATCAGCTTGAAAGGCACTTCCAGGCTCCACAAAGCGTTCGCGGCGTCCCGCATCTCAGTGATTGTGTTTACTGAGACCAAACCCAGCACGGGTCCGCCCACGCGGGAGGTGGTGTAATTTGCCATACGCACGTTTTCCTGCAGCCGCAGGCCGAACAATTCCTGAAGTTTTCGCATTGGGATGCTCATACGGCAGCCTCCCCGTTTTGCTTCAGGATATTTTCGCGCAGGCACGCGCAGATTTCCGGACCCTTGCCAGCGGAGAGGAACACGACCACATCGTCACCAGTCAACTGCCGCATGAGCATGTTCACGATTTCCCCAAAATCCGGGAGGTAGCTTGCTTTTCCGCTGGGCAGGGCATCAACAATGACCTGCGGGGTAAATCCGTCGTCCAGCTCACGCGCCGCGTAAATCTTGGTGATAATCACCGCGTCCGCCAGCTCCAAAGCTCCAGCAAATTCCTTTTGCAGGCTTTCGGTGCGGGTAAATGTGTGCGGCTCCCATACCGCCCACAGTTTTTTGGTCGGGTAGAGTTCCCGAGCGGCGCTCAGCGTGGCGCGCACCTGGGTAGGATGGTGGCCGTAGTCGTTAATCAAAACCTCTCCGGCACCATCAAAGACAACATCAAAGCGGCGTTCTGTTCCGGCAAATCCTGCCAGCGCCGGAGCGCAGTCTTTTGCGCTGCCGCCCATAGCGTGCACTACCGCAAGCGCAGCCGCGGCGTTTGCCACATTGTGTTTACCCGGCAGCTGCAGGGCAAATTCACCCAATACTTGCGCTTGACCGTGGGATTTATAACGCAGCAGGCTGAAGTGTGAGGCGCTGCCATCCCAGATGTAATCCTCTATGCGATAATCGCAAGCCTCGGTAAAGCCGTAGGTGAGCAACTCAATATCCGCCCGCAGGTCAGTCTTCAGCAGGCTGCGTACGCCCGGGTCATCGCCGCACAGGATAGTCTTTCCGTTCGGCGCGGTGCGGTTCACGAAGTCCTTGAACGCGTCTTGATAATCCTGCGGGGTGGGGAAACAATCCGGATGGTCATGTTCGATGTTCGTTACGATCGAAATGCCAGGCGTCAGCCCGAGGAACATGCGGTCGTACTCGTCCGCTTCAATGACGAAGTGCCTGCCCACATCCCAGCGGGCGTTGGTGGCGAGCTCTTTTATTTCCGCCCCGACGATAAAACTTGGGTCGTAGGCCAGCGCGTCCAACAGGCAGATGAGCATGGCGGTGGTGGTGGTTTTACCATGTGAGCCAGATACCGCGATGGTTTCCTTGCCCCGGGTGAGTTCTGGCAGGAATGCGTCGCGTTTGATGACGGGAATGCCTGCAGCGCGCGCGGCAGCGACCTCTGGATCGTCATCTTTGACCGCTGAGGAGCGCACGACCAGGTCAGCCCGCAGGGCAAGCTGCGGGTCGTGCCCAATCACCACCTGGGCGCCGCGCTTGCTAACCATCTGGAAATAGGGCGAGGCGTTCAGGTCTGAGCCGCTCACCTGGTAGCCTTTTTCGAGCAGTACCACGGCGATAGCCGACATGCCTGTTCCGCCAATCCCAATCAGGTGTACCCGTTTCATCACACAAACGCTCCAATCAAGAGGAAAAAGGCGATGACGACCGCGTAGTACAAAACCGGAACATGCATGAACGTTGGGAAAGCGGATGCAAGGATTTTTGCAGCGTTCTGTCCCATTTCGCTCGCCAGGTCCGGTGCGGTAATTGCCTTGAACGGGTAACCTGCTTCCGCCATGTAAAACCAGAGCGAACTGACAAGGATATAACCATTGATGCCACCCATCAGCGCTCCCGCGAGCATATCCCGGAAGGGTCCGCGCTGAAAACGCATATTCTCAGCGAAGCGGCGCAGGTTGGGGGTTTGGTATCCGGCGAAAGCACACAAAACAATCACAATTGTGTTAATCCAAAAGCGTTTGGAGCCACCGGTTTCTCCAAAGATGCGAGGGATGACCACTTCAATCGTGAACAGTGCCAAAATACTTGACGCGCATACCACGATTTCTTTGCCGAAACCGCGCATTGCGCCTATCAAGATAAATAAGGCGAGCAGTACGTAGAAGAGGACACTCAGGCTGATCATCGATAGGCTCCAGTCTTATGCTCCGGCCATCTCAAACAAAAGTTCCGATATCGCCAGCGCCGCATCCGGGTTCGAAAGCGCGCGCATCGCCGAGCTCATTTGCGCCAGGCGGTCCTGATTTTTCATCAGGTCAGTAATTGTGGAGAGCAAACTGACTTTCAGATATTTATCTTCCAGCAGCAAAGCCGCGCCGCGTTCGACCAGATAATCGGCGTTGACTTTCTGGTACTTCCAGGCGTAAGGGTAAGGGACCAAAACAGCTGGAAGCCCAAAATAGGGATACTCACCCAAAGTGGAAGCCCCCGACCGTGATACCACCAGGTCCGCGCAGGCCATTGCCGCGCCAACTTCGTGCAGGTAGGGGAACGCCTGGTAGCGGGGGCCAAGCTGGCTGGTTCGTTTCTGAACCTCATCCCAGTCCAGGTGCCCGGTCAGGTGGATCACCTGATACTCACGGGTCAAGTCCCCGGCGATATCCATGACTGCCTGGTTGATTGAGCGTGCACCGCTGCTGCCTCCCAGGAATAGGATGGTCTTTAGCTGGGGGTCAAAATCAAAATACGCCAGTGCTTCGGCTTTAGTCCATTTCTTAAGGTCTTCTCGTAACGGGTAACCTGTCACCGTAATTTTCTCCTGGTTTCTAAAATACTTGCGCGAATCTTCCACACTGACCGCGATGCGGCTGGCGAAGCGGGCAAGCACTTTGAGCGCGAGCCCTGGTTCGATGTCCGGAACGAAGAGGACGGAACGCCGCCGAAGCCCGGCCACTGCCATCGGAATGGCCACGTAGCCGCCGGTGAAGAACAACACGTCCGGATCGAATTGCTTGAGCAGCCGTCGGGAACTGCGGTAACCTTTTGCAAGCCGTAGAAGGTTGCCGGGCAGTTTGCTGAGCGAAACGCCATGTACGCCTGCGGCAGGAACGGCTTTAAAAGGAAGTCCGGCGCGTTCCACCAGCGCTTTCTCCATGCCGCCCTCACTGCCAACCCAAAGCAGTTCGTGAGCATCAGTCCTGAGAGATTCCGTAACGGTTAGCGCCGGATACACTCCGCCGCCCGTCCCGCCCGCGCATATCAACAATCGCACTGGTCTGGCTCCTTTCCGCAGATTCTTTTGCCACGCCCCGCCTGGCAACGTTCATCACAATTCCGAGAGCGCCCATGGTCGCGAGCATGCTGGAACCGCCCGCGCTGATGAGGGGAAGGGCGTTTCCTGTAAAAGGGAACAAACCCACGATAACGCTGACATTCATTAATGCTTCGATGGCTATCCAACTGGTTAGCCCAAAGCTAACAAGCGCGCCCAGCTGGTCCGGGGCGCGTTTGGCGATTACCAGACCGCGCCAAATCAGCAGCACGTAAAGCGCGACGATTACGAACGCGCCGACCAGGCCGGTCTCTTCGGCAATGACTGCGAAGATGCTGTCCGTGTGCGGAAGGGGCAGGCCGGTGAACTTGGTATCTGCTTCGCCGATACCGACGCCGAACATACCGCCCTTGATGATGGCTTCGTAAATACGCTGCACATGGTAGGAACTGCCGGTCAGGTCCTTTAGTCCGCTGAGGTAATCGCTGATGCGGGCTTGGCCGGTTCGGGAAATGGAAACCACAATTGCGCCGATACCGCCAACAACCACCACAAAAATCAACAGCTTTTTCAGGTCGCCGCCAGCCAGGAAGAAGAGCAGAATCCCCAACAGCACGACGGTAGCGGCAGCGCTCAAATCCGGCTGCAGAACAATCATCCCAGCCGTGAGGCCGACAACGAACAGGAGCGGCAGCAGGCCGTCCCCAAAGATGTTCATCGTATCCCGATGTGAGGACAGCCAAAACGAAAGATAAAGGATGATACCGAGTTTGGCGAACTCTGAGGGTTGGAAGGAGCCTTCAAACAGCGCGCGGCTGGAATTAAAGCGGACATCGTTTCGAACGAGGACGACGAAAAGAAGGGCCAGGATAACAATCAGCGTCCAGAGCACGAAAGGCTTGTAAATGTGATAATCCAGGAAGCTTAAACCTACTGCCATCCCAATTCCAAGCAGCACCCACAATATCTGGCGGGTGAATAAGTAGGTCGGTTCCTTACCCATGCGGAGCGAGGCGTCCAGGCTGGTAGAGTACACCATCAGCAGCCCGATAACCAGAAGACTGGCGATGATCAGCAGGAGCGGAACATCGAACGGCAGTCTGGACGCGCTGTTTCTGCGCGCAGCCGGTTTCACAAATTCGTTAGTCACAGCGCGTTCACCCATTGTCTGAAACACTCTCCTCGTTCCTCAAAATCTTTGAAGGCATCGTAGCTGGTTCCGCCCGGTGAAAGCAAGATGGTATCGCCTTCCTGTGCCAGTTCCGCGGCTTTCTGCACTGCCTCTTGCAAGCTGGCGCACTGCGTGATGGACTGTAAAGTCTCGCCTGCGCGCGTTGTTCCAAGCGCCTGGCTGATTAAATCAGCTGCTTCGCCGAATAGGACGGCATGCCGAACGCGGCTGTGCACGTGTTCAGCCAATTTCTCCCAAGGCAAGTCTTTATCCCGACCGCCCAGGAGCACAATCAATGGGCTTTGGAAGGACTGAAGCGCCGCAAGCGTGCGCTCCGGCGCGGTCGCGATCGAATCGTTATACCAGTCCGCTCCGTGCACATTCCGTACGAATTCCAGCCGATGCTGAACACCAGTAAACTCCTCCACGGCGTTCTGGATGGCAGGAAGGGCGAGCGAAGCGCCAGCGGCGGCTGCGCAGGCTGCCAGCACGTTGCTGATATTGTGCTGTCCGCGCAATTGGATCCAATCTACGGGGAACATTTTCAGCTGCTGGTGTTCAATCTGCAGGTAGATTGAATCCCGGTGGATGTAGGTCCCGTTCTGGCTGCCCTCAGGGCGGTTAAAGCCGAAACTGATAAGGTCACTCTTAAGTCGCGTCGAAAGCTCCCAGGAGCCGGCGTCGTCACGGTTCAATACGGCTACATCGCCCTGGTGCTGGTAGGTCAAGATCCGGGCTTTGGCAGCGGCGTAAGCCTGCATTGTCCCGTGCCTGTCCAGGTGGTTCGGAGTGATATTCAAGACGACAGCTATCTGCGGGGAAACTGTCATCAACTCAAGCTGGAAGCTGGAAAGCTCGAGTATCACCAGGTCCTCCGCGTGCATTTCGGTGACCTGCTCGATTAGCGGGTTGCCGATGTTCCCACCAACCCAGGCACGGCGCGGGCTTTGTTTCATTTCAAAGTATTTGCGCGCCATCAGACCCAGCAAGGCGGTTGTGGTAGTCTTTCCAGCCGAACCGGTGATGCCTACAACCGTCGCGGGGCAGGCCTCCAGGAAAACCTGGGAATCGTTCGAGAGCTTAATGCCCCGGCGGGTTGCTTCTTGCAGGAAGGGGATCGTGAGCGGAACCCCGCCCGAGACGCAGACCAGGTCCGCGCCTTCCAGCATTTCCAGCGGATGGCTGCCCAGGCAGAGCTCTACGCCGGCATCTTTCAACGTCAACGCGTCCGCGGAGAGAGCTTCTGGTCCGTGTAGATCCGTAAGGACC
>CAZPWL010000105.1:0-6387 GCA_964590535.1 uncultured Anaerolineaceae bacterium
CATCCGGCAATAATTCAAAAGCGCCAATATCGCAGCGCTTCACGCCGCCCCCATCGCCCTCAGCTTCCCGAAAGAATACCTCGCCAGGGTTACCAAAATAGCCGCGCTGGTCATACTGCCCGCAGCCTGCGGGACTTCTGGGGAATTCAGCGGTATGCCGTCTCAATTACCAAGGAATTTTCAGGTCAGAACAAAAAGATTTGATAAAATGAAAACGGGCGGATAAGGCATTCTATCTCCCTGTTGAAAAAAATCACCTCACAGGAGGGAACAATTTATATGCGGCGATTTGCAAAGTTTTTGGCAGTAATGGTGGTTCTGGTTTTGTTTGCAGGCTGCTGCGCGCTTTTCCAAACCCCGGAAGCAGCACCAAAAGCGACAGAAACAGAACAGACTGACAGCCCCGGCGGCGATAACTTAACCCCATCAGCGCCTCCCCCGGGTTATATTCCGACACAAGATCCGCAGATTACACCCACCGAGCCTGAACCGACCGAGGACGCCCCCTCAAATATGCCCATTGTGTACGCAAAAGATGCCAGCATCTGGATTTATTACCCTGAAACTCAGGAAAAATTCGCGCTCACTGGCAACGGCTCGCTCAGCGGTCTGGAAGGCTATTTCTTTTACCCAAAGCTTTCCCCTTCAGGAGTCTTTGTTGCTTTTAAACAACGCTATGGGGAATATATTGTCCTGAACTTGCAGGACTACTCTTACGATCGCATCCCCAACGGCAACACGCAGCTCTGGGGAACAGAAAACATCCTGGGTTGGGACGCGAACGACAATCTCTACCTCACGCGCCAGACCGGCGCCTGCGTATTCTGGCAGGAACCCAATTCTAAAATCACAGCCGTGGATATCCTTGTCTACGATCCACGCGAGCGCTCTGTTGTGGAGAACTTCCCACTTCCGCAGGATGCCGCGAATACTGGCAACAGCACCGGCGTGGGGGTCTCTCCCAGCGGTCGTTACATCACCGCGGACCCGTTTTGGTGCGGCCCGGAAGATGATATGGTGCCCTATTTTGTCTACGACCGCCAAAGTGGCACGGTTTACGCGCGGGAAGACGGTCACACCATCATCGCGGACAACGAGATGTGGCTGGCTGAACTGGACGATTCAAAGCTCTTTGAGGGTGGAGCCAGCGAAATCCGGGTGAAAGCGATAGGGGAGGAAGCCGCGCGGCTGACCTATCGTGCCGCGAATAATGGCGCAATCCTGATTAGCCCGAGCTGGTCTCCAAATTCAGAATATATTGCCGCGCTTGAGTACGCGTCAGCTGAAAATTGGACCGGTCGTTGGACCCCGTATCATAAGGGCGGAAACAAGCTGATTTTCTTTCCTGCGAATGGGATCAGCGCCGCGCAGCCCGGGGATGCTACAGCCCGCATACTGGACGTGAATGTCGTTCACATCTTCGGTTGGACGCCGGACAGCCGCGCGATTATCTACACCACCGCTACGATTGACGCAGAGGGCTACTACCAGAACATTACGCTGCAAATGTTAAACCTGGCTACTTTGGAGAAGACCACTATCGACAGCGGTCAAATTTTCAACGCGATGCATTAATCCTGGGCATGCCGGCGCGGAGCACGCATTGCGTCCGAACAAGGCTCCGCCCCGGCCGCCGGTGTATTAACGTTTCATCATAATCGCTGGACAGAGGAAAAAGCGGGGGGATAATTTGGTAAAATGACAGCATCAGGATATTCGCAAAAAAGACTTTGACCGCGCTTAATCGCAGGTCTTACCCGCAAGATTTCTTCCTGCCGAAATCCAGACTACGGGGAGGGGCGGCAGGGGTTCTTTTCGGAGCCAAAAAACAATTGGAGGTATGCCTTGGCTGGCATGAATCGTTTTACCCAAAAAGCTAAGCGGGTCCTCGCCCATGCTCAGACAGAAGCTGAGCGGATGCAGAAGCAGACCATTGGGACGGAGCACCTTTTACTTGGACTCATGATTGAAGAGGGCACGATCGCGAATCGTGTTTTACGCGACGTTGGTATGGAATTGGATTCCGTCCGCACCGCGGTGGAAGAGAAAACCGGCACGGGAAGCCATTCCGGCGATATGGTGCTCGGCGGCGATACCCAGCGCGTGTTGGAACTTGCGCTGGAAGAAGCCAAGGACGGCGGGCAATCCACGGTCGGCACGGAGCATCTGCTGCTGGCCATCGCGCGCTACCCGGTGTGCGAGGGCATGAAAGTGCTGGAAAGTTTGGGCGCCACGCCCGAACAAATTCGTCGGCAGACGCGCAGGGTGATTTCCGAAACCCGGCAGGACAGCGAAGAAGACACATCCCAGGCGCCACCGCCCAACTTTGAACAGAGCCCGGCCAGCGTCGGCCGTCCGTCTTCGCGCCGCAAGGAAAAGGAAAGTGGAAAAACCCCGCTGGTGGACCAGCTGGCAACAGACCTGACCGCCCTGGCGGAAGAAGGCAAGCTGGACCCGGTCATCGGGCGCAAGAAGGAAATTGAGCGCGTCATCCAGATATTGGCGCGCCGCACCAAGAATAACCCGGCGCTGATTGGCGAGCCCGGCGTTGGCAAGACTGCCATCGTCGAGGGCTTGGCTCAGCGCATCATCGAAGGCGACGTTCCCGGTCTGCTGCTCAACAAGCGCGTGCTTCAGCTGGATGTCGGCTCTCTGGTGGCGGGCACCATGTATCGCGGTCAGTTCGAGGAACGTCTGAAGCGCGTGATTGACGAGCTGAAAAGCTCCGGCGCGATTGTGTTTATCGACGAACTGCACATGCTTGTTGGGGCCGGTTCGGCCGGCTCGTCCGTAGATGCCGCCAACATCCTCAAACCCGCCCTCTCACGTGGGGAACTTCAGGTAATTGGCGCGACCACGCTGAACGAATACCGCAAAAACATCGAAAGCGACGCCGCGCTCGAACGCCGCTTCCAGCCCATCGTGGTGGACCAGCCCTCGCTGGATGAAACGATTGAGATTCTAAAAGGCCTGCGCCCGAACTATGAGGAGCACCACCGCCTTCACATCTCGGATGAAGCCCTGGAAGCCGCCGCCAAGCTCTCCTCCCGCTACGTGACCGACCGCTTTTTACCGGATAAAGCCATCGACCTGGTGGATGAGGCGTCCTCGCGCGTGCGCATGTACAAAAGCGAGTCCGCTGTTAGCAGCAAGGACCTGATGAATGAGCTGCGCGAACTCCGCAAGGACCTGAAAGGCGCCCGCGCGGCTGAAGATAATGACGCGGTACAGAATTTACTGGCCAGGCAGTCCGGGTTGGAAGAAAAGCTGCAGGCGATGCAGGCAAGTTGGGACCGCGAATCCGCGCCCACGGTAAGCGCTGAGGACATCAGTGAGGTTATCTCCATGTGGACTGGCATTCCGCTGACGCAAATCGCGACCGAGGAATCCGCCCGCCTGCTCAACATGGAAAAGGAACTCTCCAAGCGCATCATCGGACAGCAAGAAGCGATAGAAACCGTCGCCAAGGCGGTGCGCCGGGCGCGCGCGGGGCTCAAGAGTCCGCGCAGACCGGTTGGCTCGTTTATGTTCCTTGGTCCAACGGGCGTCGGGAAAACCGAACTGACCAAAGCGCTGGCGGAAATGCTGTTTGGCAGCGAAGAAGCCCTGATTCAAATCGATATGTCCGAATTTATGGAGCGCCACACCATCAGCAGGTTGGTCGGCGCGCCCCCCGGTTATGTCGGCTACGAAGAAGCCGGGCAGCTCACCGAAGCGCTGCGCCGTAAACCCTACAGCATCGTGGTGTTCGACGAGGTGGAAAAAGCCCACCCCGAAGCGCTGCAGCTGCTGCTCCAAATCATGGAAGAAGGGCATCTTTCGGACGCAAAAGGGCGCAAGGTGGACTTCCGCAACGCCATTATCATCATGACATCCAATATCGGCGCAGACCTGATCAAACGTCAGTCCACGCTCGGCTTCTCGCTGGAAGTGGACAGCGCGCTGGAGGAACAATCCAGCTACGCCGAGATGAAGAAGAAGCTGATGGAAGCGCTCAAGCGCAACTTCCGCCCCGAATTCGTGAACCGATTGGACTCCGTGGTGGTCTTCCGCGCGCTCAACCACACGGACATTCGCGAGATTGTCAGCCTGGAGCTGGATAAAGTATCGGAACGCCTTGAGGAATATGAGCTGACCCTGCATGGCAGCGAAGCCGCCCTTGATTTCCTGGCGGATGAAGGCTTTGACCCCGAGATGGGCGCCCGCCCAGTCCGGCGCGTGATTGAACAAATGGTGGAAGAACCGCTCTCCGACGCCTTGCTTGCCCGGACCTTTACCAACGGCGACAGCATTCTCGTGGACCTGGAGGAAAGCCTGGACGCGGATGGGGACAAGGTAAAAAACATTGTTCTCAAGCGCCGCGACCCGCAGAATCAGCCGGAAAATCCGGAAATTGTAGGAGCTTAACAGCGATGGCAAAAGCTTACTCACGCTATGTCTGCCAGGTATGCGGCAAGGTCAGTTCTCAGTCTTTTGGACGCTGCCCCGCCTGCGACAGTTGGGACAGCATGGTTGAGGAAGTCGTTGAACCGGAAGCAAGTCATTCAGCCCGCGCGGTGCGCGGGCTGAATGCGTCATCCCAGCCCCGCCGCCTGGCGGATATTGAAGGGGAACGCGAAGAGCGCGTGCCAGTGCGCATGCAGGAATTTGCCAGGGTCCTGGGCGGGGGCATCGTGCCCGGCTCTGTCGTATTAATTGGCGGCGACCCAGGCATCGGCAAGTCCACGCTCACCCTGCAGCTGGCGATGGAGCTGGCAGAGCAAAACCTTGTGCTGTACGTCTCCGGCGAGGAATCGGAACGCCAGGTGAAGATGCGCGCCATCCGTCTGGCAGCCAATAATGCCGCGGGCGAGTCCGCGCTGCCGCGAAATCTATTCCTGGTGACGGAAACAAACCTCGCGTCAATTCTTTCTCACATTCAGACTGTCAAACCCGCCCTGGTGGTGATTGACTCCATTCAGACAATGACGCTGCCGGAAATGGAATCCTCCGCGGGCTCCATCTCCCAGGTGCGCGAGTGCGCCGCGCGGCTGCGCGAGCTGGCAAAATCCAGCGGCATCTCCATTTTCCTGATTGGGCACGTCACCAAAGAAGGCACCATCGCAGGTCCGCGCGTGCTGGAGCACATTGTGGATACCGTGCTCTACCTGGAAGGCGAGCAATTTCAATCTTACCGCCTGCTGCGCTCGGTCAAAAACCGCTTCGGGGCTACCTCGGAAGTCGGGGTATTTGAGATGCAAGAAAAGGGCATGGTGGAAGTCAGCAACCCGTCCGAGATTTTCCTGGCGGAACGTTTGATTAATGCCCCCGGCTCTGCCGTTGCCGTCACGATGGAAGGCACGCGCCCCTTACTGGTGGAAATTCAGGGGCTCACCACGCACACCAGCTTTGGCAACCCGCGCCGGAATGCCAACGGCGTGGATATCAACCGCCTGCTCCTCATCACCGCCGTGCTCACCCGCCGCCTGGGCTTACATCTGGGCGAGCAGGACGTGTTCGCGAATGTGGTCAGCGGTCTGCGCGTCTCCGAGCCGGCTGCCGATCTGGCAAGCGCCGCGGCGATTGCCTCGTCTATCAAAGACATCCCCTTGCGCGCGGATACCGTGCTGATTGGTGAGGTGGGTCTTTCCGGCGAGTTGCGCATGGTCAGCCAGATGCCCGCCCGCTTGCGCGAAGCTGCCCGCCTGGGCTTCAAACGCGCGGTCATCCCGCGCCGTCTGCGTTCCAACGAACCCTGGCCTGCCGGGATTGAGGTGATTGAGTGCCGCTCTCTGCGGGATGCCCTCGCTTCCGCGCTGTTTGAAGAAAGCAAAGAATGATGAAAGGCGAACCCCGATGACCGCTTTATTGGATAGAATGCCGATAATAGGCGCTGTGCGCCGCAATCACGCCCTGGAGCACGCCACCATGCAGATTCTGGCAGAAAAATACAAAGGCGTGCGGATGGCAGGGCTTTCCAACCCCCAGGGCTTCCTGCTCATTGCGGACCTGCCGACGGAAATTGTGACCGAAGCTGCCCTGGAAGCCGAAAAGCGCTTGAAAGCCGGCGAAAGCCAGCTCGCGATCCATCCGCACTGCGGAACCAATCTTGCCGCGCCCGCGCTCGCGGCCGGCGCGGCTGCCTGGCTGGCACTGTTGGCCAGCAGCGGGTCAAAGAAACCCCGGCTCCCGCAATTCATATTCGCGCTGCTCATTTCGGTTCCGGTTTTTATCCTGGCGCGTCCGCTGGGTCCGCTGATGCAGAAGAAGCTCACCACCAGCGCTGAGCAGGGCGACCAGCGCGTGACGCGGGTTGCCTCCACTCGCCTGCGCGAGAACTTCCTGCACAAAATAAACACAGGCAATTAGCAGGCATCTGATGACGGACTTAGCAAGGCTCACGATTTT
>CAZPWL010000106.1:0-6306 GCA_964590535.1 uncultured Anaerolineaceae bacterium
CGATGCGCGCTTCACTTTCTGCGGATTTGTTACCACTTTGTAACTGCCCTGTAATCCCCTTGTGTTAATAATAGGTTATCAAATATTAATTTGGGTATTTCCCGCGTATTAAAGGAGATTAGCATGCGTTTGAAGGATAGAGTTTGTATCGTTACAGGCGGCGCCGCAGGGATTGGTAAAGCTACCGCCCTTAAATTTGCTCAGGAAGGCGCGAAAGTCGTCATCTGTGATGTCAATGAAGAAGCTGGTAATGCGTTTGTGAAAGAACTCGGCGAGAGCGCCAGTTTCTACAAGGTAAACGTTACCAACCGGCAGGAAGTGCAAGCCTGGATTGATGACGTGGCTGCAAAGTACGGGCGCATTGATGTTCTCATCAACAACGCCGGCATCACCCGCGACGCGCAGTTCGTCAAGTTTAAGGAAGGCGAACTGGTTGGTCAGATGAGCGAAGAAGCCTTCGATATGGTTATAGCGGTCAATCTAAAGGGCGTCTTCAACTGCACCCAGGCTGTCGCGCCTTATATGATTAAGGGCGGCGGCGGTGTCATCGTCAACGCTTCCTCTGTGGTCGGTCTCTACGGCAACTTTGGTCAGACAAACTACGCCGCTACCAAGTTCGGCGTCATTGGCATGACGAAGACCTGGGCGCGCGAACTGGGCAAGTACAAAATCCGCGTGAATGCGGTTTGCCCGGGCTTCATCCTCACCGATATGGTCCTGAAGATGCCCGAAAACGTTCTGGCAGCCATGGCAGCCAAATCCCCGCTCGGCCGTTTGGGCACGCCTGAAGAGATTGCCAACACCTACCTGTGGCTGGCAAGCGATGAATCCTCCTACGTTCACGGCACTGCCCTCAGCGTGGACGGCGGAGTTATCCCCTAAACGAAGCGGAAAGGCAGCTGGAGATTACTATGGCACGTTACGCGACAATTCTCGGCACAGGGCACTATATTCCTGAAAACGAAATTACAAATGCTACCTTCGCGGAGTGGATGGGCGCCATCAGCCCCAAACTCGCCGAAGTGGTGGGCAAATTTGAAGCAAGCAGCGGCATCAAAACCCGTTTCTACGCCCCGGATGACTGGGCGACCTCCGACCTGGCGGTTGAAGCCGGGAAAAAGGCGCTTGAAGATGCCGGCATCACCCCCGAACAGGTGGACCTGGTGATTCTTGGCACCGACAGCCCGGATTACATCACGCCGGCCACTTCGGTAGTCGTGCAGCACAAGCTCGGCTGCGTCAACGCGGGCACTTGGGATATTGGCTGTGCCTGCGCGTCTTTCCCCACAGGTTTGGCGCAAGCTGCAGGCATGATTGCTAGCAATCCCAACCTGAAGTACATCCTGGTGATTGGCGCCTACATGATGCACAAGCTCGCGGACGTCAAGCACGACATCACTTCCTTCTTCTATGGTGACGGCGGCGGCGCGGCAGTGGTCGGCGTTTCGGACAAACCCGGCTTTGTCTCCTGCTCCATCAAGGCGGACGGCTCGTACCACAAGCATTGGGGCATTTACTCCGGCGGCACCTACGAACCCGCCACGGTGGAGAGCGTGGAAGCCGGACGCACCAAAGTAAAACTGGTGACGCCCTTCCCGCCCACGGTGAATCATGAGGGTTGGCCAGCCCGCGCGCGCGAATGCGCTGCCAACGGCGGTTTCAAGATTGAAGACGTCGACTTTGTGATTTTCACCCAGGTGAATGTGAACAGCATTAAATTGGTGATGGAGAACCTTGGTCTGCCGATTGAAAAAGCGCACTGGGTGATGGATAAATGGGGCTACACTGGCTCCGCTTGTCTGCCGATTGCCTTCGACGACGCCCGTAAGCTGGGCAAGGTTAAATCCGGCGATTTGGTCCTCTTTGTCGGTTCCGGCGTGGGATACAACCAGGCCGCGACCGCTTATATCATGCCTTAGTAAACAGAGGAATTATGGCTGCCCTGGACGAATACAAAGCCAAAAGAGTCAGCCTTGCAGAGGCCGTCTCCAGAATTCAATCGCACCAGACGGTCTGCGTGGCTATGGCTGGGGCTGAACCTCCCGGTTTGCTTGAGGAGTTGGGCAGACAGGCACCTCGCCTGGAAGACGTAACCACCTGGACCTGCCTCCCAATGCGCCAGTACGACGCGTTCACGAAACCGGAGATGGAAGGCCGCATCTTTAACGAGAATTGGTTCTACGGCGCGCCTGACCGAAAGGTGCATCCCGAAGGGCGCATTTCTTACACGCCGAATAACCTGCACTCAGCCGCGGTGGATAAGCTTCATTCCACGCGCAACCACGTGGATGTCTTTATCGGCACCGCCACTCCGCCCAACGCGGAAGGGTACATGTCTCTTTCTCTGGGCAACGTCTACGAGAAGGATATGGTGGAAGTTGCCGACCTGGTCATCCTGGAAATCAATGAAGCCCTGCCCTGGACTCACGGCGACACGCTGGTGCACATCTCCAAAGTGGATATGGTGGTGGAAAACACCGCGCCGCTCCCGATGCTGATTAATGAGGAGTCAACAGAAATTGAACGTCTTATCGGCGGACACATTGCCGAACTGATTGAGGACGGAGCCACCCTGCAGCTCGGCATCGGCGGCATTCCTAACGCAATCGCCTCATTTCTTGGCTCCCGAAAAGACCTCGGTCTGCACACGGAGATGTTTGTGGACGGCATGGTGGACCTTTTCCAGGCTGGCATCGTCACCAACCGCCGCAAGACGCTGCACCCCGGCAAGATGGTTGCGACGTTCGCGCTGGGCAGTCAAAAGCTGTACGATTTCATCAATCACAACTCCGATGTTGAAATCCTGCGCGGCAAATACGTCAACGACCCCTATGTGATCGGGCAGAACTACCGCATGATTAGCGTCAATACCGCTATCCAGGTGGATATTCTGGGGCAGGTATGCTCCCAGAGCTTGGGAGTGCGCCAATTCAGCGGCACGGGCGGCCAGGCGGATACCCACCGCGGTGCCCAGTTGTCCGAGGGCGGGCGCGGCATTATTGCGCTGCGCTCCACTGCCAAAAACGGCACCATCTCCACGATTGTGCCGACACTCGCGCCTGGTTCCGGCGTTACCGTTACCAGCCAGGACGTGGACACCATCGTGACCGAGTATGGAATCGCGGAGCTGCGCGGATTGAGCGTGAAGAAGCGCATGGAAGCCTTAATTAGAATCGCGCATCCGGATTTCCGCGAGTCCATCCGCGAAGAAGCGCACCGCCTGGGTATTGTGCCCGACAAACGCTACCACTAAGCGCGGCGAGACTGGAGAACAGCATGCAGGATTTGATAGGCACGTGGGTGCAAATTGATGGGCAGCCTTATCCCGGGCTTGCTTTCACCTTTAACCCGGATGGATCCTTTTCCGCCGCGTATGAGGCGATGAGCATCAGCTCCTCGGGTACCTACAAAACCGACGGCGCGTTGATTGAGATGAACCAAACCCAGCACACATTTGGTCTGGTCGGGTTGTTCATTGGGCGCTATCAGGTGGAAGGCAGCCGTTTATTGTTGAATGTGGTCGCGTCTGGCTCGCAGGAACGCCCTGCGGACTTGACCGGCGCGGTTATTTACGAAAAAGTCGCATAAGTAAAGGAAAAAGCATGACAGCGAACAAATTAGCACGCGGCGTGGCAGTTGCCGGAGTCGGAATGAGCAAATTTGGGGTCTTCCCGGATAAATCTTCACGGGATTTATTTGTGGAAGCCTACCAGGAACTGCGCCAAACAGTCGAAAAAGGGCTTCCTCCCAAGGACATTGACGCGTTTTATCTAGGGAACTTCAGCGCTGATCAGTTTGAGAAACAAGGGCATCTTGCTCCCATCGTTGCCAGTTGGATAGGCATCTCGCCTGTTGCCAGCGCGCGCATGGAAGACGCCTGCGCGAGCGGCAGCGTGGCGCTGCGTCAGGCTATCCTGGCGGTTGCGTCCGGGCAGTACGATGTGGTGCTGGTGGGCGGACTGGAAAAAATGACCGACCTGTCTACCGCCGCGGTGACAGACGCGCTGGCCTCAGCCGCGGATACGATGTTTGAAATCCCGGCCGGCTTTACCTTCCCTGGGTTTTATGCCGCGATGGCAACCGCATATATGGATAAGTACCAGGCCGACCCGGATGCTTTCCTGCGCGTGGGCATTAAAAACCACGAAAACGGCGCTTTAAACGAAAAAGCGCAGTTCAACCAGACTATCAAGGATGTGATGGCGGGTAAGAAAGCCAAGGCTGAACAAAAAGGTCTGCCTGTGCCCACCTGGGAAAGCGAAATGGACTTCATGCGCGACCCCAAAGCTAACCCGATGATCGCCTGGCCGCTGCGCCTGTTTGACTGCTCCCCCGTTTCGGATGGAGCCGCCGCGGTGCTGCTGGTCAGCGAAGACCTGGCGTCTAAATACACAGATCACCCAATTTTCATCGCTGGCATTGGTCAGGCAAGCGACGGCGCCCTGGCAGAGCGGGACTCGCTCTCCGAGGTTCCCTCTGCGGCAAAGGCCGCGGAGCAGGCTTACACGATGGCCGGCATCAGCGCCGCGGATATTAACTTCGCGGAAGTGCACGACTGCTTTACGATTGCCGAAATTATGGCGAGCGAGGACCTCGGATTCTTCCCACGCGGGGAAGGCTGGAAAGCAGCCATGGAAGGCAAAACCTCACGCACCGGCGAGCATCCTATCAATACCAGCGGCGGCCTGAAATCAAAGGGTCATCCGGTGGGCGCCTCCGGCGTCGCGCAGGTAGTGGAAGTCTGGAAACAGCTGCACGGTATTGCTGGTGCGCGTCAGCTCCCGGGAGAGCTCCGGTACGGGTTGACGCACAACGTCGGCGGGACCGGTCAGACTACCGTCGTGCATATTTTTGAAAAGAGGAGCTAAGATGAGCGACTGTAAACTTGAAACCAAAACTTTCTTTCAGGCGATTGAAAATGAAGTGCTCATCGGTTCGCGCTGTCTGAGCTGCGGGCATATCAGTATCCCGCAGCGCTATATTTGCTCCCGCTGCCACTCGGACAAAGCTGAACGTCACGAGTTTGTCGGGACGGGAAAACTGGCGGCCTTCACTGTCATCTATGTGCCTGCCACCGAAATGGTCAAAGCCGGGTATGACAGTAAAAATCCGTACATGGTTGGAATTGTCGCGCTTGACGAGGGTCCGCGCATCAGCGCCCAAATCCTGGGAATGGACTTGACAGATCCTGCTAAAATTAAGATTGGAACTCCACTGAGGATGACAATAATTGAACGCGGACCCGAGGGACAAACTAAAAAGTTCCTTGCTTTTGAGCCGCTCTACACAGACTGAGAAAAAGAATGCCAGAAATTCTCGCCAATAAAGTCCGGTTGTACTACGAACTGCACGGTCCGGAAGATGGGGAAGTGCTTGTGCTCTCCAACGGCATCATGATGAGCACCGCCAGTTGGGCTTATCAGACCCGCGCGTTGGCTGCGCACATGCGCGTGCTCCTCTACGACTGCCGCGGAATGTGGCGCTCCGAACATCCAGCGGGACCATATTCGCTGGAACAGCATGCCGACGACCTGGCAGCCCTGCTGGACGGACTGGGAATTGAACGGGCGCATATTGGCGGCATTTCCTACGGCTCAGAAATCAGCATGGTATTTGCGCTGAAGTACCCCGAAAAAACCCAATCGCTGATTGTGATTGACGGGGTCTCTGAAGTCAAGCCAATGCTGGCGGCGCAGACCTATCCGTGGCAGCTGGCGGCGGAGCACAGCGACCCAGAAATGCTCTACTGGACTTCCGTGCACATGAACTTTTCCGCGGCGTACGTCGCCAAAACCCGCCACAGCGCCGAGGACATGATTAAGCGCTACGGCGCGCTGGACATGGCGTCTTTTGTTGAATTAATGAAAGCCTTTTACGCGCTGGACATCACCAGCAAACTGTCCAACATCAATTGCCCCACACTGGTTGTAGTAGGGGAAGACGATCTGATCAAGGGACGGGAGTACGCCCAGATTATTGTCAATGAAATTCCGGGCGCAGAATATGTGGTTGTACCGGGCTCAGGGCATGCCCTGTGTCTGGATAAGCCAGATCCGCTGAACACACTGCTGATCGGTTTTGTGCTGAAAAACCAAAAACCTAAGGAATAACAAGGAGGTTCCTGAAACTAAAAACTTTAATTCGTTTGGCAACAACGACAACCCAAATATACCAAGGAGAATACTTAGAATGAAAAAGTCGTTTATGTTTGTTTTCTCGATCCTCATCATCGCTTCGATGGTGCTGGGCGCCTGCGCGAAAACTGAAGCCCCGGCTGAAGTACCCGCTGAAGGCGATAAACTGGCA
>CAZPWL010000107.1:0-6233 GCA_964590535.1 uncultured Anaerolineaceae bacterium
GCGTGGAAGACGCTCTCTCCGCGACCCGCGCCGCAGTTGAAGAAGGTATTGTGGCTGGCGGCGGCGTTGCCCTCGTCAATGCTGTGGCTGCCCTTGCTGAACTCAAGATGGACAGCACCGACGCTCAGATCGGCGTGAATATCGTGCGCAACGCGCTCGAAATCCCGATGCGCCGCATCGCTGAAAACGCCGGCAAAGATGGCTCCGTCGTGGTCGAGAATGTGCGCCAGAAGCAGGCTGCCACCGGCAATAAACACCTCGGTTATAACGTCCTCACTGAGGAATATGGCGACCTGGTAATCAGCGGCGTGATTGACCCCGCCAAGGTTACCCGCGGCGCTCTGGAAAACGCTGCTTCCATCGCGGCCATGATCCTGACCACTGAAGCCCTGATTACCGACATCCCTGAAGAAAAAGCTGCCCCCGCAATGCCTCAGGGCGGCATGGATTACTAAAATTCAACTTTAGCACTGAGAAGAAACCGTCCGCGAGGGCGGTTTCTTTTTTTGAGGAGAAAGCCAGGTCTGATTTTCGAGACGCACAGCGGATAAGCAGGAAGCCGTTGAACGACACGAGGCTTAGGCGTGCTGTTCGAATTGACGGGCAGGCGGCCGCGCTTTGTACGATGGTCAGAGTGGTTTGACCAAAGCGACCGATTTGATACAATGAAACAAACAAAAGGAAAGGGAAAAATGGAAACACAGGAACTGCCAATAAAACAAATCCTAAGATTTCAACAGGACGAGATTAACGGTCATGAGATTTACAAAGGACTCGCGAAAATCGTCAAAGACCCCGCCAACAGCAAAGTCATCGCGGATCTTTCTCGAGATGAACTGGGGCATTACCGCACCTGGCTGCGCTACAGCGGTCAGGAAGTCAAGCCGAATAAGTTCATGGTCTTTGCTTACCTGCTCTTAGGGCGCCTTTTTGGCTACACCTTCGTTATCAAGATGCTGGAAAAAGATGAATCTAAGGCTTCGGAAGGGTACGCGCCTTTTAAAGCGCGTTTTCCGGAGCTTGCAGCAATCATACGCGATGAGGATGAGCATGAAGAATTTCTGATTGCCATGATTGACGAGGAAAGCCTCAAGTACTCAGGTTCCGTGGTGCTTGGGCTGAACGACGCGCTGGTGGAACTGACCGGCACCCTGGCCGGACTGACGCTGGCCTTCCAAAACACGCGCCTCATCGCGTTGAGCGGGTTGATTACCGGCATCGCGGCCGCCCTATCGATGGCAGCCTCTGAATTTCTTTCCACCAGCTCAGAGGAAACCGACAAAAATCCGGTCAAAGCTTCTGTTTATACGGGAATAGCCTATATCATTACGGTGGCGGTTCTCATCCTGCCCTATTTGCTGTTCAGCAACTACTATGCCGCGCTGGCGGCAATGCTCATCACAGGCGTGGTGATTATTGCGCTTTTCAACTTCTACAGCTCAGTCGTGCGCGAGGAAGCTTTCCTGAAAAATTTTGGCAGGATGGCTGCTATCAGCCTTGGGGTCGCGGCGCTAAGCTTTGGGATAGGCTATCTGGTTCGCAGTTGGTTCGGCATCGAAGTGTAAACCAGTATAGGGGCAGGGCTGGGGTCTGGCTGGCATAAGTGAGTATAATTGACCTATGTTCAAAGTGAAAAAATTGGGGTACCTGGTTCTGCTGGGGCTCGCGCTGGCTGCCTGCCGGCCGAACGCCCCCATCGAACCCACTCCCACAGTTGGGCAGACCGAACCCACGAGTATCCCGGCTGCAGACACGCCCGCCCCCAGCCCAACGCCCACCAGCTTGCCAGCCGCCGCGTTGGTGAACGGTGAAACCATCCCACTGACCTATTACCAGAATGAGGTTCTGCGCTACCGCGCGTCTTTCACGGAAGGTGAAGCGCTTCCGACGGACGCGGAAATCCAGACGACCGTACTCAATTCGCTCGTAGACCAGCTTCTGCTTGCCCAACAAGCACGCCAGGCTGGCTTCACGTTCACGGACGCGGATGTGCAGCAGCGCGTTGACGCCTTGTTGGCGCAGCTTGGCTCGGGCAGTGCCCTGACGGACTGGATGCAGTTAAATTTCTATGACGACGCGGAGTTCCGCTACGCGCTAAAAATCAGCACAGAAGCCGCCTGGCAGCGCGACCAAATCATCGGCGCGGTACCCACGGCTGTGGAACAGGTACGCGCCCGCCAAATTTTTGCCCAGACCGCGGCTGGGGCTGAGCGCGCTCTCGCCAGCCTCAATTCCGGCGCCAGCTTTGACGACCTGGCGTGGGAGTACAGCCCGGAGACCGGCGGGGAGCTCGGTTGGTTCCCGCGCGGTTATCTGCTCTACCCAGATATCGAAGCAGCAGCATTTCTGCTTGCTCCAGGCGAGCACTCCGGAATTATCCAGACCGAAATCGGCTACCACATCCTTAAGGTCATGGAACGCTCCGATGCCCATCCGCTTACCACGGACGCGCGCCTGAGCTTGCAGACGCAAGCGCTCCAACAGTGGCTTGAAGCCCGCCGCGCGGAAGCGCAAATTGAACAGGTGCTGCCGTGAGCAGACAGCAGCCGGTTCGGATGGTCAAGCGGCGCGCGTCCGCGGATTCTCAAAATGGCATTCCCAGCATGGCGCGCCGCAAGCGCGGTTCGTGCTCCAGCGTCACCATCGGCATCGTCCTGATGATTCTCATCCTGATTGTTTTGCTGGCAGCCTCTGGCATTATCAAGGCGCCGGTTGTGCGCAAGACCACACCTCAGTCCACACCAACTTCCACAGGCTTCGTCCTGCCCGCCGGGCAGGCCAGCATCACGCCTGAAAGCATGCACACTTTTACCCCCACGCAGACCACACAGCCCTCGCTAACGCCCACTATCACGCGCACCCCGACACCCACGAATACCCCCAGCCCCACGCCGACCGCCACTGAAAAAAGTTGGCCTTTTGTCATTCGCGGTACACCCGAAGGGCTTTCGCACACGCTGTTCCATCCGGAATACGATTGTGAGGATTACCTCTTCATTGGCGGGCAGGTCTGGGATTTGCAGGACTCAGCCCTGTTAGGACTGGTGGTGCGTTTGGGAGGCACTTACGGTGGGGATATCGTGGATTTGACGGTGGAAAGCGGTTCCTCCACGATCTACGGGCGCTCCGGTTATGAATTCGCGCTCACCAATAAGCAAATCGCGGAAGGCAACATTTACATTCAACTGGAAGACGCGGGCGGCGAAGTGCTGTCCACGCGGACCTTTCTGAATATCACCGGCTCATGCCAGGCTAACCTGGTGATTGTGAACTTCAAACAGGTTCGCTAATCCCCCAAAACCCAAAACTTATCAGCTCAATGCGGATAACGCGGTGAAATCGAGACGTCTTCCGAACCTGCCAGCATGCCTGTAATTCTTTCCGCGCGCAGCGGCATTACGCGGCTGTTTGCGAAGTACGGGAAGTCAAATTCGGTCGGGTCGCCAGCTTTTTTACCGGGGATGGGCATTAGGCGCGCGGTGAGGGGCTTATTCAGCCGCAGCGCCAGCGCGGCCAGGTCCAGCAGCAGCGGGTAGAGCTGTTCCGCGCTGGTATCGCCCGGCAGTGGAATGACATCCAAGCCGGTGCCGCACACCGCAGAGCACAACAGCAGGTCCGCAGCCGTCAGGCTGCCCTCAGCCGCTCGCTGCGCCAGACCGGAATCTTCCAGAACAGGCAGCATCAGGCCGTTAAAGCCTGTGCGTGTAAAGCGCGCGCGGTCCAGCGTATCCGTCAGGAAAGCGGACGCGAACACCGACCCGGAGAGACCAAAAGCTGGCAGACCCAGGCTTTCCAGCGCGCGGGCTATGGACGCGCTTTCTTGCGGGAAAGGAGCCAGGGTAAAATCCAGGCCTCTGAAAGTGTAGTTGTACATTCGGCTCAGCTTTTGCGCGGCGGCTTCCAACGATGCGGCGGCGCTTTCCACTTCCGCGATGAGCGTCTGGCGGGCGTCTTCCAGGCTTTTTGCTGTTGAAAACACACTGACAGCCAGGTCCGCCGCTTCCATCGCCAGCGCGAAAGCAGGCGCGGCAAGTTCAGCGTAGGCTGCCGGAAAGAACGGCGCGTAAGCGGGGACGTTCGCGGACGCGCAGAAGTTCAGGTTGGCAAAACCATCCGGGCTGAGCGCGGCAAGCTGTTCTATAATCCGGGCGCAAGCCTTGGCTGCGGGGAGAGATACCGCGCCTTGCGGCGTGGTGAGCATGCCGGAGAAAAAAACGCCGTGAGTGGCTGCCAGGGCTTCCGGGATGCGCTGATAGGAATCCGGGTCGGTGGCCTGGGCGGGGCCGAGCGAGAGGTAATCAAAGCCTTCCGCGTGCGCTTCGATGGACAAGGCTTGGGCGGCTTCCACAAGCTGTCTGGGTGCGATAAAACTTGAAAAAGGCGGCAGCGCCAGGCGCAGCGTTTCGACCTCAAAGCCCTCCTGGGTGAACACTGCGCGGGCGTGATTGGCGAAGATGCCCATGTGCTGCAGCAGCAATCGGTTGACCGGAAAACCGGGCGCGCAGAAGACGGTTATTGAACGGATTTTCATGCTTTACCTCCAGCGCTGCGCTGACGGAGCACTTCGAAGAGCAGAATACCTGCTGAAACCGCGGCGTTCAGGCTCTCGTTCCTGCCCGCCATCGGGATGCGCACGCTCTGAGTGACCAATTTGGCTGCTTCCGGGCTGATGCCTTCTGCTTCACCGCCAATCAGCAGAATGCACGGCGCGACAAAATCTGCCTGCCAGCAGCTGACTTCACCGTCCATATCGGCGTGGAACACGTTCAGCCCCGCGAGGACGACCGCCAAACTTTCCCAGTCCAGGCTGAGAATGGGAAGGCGAAAATGCGCGCCCATGCCCGCGCGCACGACCTTGGGGGCAAATGGGTCGGCGGTGCCGGGGGTAAGAAATACTGCCTGAGCGCCGGCGGCTTCCGCTGAACGCAGAATAGCGCCCAGGTTGCCCGGGTCGCGCACTTGGTCAAGGATGAGCGCGAAGCTTAGCGAGTCTGGCAGGTGCCAGTCCGGCAGGTCGAACACACCGATGATACCCTGGCTGGTAACCGTATCGGTAAGGGAATCAAAAAGCTTGTCTTCAACAGAAAGAACCGGCAGGGTTTCCGGGCTTTGAGCGAGCACAGCATCTACCCGCGCGGGGTGCGAGGACCGGGCTAACAAATAACGAGCGCGGGCAGCGGAGCGCAGCCCATCCTCTACCAGGCGCGCGCCTTCCGCGGCAAAAGCCTGCAGCTTGCGGCGGGCTTTAGGCTGGTTCAGCAGGGAGCGGACTTCCTGCACGTATTGGTTTTGAGGGGAACTGATGTTTTCTTGTGTCATAGCGGTTGAAGTTGTTAACCATTCTGCCTGTCCGGCAGGCTTAACTTGCGGACCTGGATATCGCCGGCGGCGGTAATCGTCAGTTCGCAATATTGGATACGGCGGTGGTTCAGAAGATGTGGGTAAGCCGCGCCAGGGTTGATGAAGTGTTTTCCGTTGATGATTTCGTGCAGTTGGTAATGGGTGTGTCCAAAAATGATGAGGTCCGCTTCGGGGTAAAGCTTTTCCAGGCGCTCGCGGAAGGCGCGCACGTTGATTTTGCGCCCGGTGATGAGCAGACGAAGATAATTCAGGGCGTAGTGCCACATGCTGACGTGCCCGTGCGTAAGCACGACGTGGAGGCCGTTGACCTCAAAGCGCTGTTCCTTGGGCAGTTTCAGCCGGCGAAACCAGTCGCGGTTGCCTTGCACGGCGGTAACCGGCGCGATTGTCTGCAGTTCTTCCAGGGCTTCCAGTGAGCTTATATCCCCGGCGTGCAGGATGCCTTCGGGATGGAAGGCGCGGAAGTTTTGCAGCAGGCGCGCATCCAGGTGTTTAACCCGGTCCCCGACGTGGGTGTCGGAGAGGACGATAAAGCGGTGGTCTGTGGGGGCTGCATTCGGGTTTTGGGCTTGAAAATCGGGCATGCGCGGATTATATCAGAGAGGGGCTGGTGAGTGCGGTTGAGGATGCAGCTTTGCTTGTCGAACCCTCGGTACTCGCCGGTCTCCTGACCGAGCGAGAGAATAAGCCGAAGGTCTCAACAATTATCGGTTAATAAAACAACGAAAATCAACGATTAATCTTAGAGACCTGACGGTCCAAACTGCCTTGCATGGTCTGCGGACCATTCAAGAACGGGGATTACTCTTTACTCGCCGGTCTCCTGACCGAGCGAGAGAATAAGCCGAGGGTCTCAACAACTATCGATTGAA
>CAZPWL010000108.1:0-6221 GCA_964590535.1 uncultured Anaerolineaceae bacterium
GGCATCCTTCCTTGCGTTAACGCAAGAATTATAACATTTGAAAACCCAGGCGCTCTACCTTGGTCTGACAGCGCCAGAACACTGTAAAAGCTTAAAATTCAACCCCGCGCCTGAGCGCGGGGCTGTTGGGTATCGAATTACTACCGCAAAGCTTACTTGCTGCGCTCGGCAATCTGGCGGCTCAAGGCCTGGATTTGTTGGACGTCCTGTTCCTTCGCGGAACCAATAAACTCAAGCGTACCAACCACATCCCAATTCAGTTTCGCCGCGAATTCCTCGAACACAGCTTTTGCCCCGCCCGACCAGGCGTAGGAGCCAAAGTATCCGGCTGCTTTATTACGGATACCCTTAATTTCCGCGATACTCAAGGCGTGCACCATCGGAGGGAACATCGCGCGCTCATAAGTCGGCGCGGCTACCAGCAGACCGCGTTTGGTCCACAGCGAAGGCAGTATGAAGCTTGGGTCCGTAACGGCCACGTTAAAGACCTCCAGCGGGACGCCGGCTTCCACGATAGCCTGCAAGGCGAAATCCAGCGCGCGTTCAGTATTGCGGTACATACTGCCGTACAATACCGTCACGCCGGGTTCAGCTGGCTCGGCTGCCATGGTCGCCCATTTTTTATAAAGCGAAATGATGCGTTCGGGCTCCTTGCGCCAGACCAGCCCATGTGACGGCGCGAGAATTTCGATGGGATACCCGCTGATTTTGTCAATCGCCTGCAGCACGTTCTTGCTGAAAGCCGCCACGATATTGGTGTAATAGCGCAAGGCTTCGCGCTCAAAATAACCGCGGTCATTGGCTTCATCGTCGAACAGGAAGCCGTCCAGGCAGCCGTAGGAACCAAACGCGTCGCACGAGAACATCATCTTCTCTTCGACCATGTAGGTCATCATCGTCTCAGGCCAATGCACCAGCGGGGTAAAGAAGAACTTGAGCGTGTTCTTCCCCAGGCTTAGGGTCTGTTCGTGCTTGACTACTTCCACGTTGTCCACGATGCCGTAGAAGTCTTTCATCATCGCCACGGCTTTGCCCATGCCCAGGAATTTGGCGTTGGGGGCGCACTCGCGCAGACGCAGCAGCGCGCCGGAATGGTCCGGTTCCATGTGATTGGTAATCACATAGTCCAGATTTTCCAGCCCGACCAAACTCTCGAGCTGCTCGAGAAAATCATCGGTGAAGGCTTCTTTGGAGAGGTCAATCAGCGCGTTTTTCTCATCCTTTATCAGGTAGGCGTTGTAGGTGACACCCTGATTAAGAATCGGCCACAGTCCCTCAAAGAGCTCTGTGGAGCGGTCGTTAACCCCAACCCAGTAGATGTTCGGTCTGATTTCTATCGGTCGCATGGCGTCCTTTATGCCCCAAGGAATTTGTGGACGTCCGGAAGCTGCCCGGCGCTGCCCAGGTAATCGTTCTTCGCGGCGATAAAGTTGGCATACTCAGCGATGTAAATCTTGCCAGGGTCGCGCAGGTCAAACTTTTCGGGGTGTTCCAGGAAGAACTCACGGTGCACGCGCGTCCAGACCAAGCGTCCATCGGTGTCAATGTTAATCTTGGTAACGCCCAAGGTAGCAGCCTGGCGGAACTGACCCGCGTCCACGCCCTTTGCGCCGGCAAGCTTGCCGCCCGCGGCATTGATGCGCGCGACTTCTTCCTGCGGCACAGAGCTGGAACCGTGCATCACCAGCGGGAAACCGGGCAGTTCAGTTTGAATCTTCGCCAGCACGTCGAAGTGCAAAGACTGGGTGCCGCTAAACTTGAACGCCCCGTGGCTGGTGCCGATGGCAACCGCCAGGGAATCGCATCCGGTGCGCTCCACAAAATTGCGCGCCTGGTTGGGGTCGGTTAGTTTGGCGTTTGCTTCGTCCACCGCCACATGTTCTTCCACGCCGCCCAACTGACCGAGCTCGGCTTCTACCACGATGCCCTTGGCGTGCGCTGCGTCCACCACGCGTTTGGTGATGGCAATGTTCTCTTCGTACGGTTTGCTGCTGGCGTCAATCATGACGGAGCTGTAGAAACCCGATTCAATGCAGTCGTAGCAGGTAGCTTCGTCGCCGTGGTCCAGGTGCACCGCGAAGACGGCTTCGGGATAAATCGCGTCCGCGGCGCGGATCAGACCTTCAAGGTACAGTTTGTTGGTATAGGAACGTGAGCCTTTGCTAATTTGGATAATAAAGGGCGCCTGGGAACTAAGGTTGCCCTTAAACAAGCCGTCAATCTGCTCCAGATTGTTGACATTATACGCGCCGATGGCGTACTTTCCATACGCGTGCTCAAATAACTTCTTCGTCGTGACGATCATAGCTGCTCCTCCTCAAGAATCGGATTATTGCCTTGATTATATCTAATAATGGGCGGGGACTCAACGCGTGTTAAGCGTTTGAGAGGGATTTGTGCCTATCGAGCGGCCAGTCTGTACACCTGGCGCAGTGTGTCGGCATAAGCAGCCGGGTCGTGCTCTCTGCGGATGCGCTCCAACGCGGCTGCGCCTTTGATGGCAATCTGCGCGGGGTCTGCCGCAATCTCACGCACAAACTGCTCCAGCCCGCCCCGGATTGACTGGCTTAATGCCTGCCGCTCCTCTGCTGTGGCGAACAATGCCTCTCCCAAGGCGTTTTTGGGCACCTTTATCAGCCAGCCAACCGTTGAATTGTTTATCTCCGGCAAGGCGCGGATATCCGTGGACACGACGGGAACCCCGCAAGCTTGCATTTCCAACACGGAAAATCCGTATGTATCCGCGTAGGACGGCAGCAGCCCCACATCCGCCGCGCGCATCAGTGCCAGCGTCTCCGCGTTGGGCAGCTCGGGATAGTGTTCGAGCCAGTCCGAATTCTCGGCGATTTTTGCTTTCGCCCAAGCCACATCCGCTTCAGTTTCCTGCGCTGCATAATTTTCGATACGCAAGGAACTGACAATGATCAGGCGAATTGGCAGGTTTTCCTGGCGGACAAGCTTCTCGAACACATCCAAAATTTCGCGTCCGCCTTTCCGAAAAAACGCCGCGCCTACCAGAATGAACTTGATCGGGTTTTGCGCGGAATACGCGCGCGGGCGCAGCTCCGGCACGAGCACTTCCTGCGGGGGGTGCAGCACTCGCATCTTGTCGAGAATTGGTTGGGCATATTCCGCAGCATAACTCTTTAACAAATCCTTTTGCATCAGGGCGGCAGATTGTGAAAGCGGCAGGATTGCCAGACAGGCGCTGCCAGCCAACGCTTCCAAGCCTCGCCGGGTGAGCGCGTCCAAACCAGTATGGCCGATTTCCTTCCCTTGGTGCCGCGTGACCAAATGTGCGAAGCGCGGCACGATGGTTTCAAAGGAGGTGACCCAAGGCGTGCGGCCGTAGCTGATGCCGTTGAAGAAGTGCAGCAATTCAACGCGGTTGAGGTCCAAATCTTCAAATTGGTTGTTCAGGTTAAAAATCGGGATGAGCGGCTTGCCCAGCGTGCGGTTCAGCTTGTTCGCCAGGCGGCGAATAAAGCCGTACCAGTCTTTGGCAGGCACGTACTCCGCCTCTGGCAGCTTGCCCAGCATCAGGCGCTGATTAATGTAATACTCCATGCGGTAAGACACAATTCCAATTTTCATCAGCTCAGCGTCCGTTTGCTCCAACTCCCAAATTGCACAGGTCAGCGCGTTTTCTCACCCTGCACCGCGCCGCGCTTGCTGCGCCCGGCTCAATACTATCCGCCGACTTGTTCCACCTGCAGTGGTTCCGGTTTCCAGAAGATAAAAAGCAGCACCGCCAGCAGCGCCATCCCCGCCCCAAAGAAAAATGGCGCGGATGGTCCAAAGCCTTTCCACGCGCCAGCGCCGCTCCACAGCAGGCCCGCGATGACGGACGCGGGAAAATCCAGAATTCCCAGGATGGCGTTATAAGTCCCAAAGGCGGTTCCGCGCATTTCAGCCGGCACCAAATCCGCGACCATGGCTTTGGCGGTGCCGTAAGCCATCCCGTAATACAACCCGTACGCCGCGTAAAGCAGCCCGATATGTACTGCCGAACGCGCCAGCGCGAAACCGAGATAAATCAGGGCGTAGACAATCCAACCGCCAATGATGAGCTTGCGTCTGCCCAGTTTATCCGAAAGGGAGCCCGCCGGCGTGGAAATCAGTGTGTAAATAAGGTTGAAGGCAGCCAGCATGATGAGAATGTTCAGAGTGCTCATGCCCCTTTCCTGCGCCCGCAGCACCAGGAAGGCATCCGAGGAGTTCCCGAGGTCAAAGATGCCCACAATGACCAGGAAAATAATAAAATTCCGGCCAAGTCCTTTGAGAGATATGCGAACCTTGCGGACTTCGCCCCCAACTCTGACTTCTTTCGTGCCTACCGCCAGCACAATCACAGCCAGGAAGGCCGGGATAAGACTGATCAGCACCACGGTCCTGAAGGTATGCTCCGAGAGAGCCGAGCTGCCAGCCTGCAGCTTCCAAACGATGAATGCCGCGATGAGGATGCCAAGCAATGCCCCAGCGGTATCTGCCGCGCGGTGAAGACCGAATGCCAGACCCCGCTGCTCAGGCTTGACGTTATCAGCGACAAGCGCGTCGCGCGGGGCGGTGCGGATGCCTTTCCCGACCCGGTCTGCCCAGCGCACCCCCGCTACGGCGCCCCAACTGTTGGCGAAGTAGAAAAAGGGTTTGGCAAGCGCGGAAAGCCCATAACCAGCCACAGCCAGCCACTTGCGCGTGCGCAGTTTGTCCGAAAGCCAGCCAGAAAACACCTTCAACACACTTGAAGTGGCTTCGGCCACCCCTTCAATGATGCCAATGATGTTCGTTTTTACCCCCAGCACGGACGATAAAAACAGCGGCAGAATATTTATCACCATCTCGCTGGAGATATCGGTCAGGAAGCTGGTGGCGGAGGCGACCCACAAATTGCCGGGTAATTCCTTAAGTTGGGAACGATTCCAAAAAGACACGCGCGACCTCGTTTGTTTTTCGCATTATACCGCAGGCGTTCCAGGCTGGCTGCCATTGTTCATGACTTTGGTTTGGCCGTTTCAGGCAGAAATGCAAAACACACGCAGACGCAAATCAGGTTAGGCTGTAGTCCTGCGCGGAGGTAACCTGAGCCTGCCCCGCAAATCTGAAGCTTGCGCGGGGATAGCAGCCTGTCTATAATTGGGGAATTGCGTGAAACCTGGAGCACGCGCACATGGATATGCAAATGACCGATAAGACGATATTGATTACCGGCGCGTCCGATGGGCTGGGCAAGGAAGCCGCTCGAAAACTTGCCGCTCGGGGCGCGCGCCTTATTCTCCACGGCCGCAACGAAGCCAAACTGCAGGCAGTGGTGAGCAGCATTTTAGCTGAATTCCCGGACGCGCGCGTCGATACAATTCTGGCAGATTTTTGCTCTTTGGCGCAGGTTCGGGCAATGGCAGCCGAAATCAACGCGCGTTATGAACGGCTGGATGTTTTGGTAAACAATGCCGGCGTTTTGCCCCTTCGAAGGCAGACGAGCGCGGACGGCTTTGAACTCACTTTCGCGGTGAACTATCTGGCGCCATTTCTACTGACCAATCTGCTCGCGCCCCTGCTCAAACGCAGCGCTCCTGCCCGCATCGTCAACCTCAGTTCTATTGCCCATCATCTGGTGGCGGTTAGCCCTCTGCAGATAGACAACATACCCGGATACATCGGTTGGATTGTCTATGCCCGCACGAAATTACTGCTGACCGCTTTCACGTTCGCGCTTGCCCGGCGCCAAAAAAACAGCGGCGTGAATTGCATCGCCCTGCATCCGGGCATTATTCCCGGCACCAATGTGACCCGCGTTATGTGGATGCGCTTTCAGACCACGCGGGAAGAAGGCGCGGAAACCATTGCAAACTGCTGCTTGAGCCCGGAGTTTGCTGAAACCAACGGCGCGTATGTTTCTATCAACAAAGTGGCGCGGGCAAACCCCCAGGCGCGTTCAGTTCACTTCCAGGAAGTTCTATGGAAAAAGAGCCTCGCCTGGTGCGGGCTGACTGAAAGCGAGCTGGACTAACACTTCAGGAAGTTTTCCCTAAGCAAAGCCCATAAAAAAACTATTCATCAATTGAGGGGAAATGCATGTTTCCCACTGCATTTTTCTGGCTGGCGTGGTGTGGGAGCGCGGCCGACTAATTATTACAGGGGCTCACAAGGCTGACCGCAGCCAAAATTGCTCAGCCGTATCTGCCGGTAATGTAATCTTCGGTGCGTTTGTCCTGCGGGTTGGT
>CAZPWL010000109.1:0-6177 GCA_964590535.1 uncultured Anaerolineaceae bacterium
TATTAGCGTCCGCGCTGCTGTACTGCCAGCTCCGCGGCAGGTGCGCAGGATTAGAGGTGCGGCAGCTGGTTTGGACTGGTGAGGAATGGCCAGAAAACGCCCCTGATACAGGGAATGCTGCCCGCGGGGCGGGTTTCAGGCGGCGTGTTACGTAAATAAAAAAGGAGCGCATCATGGCCTCAAAAGATGATCAAACAATCTACGCGGCAAAGACTGAGCCCTTCATCCTCACGGTGCCGCCGCTAAGCTTTGCTTGCTTGCACGGCCAGGGCGACCCGAACAGTGAGGATTTTGCGCTGGCGACCTCCGCGCTGTACAGCATTAGTTACGCCATCAAAATGTCCTACAAGGGGCCAAACATGCCCGCGGGGTATGCCGCTTACAAGGTGAACCCACTTGAAGGAGTCTGGGACCTGGCGGATAAAACGCTCGCTCCAACGGATAAGAGCAATTATGTGTTCGACTTGATGATCCGCCAACCAGCGTTTGTGACACCAGAAGTTTTCCGCTTCTTTCTGGATGCGACCCGTAAAAAGAAACCCAACCCCTGGCTGGAAAAGTTGCAGCTCCTGCAAATAGAGGACGGGTTGTGCTGCCAGATGCTGCACCTGGGGCCTTATGATGATGAGCCGGCCAGCTTTGCCAGGATGCAGGCTTTTTGTGACCAGCAGGGATACGCGCGGGTAGAACGCACGCACCGGGAAATATATCTGAACGACCCTCGCCGGGTGGCCCCCGAGAAGATCCGGACACTTTTGCGGTTTAAGGTGCGGCTGGTCAGTTAAGATATCGCGGATAAGGGCGCGCAGAGATGCTCTCGCGCCAGCTGGGCAAGCTCACCAATCCCTCCCCGAAAAACGCGCTGCGCACTCAGGGGGCTGACGGAAACAAGGTGAGACAACAATAATATTCAGAAGGCAGCCGTGAGCTTGCGGCTGCCTTTTTGACTCTCATTATGAGCTTACAAAATTTCTATCTTCCGGAAAATTATCCAACGTTCTTTTAGAGAGATCTTTTCGACCCGGTAGCCATAACCCGCCAGCTCTTTCTTGTAGTTCAAGAACGAATGATCGATCTGGAAGTCAAGAATTTCAGCGATTTCATCGAAAGTCAGCTTCAGCGTGCTTTCGTCCCGGGTTCTTACATGCTGCCACAAGACATCATATTTGCTCATCGATATTCACCATAGCAAATCAAGAATGGGTAAAGAGCCCCGTTATCTATCCAGGCGCCTTGGTTTCTGGTGTCCTGCTCAGCCAGACCCTTTTCTAGCAAGTGAAAAGGAGGCAAGGCTTGCTTGCCCGCTGGCTTTTGCAATCCAGGCGCTCAGCTAACATCCACAAACGAATACCTGCCGCGTGTGGCAGTCCCTTTCCCGTACTCAATTGCCTGGGTTGGGCAGAGATTGATACAGGCGGTGCACATGTAACATTTTTTGCCCCAGGTCGGTTTTCCAGCCACCATCCTGATGGTTTGGGCGGGGCAATCTCTGGCGCATTGCCCGCAGGAAATGCATTTGTCCGTTACAAAAAACGGCTTGGTGCTGCAGGCAGCCAGGTTGAAGCCAATATTCACCAGGCTCGACTTCAGCCATGCTAAGTTTCCAGTATGGACGTCGCCCGCAGGTTCTTTTGCGCTGACTTGCGCGGCAATCATCTCCAGCTTTTCTTTGGCTTTGCTAACTTTGCGCAGGATGCTCTCTTCAGATTCCAACTCAGAACCTATGACGTAGTTATTGGGCATCTCGAGCGAGTAAACGCTGTCCAACGGGAAAACACGGCGCAGTTTTTCCATGGCGGCGCCTGCCTCTCCCCCGCAGGTGCAGACCGCAAACGAGAAAACGGGTCTTCCGGAGAGCTTCCGCACGAAGTCCAGCACCGGTTCTGGCACCCCCCAGGCGTGGATTGGAAAGACCAGCCCGAGTGTCTGAGCGTCTGTGGGCGGGGGTTCAGTTTGCCCAACCAGATTGACCGCGGCATCCCCGGTCTTGGCTGCCAACTGCTCTGCCGCCCATTTTGAATTGCCCGTGCCTGAAAAATAATAAATCATATGGTTTCCCTTTTTTGGCAATCGTCAATTTCCCTCGCGATCAAGGATGACGCGATGCGGAGCGCGTTGATGCGGTTTTTGAGCAGGGTGTATTGCGAAGTGCCTGCTTTGAACCTAAGCTGAGCTTTTTCGCACTTCTCAAGCATTGAGTCGATCGACCGCAAGGCTTGGGTTAGTGTATTGAAGTCCGGCTCAGCCATGCTTCCAGGATTATGCCGTACACTATCCCCGCGACAAAACTTACCGGGTCCACAAAACCTGTGGAGCTATAAAACGCGAAGGAAACCAGGAGACCCAAAACCGCCCCACGCAGTAAGGCCTTGCTCTTGGTCACGGCAGGCCAGGGGGCTCCTATCGCGAGACCAATAATTACGCGGTTGAACCAGAGCGCGAAAATAAAGGTTGGCGAGGCGGATGACCCGGAGCGCAGATACGCGCCCACCACACAGATAATTCCCAATAATGCTCCACCCAGGAGCGCTGTTTTCAATCTTTTGCTCATTTACGTCCTTTCAATATCGGTGTTCTCATAAACGGGGTCACAATTTCTGGCATTTAAACTGCTGACTGATTTTAACTTTTTATTGCGCAAACGACGAATTCTCAGCCTGGAGCGTCTTGAAATACGGTTGGCTAAACCAATAATCGGTAAGGGTCCTGTCTATCCATGAATTTTTGCTAATGTCCACAGCATATTTAATGCCAATCTCTCCAGAATTTCTCTGCCGTACGCGTCTTTTTCCACCCGATTGGTATCAGTATCGACAATTATGTTCCAATAATTGCTGCTGACCACAAGCATTTCCGCAAATGTGAAATACTTGTTCAATCGGTCCAAGGCTGCGGTCGCGCCGGCGCGATAGCAATTCACTACAGCCACCGCGGGCTTATGGGCGAATAAATGACCATGATCGCCGGCTGCATAGAATACGCGGTCCAACAATGCACACAGCGCCCCATTGGGTCCCGCGAAATAAACAGGCGAACCAACGATAATTCCATCAGCTTTAATCATTGCTTCAATTAATGAATTACAGGAATCATCTTGATAGATGCAGCGATTAGTCGTCGCGCAAGAGTCGCAGCCATCGCAGCCGCGCACCTTCTTGTTTCCCATCTGAAAAACGCTTGTCGCCACTTCGTGTTTTTCCAAAACATCGCCAACCACTTTCAGCGATTTATACGTATTTCCATCTTTATGTGGGCTTCCGTTTACGAGAAGAACGTTCATTTAATCTCCTGAAACAATTCGGGTCTATTTTGGCTTGGATAACAACGCGACAGTCTCGATGTGGTAGGTCTGCGGGAACATGTCAAAGGCGCGGGCACTTTGGAGCTCGTAACCAGCTTCACGCAGGTGCTTCAAGTCGCGCGCCAACGTGCTTGGGTCGCAGCTGACGTAGATGATATCCGCGGGATGCAGCTCCTGCAGGGCTTTACGCGCGGCCGGCTGCAGCCCGGCGCGGGGCGGGTCCAACAGAACCAGGTCGGGTGTCGTAAGGTCCGCAACTAACGCTGGCAGAACGTCTTCCACCGCGCCTTCGTACAAGCTGACGTGGTCGTAGGGGTCCAGGTTGGCCGCAAAATCGTAGCAGGCGGAAGGGGAACTCTCAATCGCAATCAGTTCGCGGCATCTTTCTGCCAGAAAAGCGCTGAAAAACCCCGCGCCGCTGTAGAGTTCCAGAATCCGCAGGTCTTTTTGGGCAGGAACAAGGCTGAGAACGTAATCCAGCATTTTTTCAGCGACGCCCAGATTGACCTGGAAAAAACTTTCCGGAGAAATGGTGAGTTGTCTGCCCAGCACCTCATAAACAAGCTGGTCCTGCCCGGCAAGCGTCACTGCCCTTCCATCGGGGGATTGGTACGCAACAGAGGCAGGCAAATCCAGAATCATCTCAGGCGCCACTTCCTCCAGACCTCCCAACAGGATAAACTGCTCTTCCAGGCTGTCCTGCCGCAGGGAAACGCGGGTGAGATTGGCTTTGGGGCTCAGGTCCAGCTGATTCCTGAGCAGCTCCAGGTCTGGGTGGGCCAGGAAGCACTGCGAAATGGGGATAACCTGTTTGCCGGAGAGGTCCATGTACCCAGGCTGCCCAAGCGCGTTCAGGTGGAACTGCACCTGGTTGCGGTAGTTCCAGATTTCCGGGCTGGGGGTAATGCCGCTGAGGGGCGGGTTATTGATGCCGCCCAGACGCGCCAGCTGGTCCGTGAGAATCTGGAGCTTAAACTCAAGTTGGGTTGGGTAGGGTATGTGCTGGTAATGGCAGCCTCCGCACACGCCAAAGTGCGGGCACCGGGCGGGAATGCGCTGGCTGGAGGACGTGATTAGCTCCACGACGCGTCCACGTGCAAAGTTCTTGTTGTTTTCAAAAATTTCTACTCGGACATCTTCGTCCGGCAGAGTGAAAGGGACAAAGACCGCGCGCCCATCGGCAAGCCTTCCCATGCCGTCGCCGCCGTATACGCATTTTTCGATGTGGATTTGTTCATTCATTGCTCAATTGTACCCGCGGCTTGTTAAGTAGGGATAAGTCAGTTATGTGCAATGTAAGGGTTTTTGAAGTTTCTTTGATTTAACGCCGTGCTGGTTTCCAGTAGGGTAAGGCGAGCTCGCAGACGAATTTTGGTTGAATTGGCCGGTGAGAAAGCCGCAATGGATGCCTTTTGGTGGGATGGAAATGCCCGAAACGACCACAAAAATGACCCGAAAGGTTATACTAAGGGTAAGCCGATTGGCGCTCAAAATAACGCTGCACGCAAACTAAAAGGAGAGTTGCTTAAGATGAAATACGGACGCGTTTACAATTTCTCTGCCGGCCCAAGCATGCTTCCGGAAGCAGTCCTGGAAGAAGTTCAGATTGAACTCCTCAACTACCAGGGCTCCGGAATGAGCGTGATGGAAATGAGCCACCGCAGCAAGGTCTTTGAGGATATCTTGCACGAAGCCGAAAAGGACCTGCGGGAATTGATGAATATCCCGGATAATTATAAAGTTCTGTTCATCCAGGGCGGTGGGACGCTTCAATTTGCCATGGTCCCGATGAATCTGATGAAGAACGGCGTGGCGGATTATGTCAATACTGGAGCCTGGTCTAAAAAAGCTATCTCCGAGGCGAAGAAGTTCGGTAAAGTGAATGTTATTGCCAGCAGTGAAGACCGGAATTTCAGTTATGTCCCCGATATGAGCAAAGTTTCCATCTCACCAGACGCGGATTATGTCTATATTTGCGAGAACGAGACAATCAACGGCACGACCTGGCAAACCCTGCCCGATACCCAGGGCAAACCCCTGGTGTCGGACCAGAGTTCCATGTTCCTTTCAAAGCCCTGCGACGTGAGCAAGTACGGCCTGATTTGGGCTGGCGTCCAGAAGAACGTAGGCCCCGCCGGGCTGGCGATTGTCATCATCCGCGAGGATCTTATCCGCCGCGAAGATCTGGACCCCAAGGTGCCAACCTATCTGCGCTACGATACGCACGCCGATAACGACAGCCTGTACAACACTCCCAACTGCTGGGCGATTTATGTGTGCGGCAAAGTGTTCAAGTACCTGAAAAAGCTTGGCGGTCTGGAAGCGATGCACAAGCTCAACCAGGAAAAAGCCGCGCCGCTGTATGCTTACCTGGACCGCAGTGAAATGTTCCACGGCACAGTTGAGAAGCAGGACCGCTCCCTGATGAATGTGCCTTTCTCCACAGGAGAGAAGGAATTGGATGCTGCTGTTGTAAAGGCCTCGCTGGAAGTTGGTTTTGACAACCTGAAGGGTCATAAGAGCGTCGGCGGTTTGCGGGCTTCCATCTATAACGCCATGCCAAAGGAAGGCGTGGACGCGCTGGTGGATTTCCTGCAGAAATTTGAAGAAGAACACCTGAAGTAGCCCCGGTCTCCGGGTTTATAACCTCAAGAAACCAAGCTGCACCACTTCACGCGGGCGAGAACCAACTGAGTGTGGTGCAGTTTTTTTGTATGGTTTGGGATGGGCAAAGCCAAAAATGTTCGCCGGAAAATCCCTGGCAGGCTTTGGTCCTGGGCGGTTTTTCCAGCCCAGAGCGGCTGTTTGGGTCTTGCACAAAAAGCTGGATAACGCTATAATGCTTACCTCGCGGGCGGTTAGCTCAGTTGGTTAGA
>CAZPWL010000110.1:0-2000 GCA_964590535.1 uncultured Anaerolineaceae bacterium
TGCGGAGGACAAAGCGTTCTCACTGTCAGAATATGCTCGTTGTTCCCCTAAACCTCGTCATCAGTAGCTTCAGGGAAGGATCATTTCTTCTGCAACCAAGCTGCTTCGCGGGTACATGGACTGTCTGCCTCGTGGAGACTTAAGGGCAGATTGCCACGCCCCCTACTAATGGTTTTGATCTGTCCAGTTTCTTTACAACGGGGGCTCGCGATAGCGAATCAGCGGTTGCCAAGAGGGCCAGCATATTCGTTTTTCTTCTATAAATATTTGCTTTACCCACGACAAGAGCCCTTCAGGGAATCATCCCAATCAGACTTCTACGCCGCAATCGAAGTACGCCAAAATCCCTTATAATCACTTATTAAACAGGCAAAGGACAAAATATGAGCAACACGAAATCTTGGATGCTGGGAGCTATCCTGGGCGGTTTATTAGGCAGCGCGCTGGTGATGCTGTACACCCCGGCTAAGGGCAGCGAACTTAAGAGCAAACTGCAGGAAGCTGTGCAAAAAATCCGCGATGAAGTTCGCCAGGCTGGCGAAGAAAAACGCGCCGAACTGGAAGCCCAGTTGGACGCGCTGCGTTCAGGCGAGTAAATCCCGTTCAAATCCCGGCGATTACGGGTAATCCGGCAAAGGCGTGGGGGTCTGCACCGGGTATCCGGGCGGGGTCGGACTCGGGTAAATTGAAGTGGGCGTGACGGTCTGCCTGAGTGTCGGCACAGGCGTCGGCGTGATGAGCACCACCTCCGGGTTCGGCGTGGCCAGCAGGTCCCCGATACCCGGCTCTTTCGCGACCGGCATATTGCTGATGTCGTCCACATACGCGATCCCAGCCTGACAGACCGGCTCCAGATACTGCAGCACATTCGCCCAGATGAGCGGCTGCTTGTTCGCCACGGTCAGGCGGATAGCACGGGAAAGGCAGCCCGAACCAGCGTTGTAATTCAGCAGGGTAAATTTCCACAAGTCTTCATAGGTCGAAAGCTGACCGGCGTTCTTGCCGGTGGCGTTATAAATAATCTGATTGACCTGTTCACAATTCGCCAGCAGCCCGCGCGCGAAGACGCTGATGCTGAAATTAGCCTGGGTCAGGTCAATTCCCACCGGGCAATCCGGACAGCTTGCGTTCACTTTTTGCACCAACGCACCGCGCAGCATCGCCTGCTGGGCTTCGTCCAGGTTGCCAAACCCTCTTTGGCAGGTTTCCTCAGCCAGCACCAGCGGGCAGAACTGCGTGAAAAATTCAGGATTCCAGAGCAGCACTGCATCCGCGCCTAATTCGGTCATCTGCCCCAGGCCGGCTTCCTGAACTTTTGCGTAGATGCCCGGCCAGAACTGGCTTTCGCGGCTGAAAATGTTCTTCATCAATTGGGCTGGTACGCCGGTGTTGTTGGCTACCTGCAAAATCTCCGCGTTAAAGCGGTTCTGCCATTCATTCACGACCGGGCGCGCAAGTTCCATCCCGCACACGTTCGCCGCGCCGTTGATTTGCAAACCGCCGCGCTCGCAAGCGCTGGCATCCACCAGACCTTGCTTTATCAAAGACCCGGCTAACAGGTAGTATTCATCGAAAGAAACGAGGTTCTCGGACAGCAGCGGGGTATTCAACCAGATCGGCGCGCCGTCCACCGGCAAAAACGCCTGCCATATATTGGAACAGGTGGACAAATTGTCCTGCAAGTATTGCGAGCTGAGCACGTCCACATAGTAGACCGGCTGGTCCGCAGCGGCTGCCTCCGGGTTGGCAAATTCACCCCAGGGTATCACGCGCACCTGCGCGGTAAATCTTTCGCTCGCGTCCCCATAACTGGATTCAGCCCAAAACACAATTTCCACGCCGTTCATGCCGGTCGGAGCCAGCGGCAGGTCGCAGATCCCGCCGGGGCAGGTGAACGGTTGTCCGTTCAGGGTGCCCAGAATCTGGATGATTTGTTCGTTGGGCAATGGTTCAAGCGCTTCCATGCGCAGGAAGGGCAGGGAGTTGCATTGGTTCTCTCC
>CAZPWL010000110.1:2010-6091 GCA_964590535.1 uncultured Anaerolineaceae bacterium
TGGCGGCAGCATGACCTCTACCTTGCGGGTGGAGGGTGTGACGTTGGCAAGGTGCAGGTACAGCCCGGGGCACTGCTGGGGATTGGTGATGAAATCGTCGTATACGCAGGCGGAAGTCCTCTGCCACTGGCTGAGGATGCTGCTGCCGCAGTAGTACAAGACTTCGCTGTCATCCGGCCAGGATTCGTGCTCTACATAAATCTGGCAGGCAACTTGTGAGGTTTTCCATGAAAGCAGCCACCACTCGTAGGTGGTGTAATCCACGGTCAACACAACGGAGCGCTGAGGTCCTTCGGAGGGGAGTGGGACTGAAGCCGCTGGCTTTGGGTTCAGAACAAGCAGCACGAAAATACAGACCAGAATGATTCTGCTCAGTATTGTGTTTCGTGTCAGTGTTTTGGCGCCCATGTGCATCAGAACAATTTTGTTCCTCTGTTAAGGATACTCACCCGAATCCGTGGGGGTATTCACCGGATAGGGGGTCGGGAAAATGGCGGTTGGTATCGGGCTTCGGGTGACGCCGGGTGTGGGCGTTACACCGGGTGGCAAAGTGCGCGTAGGTGTTGGCGTTCCCGTGATGACCGGTGAACCGCCGGTTGTCGTCGGCGTCAGCGGCGTCGGCGAAAAAGCCGAAGCTTCGGTCAACTGCGCTTCGTACGTCAGCACGATTTCTCCCAGCGGACTGGCTTCCAGCACATCTTCCAGCGCGCGCGAGAAGACCGCGCTGACCGCGTCCGCGTCCGGAAGCAGCACGCTTGTCTGGGTATCATCCGGCAGCTCCCAGCTCCTGAGCTCGTTCCAGCCAAGCAGATAATAGCTCAGGCGCTGCGGGTCTCCCAGGCGCAGGAACAGTGGGATATCCAGCAGCAGTTCCGGCAGCGAAAAATCGGTATCCAACTGGTCTTTGTACGAAACGTACATCGCTGGCAGCTTTACCAACCTTCCATTCTGGACTAATTTTGTAAAGAGCAATTGCAGCATCTGCTGCTGTCTTCTTGTCCGGTCAATCTCATCCTCATTGGAGAGATAGGACACATAGCACAAAGCTTTCTGCCCGTTCATGCTGTGCAAGCCGGCCGGCAGGCCGCCGCACGCATCGCGGATGGGCAGCAAAACGCTGACATCCACCCCGCCCAGGTCATCCACCAGCCAACCAAATTCCTGCGGATGGGCGACCACAAAGCGGTCTGGTTTAATTCCAAAGTTATACGCGAGCGTCTCCCGCACAAGATTCATCCCGCCCAGGGCGTAAGCGGTGTTCAGGCGCTGCATGGTGTAGCCTGGAATAAACACAAACAGGCTCCCCGGGATGGAAATCACGCTGGCTTTTGAGAGGCGCTTATTAACAAACGCCAAATGAAACGCTTCCGTGCGCCCCTGATACGGCGCTTCCTGGTCTGAGCCTAAGAACAGCCATACTTCCACGTCCTCTGGCAGAGCCACGCGCTCGGCTGCTGGCGGAACAGGCGTGACCGGCGCGATGCTGGCCGGGGCGAAGGTGTTCCATACCTCGGGCGTCGGCGTGGGCGAGGCCGCAGTGGTCGGGTCCATCTGGACCGGGAAAGCGAGCGGCGTGGGAGTGCCCGCTGAGCGCAGGCAGCCGGCCAGAGCAACAATGACCGCCAGAAGCGCCAGAAAGTATCTCGCGTAACTGGAATATTGGGATGGTAAGGTGCGCGGCGCTTTCATAGCATCAATGCAAAATTACGGGGTGGCTTCACTCCGTTTGTTTTTCGATTATAGCATGGAATCCCGGTCAGCCCGGGCAAGCCAGCTTGCATCGCGTTCCCTTCGGTCTTGTCCTTAGGTCAACACTTTTGGTATACCCTGCATTTATAATGCCAGAATGAGCATCGCGACAGCGAGTAACAGCGAACTAAGGATGGAACCAGCCCACAAAAGATAAATCATTGCCTTTTCCACGCCCCCCCGCAGGTAATAATACAATCCAAGCGCAAAATTCAACAACCAGATGAACAGGCTGAAAAATGCCAACAGGAAGACCTGGTTGGACGGAACCTTCTCGAGCGTGGTCCAGGTAATTTCCGCGCGGCTGCCTGCCAGAGCCAAAGCCAGCGCCAGCACCAGCAAGCCCGCCGCCAAACCTCCCCCCAGTAATGCCCGGGCGGCTTTGTCCTGCAGGATTTTCTTGCGCAGGGTGCCCAGGCTTTCAGAACGCGGCGTGTAACTTTCCAGGCTGCCCAGTTCGCTCAGGCGTTCATACAGGTCCAGAAACGCGTCAGGGGCGCTTGGGGATATCGCGTAATACTGACCGGAAGCGGCTACCAGAAGCAAAGCGCGAGTGTCCGCCGCGGCATACTCCACCGGTCCTAAACCGGGCACCGCGCGCGCGCCAAATATCATGCCCGGCAGAGCCCCCGCGGGGAGCGGCAGCCGGGTCTGGAAATCAGAGACAGGTCGTATCCATTGGACAGCTGGCATGGGGATGACTTCCCGGCGCAGCCCCCAGCGCAGTGCCAAGCCGCCGCGCCCCAGGATGTAGCGCGTTGTGAGCAGCTTATATGTCCGCGTGAGCAGCCACAGACCAAGCACGACGAACAGCGCGCTCGCGGCTATTCTCAAAGGTGTTGGCAGGGCGGCGCTAAAGCCAGCCGGGCTGAATACCAGCAGAAAGAGCAGCGCGCCTATCGCAGCAAGCAAAATCAGGCTCACCCATGTACCAAGCCGTTTGGAGGGGGAAAACTCGGTTTCCATATGCAGGCTTAATTATACAGGCGTTGACCGCTGGTAGTTTGCGACCTTAATCAAAACTGCCCGGGGAACGCCCGGGCAGTATCTTTTGTTGAGACAGCTTAGCTTGCTTTGTATTCGCCTCCGCGCGCCAGCGCGCGGGTGTTCATTTCCACGAATTTTTGCAGGCGTTGGGCGGTGTGCGCCTTGAGCGCGCGATCTAAAGCCCCTTCCGGCAAAATATCCATATTCGCCATCAACGCCCCCAGCATCACCATGTTGGTGGCGCGTTCATTGCCAATTTCCGCCGCGATGGCGTTGGCAGGAAGCACCACCACATGCAGGTCGGTGCGGGTTACAGCGCGGTTGACCATGGATTGGTTGACAATCAGGCAGCCGCCCACCGCCATCAGCGGCTCGTATTTATCCAGCGAGGGCAAATTCATCGCCAGGACGGCTTTAGGATACTTGACCGAGGGCGAGCCTATTTCCTGATCTGAGATAACAACAGTGCAGTTGGCGGTTCCTCCGCGCATCTCCGGCCCATAGGAAGGAATCCAGGTTACATGTTTGCCTTCATCCATGGCGGCGTAAGCCAGCAGTTGGCCTGCGTAGAGCGTGCCCTGACCGCCGAAACCTGAAATGATGATTTCATTCTGCATGTCAGTTCCCTCCTTGTTTCTCAAAGGAAATCGCGTTCGAGACCTTAAAATCCCCAACGGGATAGTAGGGCAGCATGTGTTCCGCCAACCAAACGCGCGCGTTGGCGGGGGTCATGCCCCAGTTGGTGGGGCAGGTGGAAAGCAGCTCCACCATGGAGAAGCCCAGCCCTTGTTTTTGTACTTCAAAGGCTGTGCGCAGGGCTTTCTTCGCCATGCGGATGTTCCTGGGGTCGTGCAGGCTGCGGCGAACCACATAAGCAGCCCCTTCCAGGGTGGCCAGCATCTCGGCTGTGCGGATGGGATAGCCCTGCCGTTCCACATCGCGGCCCTGTGGGGAGGAAGTTGTCACCTGCCCGGGCAGCGTGGTCGGCGCCATCTGACCGCCGGTCATGCCGTAGTTGGTGTTGTTGATGAAAATCGTGGTGATTTGCTCGCCCCTGGCAGCCGCCGCCACAATCTCGCCCATGCCAATGGACGCCAGGTCGCCGTCACCCTGATAGGTGAAGACCATGCGGTCCGGCAGGGTGCGTTTGATGCCGGTGGCCATGGCTGGCGCGCGCCCGTGCGGGGCTTCCACGAAATCAAAGGCGAAATAGTTATACGCAAACACCGCGCAGCCCACCGGCGCCACGCCGATGGTATGTTCCAGCTCGCCCATTTCTTCCAGCACTTCCGCGATCAGGCGGTGCGCCACCCCGTGCGTGCAGCCGGGGCAGTAATGCGTTCCA
>CAZPWL010000111.1:0-6030 GCA_964590535.1 uncultured Anaerolineaceae bacterium
ATTTTTCCTAAGGATATCCCTGTGAACGCAATTACACCGGAAATCCACAAAATATTGGCCACCCAGTGCTTTAATGACACATGGGAGCTGATTGATAATCCTAAACGCGGGCCGCATGAGGATGACCTGATGCTGCAGACCGCCTTTGCGTCCCGCTACCACTGGGCGCAGGTCGGGGGACCATTGGAGTTCGCGCGCGGCGAGTGGCTGATATCACGCGTCTATATCCTGCTTGTGAATGGCCAAGCCGCACTGGAACACGCCGCGCTCAGCCTGATGTGGTGCGAGACAAACCAAATTGGGGATTTTGACCTGGCATTCGCGTACGAAGCCATGGCGCGTGCAAACGCGGTCTTTGGCCTTGCAGTTGAAGCCCGCCACTACACCAGCCTGGCTCGCGCAGCCGCTGAAAATATCGCCAGCGAAGAGGACCGTAGCTATTTTCTGCGCGAATTGAGCAGCATACCCACCATTTGACCGGACACAAACGCCAGCACTTATAGGAGGAATTTCATCATGGTTAATTTATTACTTGTATCCCACAGCCACCAACTCGCGAAGGGCGTTGCCGAGCTTGTGCGTCAGATGGCGCCCTCAGACACTGTCAAAATCGCGGTTGCCGCCGGCATAGGCGATAACAATGAGGAACTTGGCACCAACGCCGCGGAAATCATGGAAAAATTGATTGAGCTGCAGTCCCCCGAGGGCATTCTGGTGTTGATGGACCTTGGCAGCGCGCTGCTAAGCACCGACATGGCGCTGGAGATGCTGGAAGACGACCAGAAAGCCAATATCCGCATGTGCCCGGCGCCTTTTGTGGAAGGCGCGATTGCCGCCGGCGTGCAAGCCAACATGGGCGCCGACCTGGAGGCTGTCTACCGTGAAGCTATGTCCGCCTTGCTCGCCAAGCAAGAGCAAATTGCCCCCGGCAGCGCAGCACAGGTTTTATCAGCAGCCCCAACCCCGGCAGCCGAAGCAGAGGAACAAAGCGAGTTCACCGTGGTGGTCAGCAACGCTTCCGGCTTGCACGCGCGACCTGCTGCCGTCTTTGCGAAAACCATCAGCGCATACGACGCGAAAGTGACCGTTACAAATCTGAGCGAAAACAAAGGACCCCTGCACATCAACGGTTTGATCGCGGTGATGCTGCTCGGCGCAAAAAAGGGAGACACCCTGAAAGTCCAGGCAGAAGGCAGCCAGAAGACTGAAGTTCTGGACGCGCTGGCGGAGCTCTTCCGGTCCAATTTTGGCGAGTAGCGTTTTGGCACAGTAATTGCACGACCTCCGTTAAGCTATCCGCCCGGAGGTCTTTTATTATGGCAAAAGGAAAGAAAAAAACTGCGCTTACGCTGCTTGTCCTCTTTCTGCTCGCAGACGCGCTCCTGATCGCGCTCGTGCTCCAGCGCTATTCAGCGCAAGCCTCCTTGCCCGAGGAAGCTGAGCCGGTCCCCGTGCTCAAACTGATCCAGAAAGAATCGGGGGAGCCGAAGTTCCTTACAGCTGCCCATATGACCTTTCTGCCCATTGCCTTCAGCGGTAACGAAGGGCACGTGGAGATCCTGAATAATTCCAGCCTTTTCTTGACCGATAATAAGCAAAAAATCCTCCACATCACTGGTGAGATTGCGAATTACACAGCGAACCCGATATCGTATGTCAGTATTAATGCGGTGCTCTACCCTGCCAACGGCACCAACGCCGTGGCAACGATGCACGGCACCCCACTGGTAAAGAGCATCCCATCCGGGCAAAAAGCCTGCTTTCACCTTTATCTGGAAGCGCCCGGCAAGTACGAACGTTACGAGCTCAGCATCCCGGGCTTCCAAACAGGCGGCGAGCCCGCACCCGATTTGGATTTGGCGGATATCACCGCCAGTTTTGACAAGGCTGCTGTCGCCTACGCTCTTAGTGGACGCATACTCGCGCCTGAAGGTACTGCTCCGGTAAATCTAAGCGTAGTTTCCACGCTGTATGATGAGTCTGGGAAAGTAGTCGGCTGCGAACAAAGCACGATTATTTATGCGGACGCGCTTAGTTCGGGGAGCGCGGCTTTTCAGCTCAGCTTTCCCGGCCGGACGGCGCGCGCTGCCAGGGAATACAAGCTGGACCTGACCATCAAGTAGTCCGTATTTGATAGTTAACCCGGGAGATGGGAGCCGGAAAACTAATCCCATCGTTGAATAAAACCAAAACCGCTCGTCCTCGCGCGAAAGGAAATAACAAGAGAGCCCGCGCTGGACCAGCGTTTTTTCTTTTCAGCCCCAGCAGTTTCAAAGTCAGGTTCTGTCCTGACAATTTTATTTTTTCTATACAAATAACCAATGTTTTTTACATATTTGCCTTGACAAGTTGTTAGCCAGGTAATATAGTTCAGCCTGTTTAACTATTAAGTGAGGTTTATCTTGTCGGACACCCTTTTCCCATTAATGTTCGAATACGCCGAAAAAGCCATGAAGCTTTCCATGGCAGCCATCCGGCAATTCAGCCGACAGCACGAGCTTTCTCCGACCCAAATCAATACCCTCTTCTTTTTGCAGGACTCACCGCACGCATCCATCAATGGCGTCGCCGGGCACTTTGGATTTACCAAAGCGGCGGCTTCTCAGACGATTGACCGCCTGGTGGAGCGCAGCTTGGTAGACCGGAAGATTGACCCCGCGGACAGACGCGCGAAGCGACTTTGCCTGACCGATCTGGGCAAGCAAAAAGTTGCCCAGGCCAGAAAGGCAAGGCGGGCTTGGTTGAACGACCTGATTGAAAGCCTCACCCCTGAACAAAAGGCCGCCCTGCAGCCGGCGTTCAAGACTCTGCTCGAAGGCATGAACAAAGTATTCACCCAAAACAATAACTCATAATTTTCACGAAGCGGACGATTTTATGAAACGACTTTTACCCTATATCAAACCCTACTGGCTGCTCATTGTTCTGGCGTTGGGCTTGCTGTACGTGATGGCAAGCACCGACCTGGCGCTTCCGGATTACCTTTCTCAAATTATCAACATCGGCATCCAACAAAACGGTGTCGATACGACAATACCAGAAGTTATCCGCGCGTCTTCCCTGGATAAAATCACTCAGTTCCAAACCGAACAAGCGCAGGTCGAGACTTTAGCCGCCTTTGAGCGGATTGAGCCCGGCACGCCGGAATCCTCGGCGTTGGTTCCTTACTATCCTGGGGCTTCCCTCCAGCCGGTCTATAAGCTCAAGACCCTGGATGCCAGCGCGACGGCTTCGCTGGAGGCAGCGTTGACCAAACCGCTGGTTATCTTGTACGGTTTTCAGATGATGGCCCAAAACCCGGACCAGGCGTCCAGCCTGGTCGGACCCGAGCTTGCTGAAAGGCTCAAATCTCTGCCTGCCGGCAGCGACCCGTTCAGCTTGTTCACCCAACTGCCAGAAGCGCAGGCGGCGCAGGTCAAAGCCGCGCTAATGCAGCATCTGGACGGCCTGGAAGGCACAATCCTGCGCCAGATGGCTGTACGTGCTGTCGGGACGGAATACTCCACGTTGGGGGTTAACCTGCAAAACACCCAAACTAACTACATCCTGCGCATCGGCGGGCGCATGATTCTGATGGCTCTGCTGGCGGTTGCCACCTCCATCATGGTCAGTTATCTGGCATCGCGCACATCCGCCGGTGTCGCCAGGGACATTCGCGCGGCAGTCTTTGAAAAAGTATCCAACTTTTCCAGCGCTGAATTCGACAACTTTTCCACCGCAACCTTAATCACGCGCACAACCAACGATGTTTCTCAGGTTCAGCAGGTGATATTTATGGTCATCCGCATGGCATTCACCGCGCCAATGATTGGTATCGGAGGCGTTATCCGCGCGATTGATAAAAGCCCAAATATGTGGTGGTTGATTGCCCTGGCGGTGCTTGTGCTTGTAATGTTCATCATGCTGGCATTCACCCTCGCGATCCCCAAGTTCAAAATCATGCAGTCGCTGGTGGACCGCTTAAACCTGGTAATCCGCGAGAATCTTTCAGGTCTGATGGTGGTACGCGCTTTCAACAAGCAAGCTTTTGAAGAGCAGCGTTTTGATAAAGCCAACAAGGAAGTTACCGGAACCATCCGTTTTATTGGCCGGGTAATGTCCACCATGTTCCCTATCATCAACCTGATCATGACCGGCCTGAGCGTAGCCATCATTTGGGTTGGCGCGCGTGAAGTGGCAGCCTCCACCCTGCAAGTCGGCAACTTGATAGCCTTCATGCAATATGCCGCCCAAATTATGTTCTCCTTTATGAACATCTCCATGCTGTTCATCTTCATCCCACGCGCGGCAATTTCCGGCGACCGCATCGCGGATGTGCTCGAGACCCCGGTCCTGATCAAGGACCCCGTTGAGGCGCAGAAACTCCCCGAACCAGTGCAGGGCATAGTGGAATTTCGCGATGTGGATTTCCGCTATCCCGACGCGGAAGTCGATGTCTTGCACGACATCAGCTTTACCGCCCTGCCCGGGCAGGTGACTGCCCTCATCGGCTCCACCGGCAGCGGCAAGTCCACGGTTGTAAACCTCATCCCGCGCTTCTTTGAGGTCAGCAAGGGCAGCATCCAGATTGACGGCGTTGATATCCGCCAGTTGAACCAACACGATCTGCGCGAGCAGATTGGTTATGTACCGCAAGAAGGTTTGCTTTTTAGCGGGACAATCGACAGCAATATGCGCATCGGAAAAATCGATGCCGGGGAAGCCGCGGTGCGTGATGCTATAGAAACCGCCCAGGCAGCCGATTTTGTGTACGGCAAGCCCGAGGGTTTGGAAGCTGAAGTTGCGCAGGGTGGGACGAATTTCTCGGGCGGGCAGAAACAGAGGCTCTCAATCGCCCGCGCGCTCGTGAAAAAGCCGCCAATCTATATTTTTGACGACAGCTTTTCAGCCCTGGATTTCAAAACCGACGCGGCGCTGCGCCAGGCGCTGAAGAAGAAAGTTGGAGACAGCACCGTACTGATTGTGACGCAACGCGTCGCCACAGCTAAAAATTCCGACCAAATCCTGGTTTTGGATAACGGCAGGTTGATTGGTCAGGGCACGCATCAGGAACTGCTGAAAAGCTGCCAGACTTATCAGGAAATTGCCAGTTCACAGCTGAGCAAGGAGGAATTGGCATGAACAGCAATTCACAGCCCGAAAACAAGCAAACGCCAGAAAGCCCCGCCAAAAAAGCTCCGCTGAAACGAACCCCGCAGCCCTCAATCCACCGCGGCGGCGGCCCCGGCGCGCTGATGCCCGGCGAGAAGGCCCAGAATTTCAAGGCCAGCATGAAGCAGCTCCTTAGCTACCTCGGCAAGTACAAATGGACCATCCTGGTGGTGATGGTCATTGCCTCCGTCTCGGTGGTGTTTTCCATCTTCGGCCCCAAGATCCTTGGACAGGCGACTACCGCGCTTTATGAAGGCGTTACCCGGATGATCGCGGGAGATCCGCGCGGCATTGATTTTGCGCAAATTACCCAATTTTTACTGCGCGTGCTGGCGCTCTACTTCGGTTCCACCATGCTGGACCTTGTCCAGGGCTTTTTGATGACTTCCATATCCGCGGATATTACCTACCGTTTCCGTCGGGAAATCGCCGAAAAGATAAACCGCTTACCACTGAGCTTCTTTGACCACATCACAACCGGCGAGGTGCTTTCGCGCGTGACAAACGATGTGGATACCATCAGTCAGACCTTGAATCAAAGTCTCTCGCAGATGATTACTTCCCTGGTAAGCGTGATTGGCATCCTGATAATGATGCTGACAATCAACATCCAGATGACCCTGATTGCGCTGACCATCGTGCCGCTCTCCTTGCTAATCATCCGCTACGTGGTCAAGCACTCACAGCGTTATTTCCGCACCCAACAGGAATACCTCGGACACATCAACGGGCACATAGAAGAAATGTACAGCGGTCATGTCGTCGTCAAAGCTTTTAATGGCGAGGCTGAAAGCATCGACAAGATGAAAGGCCTGAACGAAATACTTTACGACAGCGCCTGGAAAGCGCAGCTGCATTCCGCATTTATCATGCCGACCA
>CAZPWL010000112.1:0-6021 GCA_964590535.1 uncultured Anaerolineaceae bacterium
GCCGGCATCCAGCTCCCGCAGGGCGGAAAGGGGCAAGTCCGACACTTTGCCGGTACCATCCGTGGTGCGATCGACTGTGGAATCGTGAATGACTACCAGTTCTTTGTCGCGGCTGAGCATCACATCCAATTCGATGCCATCCGCGCCAGCTTGCAACGCCAATAAAAAGGCAGCCAGCGTATTTTCAGGCGCCAAAGCACTGGCTCCTCTGTGGGCGTAGATGAGGGGAAATGGCTTCTCTTCGTATTCCATTGAATTAATTATAGCATGCGCGCAGCAGAGCAATGCCCGCACGGCCGATGCGCCGACCTTAAAATACAAGCAGCGGTCCGTCGTTACCGCTGCTTGTACCTGGAGGAGAAAGATCGAAATCGTTCGTTTGTTTTTCTTCAGTCAGTTATCCACTCTGACTGCTGCTGTTCCGTTGATTTGGAACCGCGTCCCGTCAATCCTAACGCTTACATAATAAACACCGAACCTGTGATATTGCCAAACAAATGCTTGGAGAAGGCTGTGAAAAAGCTTGTCACAGGATTTTCACAGCCGGGGAAGGTATATTGTGATATATATCAATGAGCAATAATTACCTTTAGGATGCTGCGCGATGCCAAAAGTACTGATCACGGATGATGACCAAAAACTGCTGAAGATGTTGAAACGTACGCTTGCGTACGAAAACATGGACGTCCTTACCGCCTCTACCGGCGTGGAAGCGTTGGAAATTGTCGGCAGGCAAAAACCGGACGTGATGATTTTGGACTGGATGATGCCGGAGATGGATGGCCTGGAATTAATTCAGCGCCTGCGCGACATGAACAACCGACTCCCCGTCCTGATGCTGACCGCGCGCGACGCGATTGAGGATAGGGTTGACGGCCTGGAAAGCGGAGCGGATGACTACCTGGTTAAACCGTTCGCGCCTTCGGAGTTGGTGGCGCGGGTGCACGCTTTGCTGCGCCGGATTGAAACGCGCCCGGATGACACCGCGGTGCAATACGCTGATCTGCGCTTAGACCCGGTTCAGCACGAAGCTTGGCGCGGCACGCGCCTGCTCGACCTGACAGTAACCGAGTTTAACCTCCTGCATTACTTCCTGCGCCATCCCCGCCAGGTGTTGGAACGCAGCCAAATCCTGACGGAAGTATGGGGGTACGACTTTGGCGGTGACAGCAACGTTCTTGAAATCTATATCAGCTACCTGCGTAAAAAAATCGAAACTGAAGGGGAAAGCCGGCTGATTCAGACTGTTCGTGGAATTGGCTACGTCCTCCGCGAGGAATAATGTCAATCCGGGCGCGCTTCACCCTGCTCTACAACCTTATCCTGCTGGTCACGCTGCTCGCGTTTGGCGCGGCTCTGTATGGAATCCAGGCAGGCAGCACGCTTAACAGCCTTAAGAAGGACCTGATTTACAGCAGCGACGAGGTGGCTATTAACCTGGTGCCGATGTTGCTGGCAGACCCGCCCGGACCCGGTCCATACACGTCTGCGGACCCCAGAACTTTTGAAAGTCTATCCAACGTCGAAGTGATTAAAAGCCTGCGTGAGCGCGAGATTGTGCGCGTGTTGAACGCTGAGGGAGAGCTTATCGCCGCGCCGTACGGGGTGGCGGAAGGAGGGCTGCCCTACAACGCACAGGGGTACACGGCGCTCCAGAGGGGCGAGCTCTGGTGGGAAAGCGCGCACCTTAACGAACGGCTGCTGATTTTAAACCGACCGGTAATGGTGGAGGGAAAACTCTCCATGATTCTCCAGGTCGCCCGCCCCCTGACCGAACGCGACCGCAGCATGGAAGCCTTGCGCAATACATTGTTGGCTGCCATTCTGCTGACCATGGTCGCGGCGGTCGCGATTGGATGGTTCTTCTCCGGGTATTTCCTTAAGCCAATCCAAAAAATTTCGCAAACCGCCCGCCAGATTGGTAATGAACAGAACTTTTCGCGCCGGGTAGACTATCAGGGACCTCAGGATGAGGTCGGGCAGCTGGCGGTAACGTTCAACACCATGCTTGGGCAGCTGGAAGTGGCCTATGAGGCCAAAGCCCGCGCGCTGGAGATGCAGAGGGATTTTGTTGCGGACGTTTCGCACGAACTGCGCACGCCGCTGACCACCCTGCGTGGAAATCTGAGTCTGCTTTCTCACCAGCATGCAATTTCTCAGGAGGACAGGGCGGATATCCAAAAAGATATGGTGGACGAAACCGAACGCATGATTCGCCTGGTAAGCGCGCTGCTGGAGCAAGCCCGCGCGGACTCCGCCCGCGGAATGGTACGGGATGAGGTGCTGCTGCCCGTGCTGTTGGAGGAAGCGGTGCGCCAGGCGCACCAGATGGATGAGAACAGGCAGATATCCCTGGATGTGCCTCAAGGACTGCGCTTGCTTACCTGGCAGGACGGCCTGAAACAGGTACTGTTGATCTTGCTGGATAATGCGCTCAAATACACCGCGGGGAGCGTTGAGGTGGCGGCTGCGGCAGAGGATGACAGGGTGGAGATCCAGGTGCGGGACCACGGCGATGGCATTCCTGAGGAAAAACTGGCGCATATCTTTGACCGCTTCTACCGGGGGGAACGCGCCAGTGGAACTGGCTTTGGGCTTGGGCTTTCGATTGCCAAGAGTCTGGTGGATGCAATGGGCGGGCAGTTAGACCTTGAGAGCCGGCTGGGCTTTGGCTCCACAGCCATAATCAGCCTCCCATACGAAGGGTAGAGTGCCCGCGCGCGTGCTATAATCCCAGCATCAGCTCAAACTCACCACGGAGGAGCCTATGAGTCAGATCACCCACGTCGTCAAACGCAACGGGACCCTCGTGCCCTTCACGCCCGAACGCATCACCAACGCAATCTACCGGGCGGCTGTCGCCGTTGGCGGCCGGGACCGCAAAACCTCGGAAGAACTGGCTGCGCAGGTAGTGGCGCTGCTGGAGCAGAATAACCCCGCCTGCGAATCCCCCAGCATCGAACAAATCCAGGACATGGTCGAAAAAGTCCTGATTGAGAACGGGCACGCCCGCGTCGCGAAAGCCTACATCCTATACCGGGATGAGCGCGCGCGCCAGCGGGAGAAGCGCAAAGAGCCCGACCAGCAGCCTTCCAGCAACATCCCCTGGGCAAAACTCTGGAGCGTGTTGGACTGGGCAAGCAGCCACGAGGTGCATACCGTGGCGCAGTTGAATGGGTATACACGCGCCGGTAACCTGCACCAGATTGTGACTGCCGCGGAAGCCGCCTACCACGAGGACGTAGAAAATGCCGCTAACCTGGTGCTAAACCGCAAAGACGAGGTGCGCATGGTGTTTATCGCCGGTCCTTCTTCCAGCGGCAAGACCACCACCACCATTAAACTTGGCGAACAATTAGCCCGCGAAAACCTGCGCTTGGTGACACTGAATGTGGACCATTACTTCCACGATCTGGAGCTGCATCCCAAGGATGAATTTGGGGATTACGATTTTGAAACCCCACAAGCGCTGGATATGGACCTGATTAACCAGCACCTGAGCGCGCTTTTTGAGGGGAAGGAAGTGCGCATCCCCTATTACGACTTCAGAACTGGCAAGAGCATCAAAGACCATACCCCGATGCGGCTGGCGAAAAATGAAATCATTCTGATTGACAGCCTGCACGGCTTATATCCCGAGATGACGGTCTCCATTCCAGCTGAAATGAAGTTCAAACTGTACATCGAGCCGCTGCTGCAGCTGAAAGACAGCATGGGTCGCTTCGTGCGCTGGACGGACATCCGCCTGATACGGCGCATGCTGCGGGATGCCTCGCACCGGGCTTATGACCCGACCCGAACCCTGCTGCACTGGCATTACGTGCGCAGCAGCGAACTGCGCCATATCATCCCTTATGTCAACACCGTTGATACCATTGTGAACAGCGCGATGCCCTACGAACTGCCGCTTTACAAAGCCAAGCTCGGCGCTGAATTTGCGCGCTGGACCGACGAATACCGCGACGACCCGCTCCATCAGGACGCGTACGAGCGGGCCGCGCGCGTGAACGCGCTCTTTGCGGAAATCGAAGCGCAAGCGGATGACAGCATCGTGCCCGAAAACTCGGTTATCCGCGAATTCATTGGCGGCGGGATTTATAAGTACTAAATCGCTGCCAGCTTTTGGGAACAATGAAACAGCGAACGCGGCCGCGTTCGCTGTTTGCGTTGTAGATGGCTACCATCCCGGGCAGATGCCGGTGAAGCCCTCAAAATTACCGCCCGGCGGATAGTTGTTGAAGGAATAAAGGTAGTTGCCGAGCGAGTCGTAACAAGTGTAGGCGACGTAGCACTTGCCGTCGTAAATCCGAAATTCGGCTTCGCAGCCTGGCGGGATACCACGGGCTTCATCGCTGAGCCCTGTAAACACGGTGCGGCGGTCCACTTCCTGCGTGCGGGCTTCATCCGCGTAAAACACGAACTCGACCCAGGACTTTTTCCAGTCCGTAAAGTCGCTCAGGCAAATCATGTGATTTGGATATTGGGGGTCTGGGCTGCAGGTGAAAGGGTACTCGCCGGCGACGGTGCCGAAGAGGTTCATATTCACCTGGGCGTTGAGAAAGTAGAAATGCGTCTGGTTGTCGGCAATCCAGGCTTTGTTGAATTCAAAAATGCGGGAGAAGCCGGGGAAAGGCACAGGCGTGCTCGTAGCAGTAGGCGGCGGGGCGAGCGTCGGGCTGGGTTCGGGCGTGAAAGTGGCAGTGGGCGCGGTGGTGTGGGTGGCGCTGGGGGCTTGCGTGTTGGTGGCTGAGGGCAAAGGTGTGGGGCTTGGAGCAGCGCTGGCAGTACATCCGACCAGCACGAATACTATCAAGCCAAGGGAGATAATGTTTCGCAGGTATTTCATGTTCATCAATTGCAGGGGGTCGTATAGCCCTGGAATTCATTCCAGACATCGGGAAGATTATCCCGGGAGTAGTACAAGCCGCAGTCGTCGTAACAGGTGTGCGCGTAGTAGCAGCGCCCGTCGTAGAGGCGGTATTCGGATTCACAGTGAACGTTCTTCCCGCGGTCTGGGCAGTCGGTATTGTGGTAATAAACGATGTCATTCACCAAACTGGTGAAAAACTTTTGCGTGTGGACGAGATCCTGCCGGTCTTCATCCGTAAAGAACGTAAAGGTCATCTCATCCTGACCAAAGATTTCCTGGTCACTTTCACACTGCATGTGCAGCGGGTATTTTGGGTCAGGGTTGCAGACAAGGTCGTAGCTATCGGCACGGGCATACATGACGCCCGGGAAATTGGACTGCAGGAAGTAGAAGAAGGTCTTGCCTTCACTGGACCAAGCCCGGTAGAGGCTGAAGAGCTGCATGAACCCGGCAAATGGGACCTTGGTCCGGGTGGGGGTAGCGGTTTCGGTGGGCGCCTCGGTTTGGGTCGGGGTCTGGGAGGGCGCGGGCGTATCCGTGGGTGGGGGCGTGGTAGGCGTGTTAGTCGCGGTGGGCGCGGGGGTGGGCTGGGGGGCTGCGCCCGCGCAGGCGACCAACAGCGCGCAAATCAGCGCGAATAATGCGAGCCTGGAAAGGGTATTTTTCATCGGGTCTTCCTCAATCGGCAGAGCGTGCCGGCATAGGCCTGCATGCAGGCTGTGACGGGGCAACCCTTATTGTACTCCGAATCGACGCTTGGAATTTGCGGGTGAGAATGGAAATGAGGCGCAGCGCCTGTCCGCCCTCACGAGTCTGATCTTGTCATCCTGAGCCCCTTTTGGGGGCTGGCCATCAGCGAAGGATCTTTGTGCTCTTCCACCAGGATTCTTCGCCTGCGGCTCAGAATGACAACCTTTTTAGAATCCTGAACGCGATGCTGCGCATTGGTGTGCTGATGATCTACTGCTGCGGCACACAGGCAGATTGCCACACCGTTTTGCCTTGAGGTCTGGCCGGGTTAGTCAGCAGGGTGGTGGCAAAACGGTTCGCAATGACAAGACCTCCGTCATCCTGATCCCCTTTTGGGGACTAGCCGTCAGCGAAGGATCTTTGTGCTCTTCCACCAGGATTCTTCGCCTGCGGCTCAGAAT
>CAZPWL010000113.1:0-5964 GCA_964590535.1 uncultured Anaerolineaceae bacterium
AGAAAACGGTCCAAATCTTCGCGGGTGTCGACCAGCCAGGAAGGCATCTTGGTGGCCAGGCGAACTTTGCCGCGGTAACCCTCTGAAAGCACTTTGCCGACAAGGACTTCACTTTGTTCGCGGTGGTAAGGCCAAGCCGTATCGATATAATTGACGCCGGCATCAATCGCCCGGCGGAGCATAGGCGCTGCCAGTTCTTCATCGATTGCGCTGTTATCGCCGCCTACAACGGGGAAGCGCATGCAACCAAAGCCGAGCGCAGAAGCTTGCCAATCTAATTTTCCAAAGGGACGATATTTCATGCGGCTATCCTTTTCAAGTAGAGTGCCTGAATTTTACCTTCAAACCTGGAATTTCGAGATTAAGCGCGCTTTTGCATATTCCCCTAATACCAGCTAAAATTTATGTATGGCTGAGCCTACACCCACCGAACCGCTGAAAGATGCCGCGCCAGAAAAGACTGTTTCACCGCGTTGGACCAAAAATACCAAGCTGGCGATCAGCTTTGCCGGTATTCTGATTGTGTTTGGGCTCATAATCAAGTTCCAAAATTATCTCAGCTTGCTGCTGACAGCGCTGCTGATAGTCTTCTTGTTCACCCCTATTATCACCCTCATCCAGAAACACCTCAAGCTCAGCTGGCGCCTGGCGACCACGCTGGTATACGTACTCATGGCGCTCATTATTTTAGGTCTGCTCACCTGGGGCGGTATCACGCTCTTTGGGCAGCTGCAGAACCTGATCAACCTCCTCAGCGGCGCGTTGGGGGGGCTGGTAAAAAACCTGGAGCAGTGGTCCAACCAGGAAGTGGTGCTGGGGCCTTTCAGCTTCTTTGTGCCGCAGCTGACTGCGACCTATCTGACCGATCTGCTGGTGGAGCGGGTTCAGCCCATCCTGGGGGAGGCTGGCAGCCTGATAGGCAAAATCCTTTCTGGCGGCGCGAACCTGATCTTCCGGCTGTTTATGATGTACCTGATTTCGTACTTCTTCACCTCCGAAACCGACGGGGTCAAGAAGCAGAAAATCAGCTTTAACCTGCCCGGATATGAAAAAGACATCCAGCGGATGGGCAAAGAAATCAACAATATTTGGAACGCCTTCATCCGCGGCGAGTTCCTGGTAGTTGGCACCGCGATCCTGATTTACTCGGTGTTGCTGAGCGGGCTGCAGATGCCCTACGCGTTGGGTTTGGCGCTGATTGCCGGCTTGGGGCGTTTTGTCCCGTATGTGGGAGCCTGGGTAAGCTGGCTCACTTTCGGAATTGTGGCGCTGATCACCCGACCGACGCCTTTTGGCGTGCTGCCGATGGTTTATACCGCCATCGTGGTGGGGGTGGCTCTGATTGTCGATAACATCCTCGATAATGTAATGACCCCTAAGGTGATGGGTAACGCGCTCAAGGTGCATCCTGCCGCGGTACTGATTTCCGCGCTGATTGGCTCGCAGTTGCTGGGAGTCATCGGCATCATCCTGGCAGCGCCGGTCTTTGCCACCGTCAAGCTCATCACCCATTATGTGTTTCACAAGCTTACAGACCAGGACCCGTGGGAAGGCATTTCCTACAGCAGACGCCGTAAAGAGTCCGCCATCGCCCGCTTCTTCCGGTACCTAAAGAAGAAAGTCCCGCTGTGGCTGAAAAAAGCTCGCGGTAAAGTGGTGGAGCTTTTTAAACGGAAGAATGCATCATAGAAAAGCCCTGACAGCCACACAGAAGGCGCGAATAAGCCCTGAACTTGCATCAGAGCGGCGCTTCATGAGATAATGAAAACCAGAAATCAAAAGGAGCTAAACATGGACAACGAGAAAGAACCCGTCACCACTACGATTGCAGAAACCGAGAACTACCTCGCCTGGCGCGCGGATGAACCGGACAACGAATCCACTTATCACCTTGAGCTCAACAATGTGACCCTGCACTTCTTTAAAGAAGAATGGCAGGAATTCCTTGACCTCATCGAAACCATCGTGGACGAGGAACTCTAAAAAACTGAAAGGGCTGCCCGAAAACCGAGCAGCCCTTTCTCTTTAATTTACCGGGGGTCAGCCGAACTTTTTTAGTTTCATCCAGTCCAGGTTTCGCGCCAGCGTGAAACCAGCGCTTTGAATTCCCAGCTGCGCCCGCCCGCGCGGGTACTCCAGTAATAAAGGACGGATGGGGTCTTCCTCTTCCAGCAAGGCGCTGAGGAGCTTATCCGCGCGCATGTCTTCTTGCGGACCGTCCGGCAGCGACAGCCAGATTTGATCTGATGAAAGCTTGGTTTTTTGCCTGGTCAGCACGCCAAGCAATTGTGTGTCATCGCGCAGCGCGAGGTGACGCAGGCTGGTAAGGGTCTGCCAGGCGGCCGGGTTCAGAAAGCTCCATGGGGAAAACCACTCCAAATTGGCGTTGAAATACCAGCGGGTTTGGGCAGGATAATTCATCTCCAGCCAGCGCTTCTGCAGTTTCCAATCTTTGGGTTTTCGCCTGACTATCTGCAGTTCCGGCGGGAACCCGCCGCGGCTGGCAGTGAGGTGTAAGTTAATGGGAGAGCAGCGCCATTGCGAGAGCGCGCTGCTGAATTCGAAGCCCAACTGTACGTACATTTGGATAGCAGCCTGATTTTCAGAGCGTACCTGCAGCCAGACTTCAGTTTGCGCCTGTTGGCCAATAAAGCGCAAGGCGTGGCGGGTGAGCGCGCTGGCTATTCCCCGCCGCCGAAAATCGCGCGCGACGGCTACATTGGCAATCAAAACCTTGCGCGCGTCCCCTTGGAAGTACTTCACGATGCTGATATTCCCTACGATTTTGCCATTAGCTTCCCAAACAAAACCCTCCGGAGCGCCGGGCGGGCTGAAAATGTCGGGATAACTTTTTGCTCGGCGGGCATAGGCGCGCATCTGGTGCAAGACCCAGGCGCCTTCGGGGTCGCCTTTCAGCTCAAAGGCGTCCTCCACCAAGTCCGCCACTGCGTCGAGATCCCGGTTCGGGTTTAAGCGTCGGATGTGGAGGTAGGAGTCTGAGGGTTCGGTAGGCGGCATGCGGTAAGCGGCGGGTAGGGGGCGCGTGAAAAAAACAGCCCCCGATAAGTTCAGGGGGCTGTTTTGGGGGCAAGTTTAGAATTCTTGCTGGTCAGAAGATCCCGGGCGGCGCTGGCGGTAAACAATGCGTCCGCGCTCAAGGTCGTACGGAGACATCTCCACCCGCACGGCATCACCCAGTAGGATCCGGATGTAATATCGGCGCATTCGACCGGAAAGGTACGCCATGACTTCATGGCCGTTTTCCAGCCGCACCCGGAACTGAGTGCCCGGCAGGGCTTCGATAATTGTCCCGTCGACGGTAATCTTCTCTTCTTCTTTTGCCATAAAACCTCTTTCTAACGTTGGCTACGCTTCGTACGATTTCCGGAAGGAGCGACGAATAGCCTTTTTCTTATCCATACGCCGCTGTTCACTCTTGGAGATGAACCAGCGTTTGCGGCGCACGGTGCTGAGCACACCACTCTTCACGACCTTCTTACGAAAGCGCTTTAGCAATGAATCCTGCGATTCATTGGATCTCAATGTAACACTTGCCATTAGCTATCACCTCCGTTCCCGGCAAAAATTATTGCGTGATATACGCAAGGAATAAGTATACAACAGAAACCGCGAATCAACAAATGTATTTTGGGAATAGCTTGTCCCATCTGCGCGCGCTGGCTGTTCATCCCCCACAGGCAGAAGGGATTTATTCTTCGCCCAGATGACGACCCACCTTACGCTTCTGGGGCGTGAGAAAGCTCCTGTACCTTTTGATGAACCTCGTCTCTGGCCAGGCCAAGAATTCTATCACCTTCCTGCACGACCAGACTGCCGTTTGGAATCAGGAATTCATCTCCCCGCCCTACCAAAACCACCAGGTATTTATTGGGAAGCTTAAGTTCATAAATTGCTCTTCCAGCGAATGGAGAACTGTTTTCAATTGTCAGTTCTCTCAATAGCCCCTTCCAAGCGTGGGCAGGCGCAAGCTCGAGCGGAAAACTCATTTCCTGCGGACTGTCATCTTCTACCTTTAAACGTCGGGCTGCCCACGGAATGCTGGTTCCTTGAATCAGGACGGAGCTGAGAACGACGAAAAAAATGATATTAAAGTAAGTTCCTGATTCATCCAGCCCGGCAAGCAAAGGGTAGGTCGCCAGAATAATCGGCACCGCGCCGCGGAGGCCCACCCACGAGATGAAGAGTTTTTCCCTCCAGGAATAACGGAAGGGCAGAAGACAGGCCAGCACGCCAAACGGACGAGCGATGAACATGAGAACTGCTGACAGCACCAAACCCGGCAGAACAATCCCTGAGAGTCGGCTGGGGAACACATACAAGCCCAGGGTGAGGAACATGAGAATTTGCGCGAGCCAGGCCACACCTTGAAAGAATCGCGAGAGACTGTTTTTGTGCAGAAAATCGCTTTGGGCAAGCACGAGGCCCATGACGTAAACCGCGAGGAATCCGCTGCCTCTCAGTATCGCCGCAGCGGCAAAAGCAAACAGCACCATGCCAAATGCCATGACAGGGTAAAGCCCTGCGTATCCAAGGCGCAAAGCATTGATTAACAGCAAGAGCAAGCAGGCTGCCAGGTAGCCAACAAGCACGCCGATTAACATCTGGATGAAAAACAGACCCACTAAAGAGTACCAGGCGAGCCCCGGCATTTGAATTAGCTGGATAAGCCCAATGGTCAGAAATGCCGCCATCGGGTCGTTGCTTCCCGACTCCAATTCCAGCGTCGCGCTCATTTTTGGACGTAAACGCACGCCTTTGGAACGCAGCACCGCGAATACTGCCGCGGCATCTGTGGAAGAGACAATCGCGCCAAGGAGCATTGCCTGGATAATCGGGAGTTTCAAGACCAGATGCACGGCAAATCCGAGCAGCAGCGCTGTCAACAGCACGCCTACGGTTGCCAGCGTCCAGGCTTCCTTCATTACTTTGCGCGTTTCCTGCCAGGGCGTATCCAGACCTCCGGAAAAAAGGATGACTGCCAGCGCCAGGAAACCTACCGCCTGGGCAATCTTTGGGTCATCAAAATAGATGCCTCCAATCCCTTCGGACCCAGCCAGCATGCCGATGCCCAGAAACAGGAGCAGGGAAGGGATGCCAAAGCGGTCAGAAATCTTGCTGGCTGCAACGCTTAATACCAGAAGAACCGCAAGAATTAGCATGACGATTTCAATTGGGAGGTTGGCTGCTATGTTTGCAGACATAATGACAATATCCTTCCTTTATATGCTGGCAGACAGGATGTAAGTCTGCGTTTTCCCGGTCTTGGTGGTATTATACCTTGCGGATCTCAGCCCTCGTCCGTACAAATGCAGCAGGCTCAAATAGCGCGCGTCTTAGGGCAGAGCACTGCTGGGCTGGATGGGAAACCTAATTTTGTCCATCACCCCACGACACTTGCGGTCTTTATGCCTTTGTGGTAAGATAGCAAGTTCTTAGAGCAATAGACTCAACCGCTATTGACTCAAGCGATAATTTGCAATATACTGAAAAATTGCGCTGTGAATTAATCCCTGCGTGGTTGCCTTTGTGTGCCCACGCATTTAATGTTTAGGAGAAGTGAATGACTGATTTGATGCCTCCAAAAACGTACGCTCGCATCCCGGTCGGGTTAGAGCTGCCACAACTCATCCAGGTCCAATTGGATTCCTTCCAGCGACTCAAGGATGAGGGTCTGAAGAGCCTGTTCAACGAAGTTTCCCCCATTGTTTCATACGGTAACGATCTCCGTCTGCATTTCCCCAGCGACACTCCCATCTCCCGGGAGTTCGGTCTGAAGTTCTGGTTTGACGCGCCCAAAAACTCCATGGAAGAGTGCCTTGAGCGCGACCTGACCTATGCCTGTCCGCTGTATGTTTCCGTTTTGTTGGAAGGGAACGATATCAGCGACAAAGTCAAACAGGATATTTTCCTGGGCGACTTTCCGGAAATGACCCCCAAGGGAAC
>CAZPWL010000114.1:0-5922 GCA_964590535.1 uncultured Anaerolineaceae bacterium
CTGCCAGCCGGATTGTGTTCTCGTAATCTTGGCCTTCCAGGAATACGCTGATGGCTTCAGGGAGAGAACCCGGACAGGTCTCGTTGAATTCATTCACTTCACGGATGAGGTCGAGCGGGCGTGAAAGGTCGTATTCGTATCGCTGGATGATTTCCCGCTTAATCTCCGCTTTGGACGCGCCTTTGCGTGACATAAAAATCACCTGGGCTGTCGCCTGGGCGCCTTTGATTCCTTCCGGATGGTTATGAGTCACTTCGGCGCTGCGCTTGGCCTCCGCCAGGGTATCTTCCAGGCTTTCGAAAGCAAAACCTACCGGGCTAACGCGCATAGCCGAGCCATTTCCTAAGCTGTTGTAGGGTTTTGGATCATCCGAATAAATCCAATGCCAGAAATTCCCGCCGTAGCCGCGCCCAGTATACCTGCGCGCGAAATCCTGGTACGCGCTTGTGTAATCCCCTTTGCCCAGCAGCACGGAGGCGGTGGCAAAAGTGAGCACGCTGTCATCCGTGAAGGTGGAACTAGCAGAAAAAAGTGGAAAATCTACCGAACGTTGGTTATCAAACTCGAAGACCGAGCCAACAATATCGCCAATAAGCGCCCCAATCATCCCGTTCCCTTTTCGCTAACGTTCCCCGCGGCATTCCGCTTGCAGTTCCGCGTAAAATTCCGTAAGGAACGTATGGCGGTGTTCGGCTATGGCTTTGCCAGTCGGGGTGAATAGTTGGTCTTTTACTTTGCGCAGTTTGAACAGATACTCGTGATAAGAGCTGTGCGGCTCGCCTGGTTCTGCTTTGCCCTCGCGTAAAAAGCGGTCGGAAGGCTCGTGGTAAGAAGGCTGACCCGCCAACGCGGCAAAGGCAATCGTGCGCGCCGCGCCAATCGCGCCCAGCACGTCCAGTTTATCCGCGTCATAAAGGCACTTGGCTTCCAGGGTCTGCGGCCGTTCGCCCTGGTGGCGGTAGCGGTGCGCGCGGATGCAGTGCTGAACAGCTTCGATGCGTTCGGTCTGCCAGCCTTCAGCTCCAAGCACATCACCTGCAAACTGCGCGGAGGTCAGGTGGTGCCCAAGGCGTTCCTTGCCGTCCCCACCGGGTGCAGAGCCGACAGAATCGTGCAGCAGGGCAGCGGCGTGCACAATCTCCAGGTCTGCGCCTTCTGCCAGAGCGATTTTTTCAGCGATTCGGTACACGCGCAAGACGTGCTCAAAATCATGCACGGGGTCCGCGGAAACGTACCACAAGCGTGCTTGTTCAATCGTGATTGCCATGCGGGGATTATACCGCCTCAGGCGAGGCTGATGTGTATGTAGCCAAAAAGCCAGCCGAATAACACCAGCAAACCCAGGACGATAAAGATAATCTTGATAACTTTCCAGGCAAGCTTGAACACCCCGCGCAATATAAAGATGATCGCCAGCGCGCCCAGCGCGAGGATGAGCAGGTTGTTGAACTGCCTGATAAATTCCAGATCAAAGAATGACTGCATACTTCAGACTGCCGGATAAACAGCGCCTTTCTTGATGACAGTAGATACAAGATTCGTGCCGTAACGGTAACTGATCATGCGGTAATCGGGGACGCTCAGGATAAGCAGGTCTGCCTGCTTACCGGGGGTTATGGAGCCGATTTGGTCCGCCAGACCCAGCGCGGCGGCGGCATTAATGGTCGCGGCTGCCAGGGCTTCCGCGGGGGTCAGCTTCAGGTAACGGCAGGCCAGCGCCTGGATAAACTGCATAGACTCGTTCCAGGTGGTGCCCGGGTTCAGGTCGCTTGCCAGCGCTAAAATCCCATCCGCCGCGATGATCGCGCGGGCGGGGGTGTACTCGGATTGCGCCAGCCCAAAAGGCGTGCCCGGAAGCGATACCGCGACGGTCTGCGAGCCGCCCAGCCTGCGGATATCTTCCGCGGAGGTTTTCACCAGGTGGTCAGCTGATACAGCGCCTAAATCCACTGCCAGGCTGGCGCCGCCCAGGTTCGCGAACTCGTCCGCGTGCAATTTACGCGGGAAGCCCAGCTCAGCCGCCGCGCTCAGAATCTCCCGGGTTTGTGCCAGGTCGAACACCCCTTCTTCGCAAAACACATCCACAAAGGGCAGCTGCCGCTCTGGCGCCCGACCTTGCCACCAGTTTTTCAGTTCCGGCAGGGCTTGCAGCGTCAGAAAACGGACATATCCAGCGGTATCCCCGCTAAATTCAGGCGGAACCGCGTGCGCGCCCATGTAAGTGGGGACTATCTGCAGCGGACCTTCCTCCTCCAGTCGCAGCAGAACTTCCATCTGCTTGTACTCATTTTCCAGGTCCAGCCCATAGCCAGTTTTTGCTTCCATTGTGGTGGTGCCGTGCCGGAACGCTGATTGCGCGCGAGGGCGGGTTTCTTCCAGAAGTTGGTCCAGGCTGGCAGTCCGGGTAGCTTTCAAGGTCGCCGCGATGCCCCCTCCGGCAGCCATGATTTCCATGTAACTTTTGCCCTGCAGGCGCATCTCAAACTCGTCGGCGCGGTCCCCCGCCCAGACCAAATGGGTGTGCGGGTCCACAAAGCCGGGCAAAACAGCATTCCCGCCGGCATCCAGCAAGTCCGCTTCCGGGTGCTGGAGCAAGAGTTCTGCCGGCGCGCCAACAGAGATTATAAGGTCGCCGTCCAAAAGGACCGCGCCGTTGGGTACAGGGTTAAGCGTCCCAAGCGCGCTGCCGCGCTGGGCGCTCGGGGTCAGTTGGTATACAAAGGAAGTATTATGGATGAGCAGCATGCTGCTATTGTACCGGAACTTGCGCAAGCTGGCGCGTCAGCTTCCCCGCGCGGCTGCGCAGGCGATGCTAACCACAATCGTGGTGCCCTGGTCTTTGCCGGCTGAGCGGGCTTCGATGCCGCAGCCCTGCGCCGCGGTGAGCGCTTTGCAGATGGCCAGCCCCAGCCCCATTTTGCCCCGGTTCGCAGAGCGGGCTTTATCCGCCTGGTAAAATCGCTCAAAAATATACGGCAGGTCTTCAGCTTCGATGCCAGCGCCGCTGTCCGCGACCATTAATCGCACCTGTTCGTCCTGTTCAGCGCGCAAATGAATGCTCCCGCCCGCAGGGGTGTAGCGCAGCGCGTTTTCCACCAGGTTTTTGAGCACCTGCAGCATGCGTCCTTCGTCCACTTCCACCGGGCAAGGCGCCTGCGTTGGCCTCTCGAGGATGAGCTCCACGCCCTGGTGTGCGGCAATCGGCTGGTAAGTCGCGAATATATTCTCCAGGAGGTGCACGGGGTCAAGCGCGCTTTTTTGAATATCCAGCCCACCAGCTTCGGCTTGCGAGAGCGTGGTCAGGTCCCCTACCAATCGACGCAGGTGTTCGATTTCGGTTTTAATGATTCCAAGGCGCTCCGGGGTCAGCTGCGCCTCACCGTCTTCCAGCATTTCGATGTATCCGGAGATAATCTGCAGCGGCGTGCTCAGGTCGTGGGTAATATCAGCGGTCAGGCGTTTGCGTTCGGCGTCCCCACGCGCCAGGTCCGCGCTCATCTGGTTAAAGCTGCGCGTAAGCTGCCCGAGCTCGTCCTGTGAGCTTACAGGAAGCTGCCTGCCAAGCTCCCCCTGCGCCATGCGCGCCGAAGCTTCGGTCAGCTGTTGGACTGGCTTGTTAATCCTGCCCGCCAGCAGCACGCCCAGCAAGACAGCCGTGCCCACGCCCACCAGGGCTGCCAGCGCGATGGCCAGCCGGGTGCGCTGGATGTACCGTTGTTCTTCCGGTTTCAGGTCATATCTGGATAAAGGGTCCCGCAATATGTAAGCGACAACTTCCCCGTTCACCTTCACCGCCTCGCCCTCTTTCAAGCGTTCAGGGGAAATCGTTTCGCCAATTGCGTACTCAAAGGATGGCAAAATGGCGCGACCATTGGCATCTACCAAGCCAGCAATGCCGCGCGGGGTACCGCGCCCGGGAGCCTGGTCAAAATTATCCGGATTCTGCTGCGGTGGAGCGCTGAACTGTGTGTTCAGGTAGTATTCAAAGAAGCCGTCCAGGCTGGTGTTGCTGGTGTAATACGCGCTTACGGATTCTGAAAGCTGGGCCACCTGTTGGTCCGCAAACATATCCAGGAGAGATTGATTGGATGTGAACTGCGTGACCATAACCACAATCGCGATGGTAACCAGAGCGACCGCGAGATAAGAGAGGATAAGCTTGCCTTTCAGGGAATGTTTCATAGGTCGCTCTCAAGAAAGCGGTAGCCGATGCCAAACACCGTTTCGATGTACTTCGGCTGCGCCAGGTCGTCTTGCAGTTTCTGACGCAGGTTGCGTATGTGAATCTTCAGGGTGGATTCTGAGCCGGTGAAGCCGTGGTCAATCAAACGCAGGCACATATCCTGTCGTTTTACGACCTTGCCGCTGGCGCTCATCAGCATATCCAACAGCAGGAACTCCAGCGGGGTCAATTCAATGCTTTCCTCGCCCTTGCGCAGCCCGTGCCTGTCGCGGTTGAGGGTCAGGTCCCCGATAGTAAGTATGGGGCTTTCGCCTTCGGCCGGTGCGGCTCGCCGCATGACCGCGCGGATGCGCATCAGGAGCTCGCGCAGTTTGAAAGGCTTGGTGATGTAGTCGTCCGCGCCGAGCTCAAAACCGCGGATAACATCTGCTTCCTGCTGCCTGGCGGTAATCATGATGACCGGCACTTCCGATTCCGCGCGCAAACGGTTTAGGAATTGAAAGCCGTCCATGTTTGGCATCATCACGTCCAATAAAATCAGGTCCGGGCGTTCCGCGTGGGTCATTTCCAGCGCTTCCCGGCCGTCGTAAGCCAGCGCGACGGAGAAATTTTGGTTTTGCAGGTATTCCTGCAGCATCAGCTGCACATTGCGGGTGTCATCCACTACCAGGATTTTGCGGGTCATATGCAGATTATAGCGTCCTTTTTTCTTTTCCCTACGCTCAGTCGGTGAGGCTGGGCGCGCTGCGCCCAGCCTCAGATTCAAAGGAGGAGATTTGCTCAGAATTGCGTCTCTCAAACGGGTTATTCATCCAGACCGCCATTGCCATTGCCAAGCGCGGCAGTGGTACTCCAGCCGTTCTGCTCGGTTTCATCAAAGACAACCTGCAGTTCAGCTGTATCGCGCAGGAAATCAATTTTCCCCACGTTCACTTTTTTCACTTTCAGGCCGATGCGGGCTTCCAGGTCGGTAATCATTTCCGCTCGGCGGGCAGGCTGCACCAGTTCGATTTTTTCATAGGTAACATGCTTGCTCACTTCATATCGGAAGCCCCACTCGTTCTCCAGCAGCCACAACACCAAAATCACCGCGCTGTTGGCAAACAGCAGCTGAGGCCAGGAGCTTTCCAGCATCCCGGTGGAATTCATCACAGGCAAGGCCAGAATAATGAACAGGTAGGTCATTTCGCGGATAGGCATCGGGTCTGTGCGATAGCGCAGCACGGAGAAGATCGCGAAAAGCCCAAAGCCCACGCCGATCCCCATTTCAATGCTCACCATCAGGCTGAGCACAAAGTAGATAATCATGTTAAAGGCGAGAAACGTGAAGACAAAACGTTTATCCTTCGTGCGGGGGTAGTAAATGAAGCGCACGATAACTAGGGCAACCACAAAGTTAAGCAAAAATCCGAGCGTAAAGTTGACAATACCATCCATGATTTATTCTCCGTTAAGTTTTTCCAGCATCTGCAGCTTTTCTTTCATCAGGTTTGCTTTGACCTGTCCATACAAACTGGAAACCCCGATACAATACTTACTGAAGCCAAACTGGCGCAGATGCTGCGCGTGCATCAGCTCAAGAAACGCTGACGGACGCCTGGCTTCGCTTTGCTTCACCTCGGCAATGACCACCCCGCCCACCGATCTGGCTTTCCAGCCGGCGCTGAAGCTGAGCTGCGCATCTAGGGTCACGCGTTCAGTCCGGGCGTTGTCCACAAGCACCAGGCGTGTGAAGTGGT
>CAZPWL010000115.1:0-1191 GCA_964590535.1 uncultured Anaerolineaceae bacterium
CGGTTTTTTTGTTTTAACTTCGACACGAGATTATTGATACTAAGAGCAAATTGGAAGCGTATTCCCGAGCTAAGAAGAAACAATTATCCGCTTTAATCCTTCTTCATCGAGAATGGGTATCCCCAGCTCCAGCGCTTTAGTGTATTTGGAACCCGGGTTATCCCCCAGCACAAGATAGCTCGTCTTTTTGCTCACGGATGAGCTGACCGTCCCCCCATTATCTTGGATCAGCTGTTCTGCCCGCTCCCGGCTTAGGGTAGGCAATGTTCCGGTAATCACGAAAGTCCGGCCTTCTAAGGCTTTTGCACCAGCCTTATCAAGTCCTGCCTCTTCCTGCGGCCAGAAACCAGATGCGCGCAGCTTTTGGAGCAGCTCCTGGTTGTGCGCCTGGGCGAACCAGCCGGTGATGGATGCCGCTATGCTCGGTCCGATACCCTCCAGGCTCGTTAGCTCGTCCAGCGTCGCGCGGCTGAGCGCGTCCAGGCTGAAAAATGTGCGGGCGAGCTTGCGGGCAGCCACCTCGCCGACCCCGTGGATGCCCAGACCTATAATCAGGCGCTCCAGGGCTTGGCTCTTGGACGCTTCAATCGCCTGCAGCAGGTTGTCGGCTTTCTTCTCACCGAACTTTTCCAGGCGCAAGAGTTCCTCGCGATTCAGCGAGTACAGGTCCGCGGCAGAACACACCAGACCGCTTTCAACCAGCTGGGCGACAATCCGCGAGCCAAGACCGGTGATATCCAGGGCGCCGCGGGACGCGAAGTTTTCAACGTTCCTGACCAGCTGCGCCGGGCAGCTGCTGTTCACGCAGTAGTATGCGACTTCCTCCGGCACCTTCTGGATCGGAGAAGCGCAGGAAGGGCACTCGCTGGGGATGGCAAATGATTTTTCCGTCCCAACACGTTTTTCCGGCAGCGGACCAAGGATGTACGGGATGACCTCTCCAGCGCGTTTGATGAGCACCTGATCACCAATGCGGATGTCTTTGTCGCGGATGAAATCGAAGTTGTGCAATGTAGCCTGGCGGACAATCACGCCGCCAATACTGACCGGCCTTAGCACAGCTAACGGGGTCAGCACGCCGGTTCTGCCGACGTTAACCTGAATATCCAATAAGGTCGTTTCGACTTCCTGGCCGGGGTATTTGTAAGCCAGCGCGCCGCGCGGGTCTTTTCCCGAGAAACCCAGGCGGCG
>CAZPWL010000115.1:1291-5815 GCA_964590535.1 uncultured Anaerolineaceae bacterium
ATGATCGCTTCACCGCGCACAACAATGCGTGCGGGCGGACGATTGCCGCCGCGAAGCGGGATGCGCAGCGGAATCATTGGGATTGTCTTCAGATTCTCTGTGATATCTTCGCCAACAAGTCCATCCCCGCGTGTCGCGCCGAGGGTAAAACGACCTTCCAAATAGGTCAGCACTACGGTGAGACCGTCGAGCTTGGGTTCCAATATATAATCCGTCTGCGCGACTTCCGGGTCAAGCCGCGCGATGCGCTCAAACCAGTCCAACGTGTCCTGCCGGCCAAAACCGTTCGCAAGACTCAAGACAGCTGTTGGGTGCTCCACCTTGCGGAAACGCTCAAGCGGCTGCCCGCCACTGCGTTGCGTTGGGGAATCGGGCGTGATAAGCTCCGGATGTGCGTTTTCAAGCTCTACAAGGCGCTTGTAAAGCTGGTCGTATTCGTAGTCGCTGATGACCGGGGCGTCCAGCGTATGGTACAGATAGTTGTGGTAATGCAGTTGCTCACGAAGGTCGTCGATTTGTTTTTGGAGTTCGTCTTCACCCATAATGACCTCGAGGATCCTTTTTGGAAGCGAAAGTGGCTGAAATGAAGCTGGTTTTTAGAGGTTTAAAAAATGTTCCCGGTGAGATTCGAACTCACATGACCGGCTTCGGAGGCCGATGCCTTCTCCATTAGGCCACGGGAACAGCCTGCATATTATACCTAAAAATCCAATCCATGCCGGGGAAGCTGGTCTTATATGCCCAAGGACTGCAGCAATTCAGGGTAATTCTTGACCAACTCTGGATGCTTTGTGAATCCCACCAGAGGCTTTTCAGGCCTCACAGGAACGATGTGAAAATGCAGATGAAAAACGGTCTGGCGGGCAAATTTTCCGGAATTGTTGAACAGATGCATGTTTTCGACGCCAAGTTTTTCCTGATACAGGCGCACGACCTGCTTGATAGCCGAACCGGTCTGCCAGAGTACGTCCTCCGGAACGCTGAACATGTCTCTGTAATGGGCTTTGGGAATGACCAACGTGTGATACTCCATCACGGGTTCCAGGTCCAGGAACGCGATGGCGTGCTCAGTTTCCAACACCTTCCAGCAAGGGATTTCCCCCCGAACTATGCGGCAAAATACGCAGTCATCCATCGATACCCGCCTCATCCGTAGCAAAAATCAATGCGGTCCGGCAAACCTGATACGTACCAGGGACTATACCAAGTAAGTTTAGCAGCTCGTCCGGCCGACCGTTGGCTTCCGGAGTGGATTTCATCCGAAGCAGCAACTCACGGCCTTCCGGGTTGTCATGCCAGCATACGGAAAGCGTTAATGTTTTCAGGTCAACGGTCTTCGCACGCCTGACCCATGGGATAGTTTCCTGTGAAAAAAGTGCCGTTAACATTTCTTCCAGGTTCTCCTGCGGAATTTCAGGAAGAAATACCACGCGGTATTCGGAGGCTATCAGGCTGGATTGTAAGCTGGGCAGCTGGTTCGGCACGAATTCCACATGCGTGATCTTGATGTCTTCCGGCAGGGCGGAGACCAGCTTTTGCCGCACCTCGGCAGCATCTAGCTCCTCATCCAGCCAGAAATCCAGCAGCTCCGCTTCGGAAGAGAAGCCCAGCGGTAAAGCGCTGGCCAGGTTCAACCTGACCTTTGGGTTAAAGCCCTGGCTGTAGCGCAGGGGGAGCCCGGAGCGACGCAGCGCGCGTTCAAAGAGCCGCTGCAGGTCCAGATGCCCTGTAAAACGCAAGTCACCATCTTTGCTGAAACGTGCGCGAACGCGAGTTGGCTGCGCGTTTGTCATGGGCACCCCCAATATACCTCTTCTTCAGAGGGTTTTAAGCTGCCAAACGCATCCAAAATGCCGCAATTGAAACAGGTATTCCGGCAGTCCTCACGGGTCTTGCCAGCCAGGCTCAGGCGCAGGTCGGTCAGGAGGAACCGCTTGCTGACGCCAGTCGAAATATGGTCCCAGGGCAGGATTTCATCCAACCCGCGCTGCCTTTTTGTGTAGAAATCAGGGTCAATTCCGCAGCTTTCAAAGGCTTTTAGCCAGGAAGCAAGATCGAACCGCTCAGTCCACGCGTCCAGTTTCGCGCCGTTTTCCCAGGCTTTCAGGATAACCGGCCCCAGGCGGCGGTCCCCGCGGGAGAGCCAGCTTTCCAAAAACGTGGAATCCGGTGGGTTATAGCTCATCTTGATATCAGATTTACGCGTCCCATCTTTGAGTAAATCGATTTTTGCCTGAAGGGACTGAGAATCTTCCACGGAATACCACTGGAAGGGTGTATGCGGCTTGGGGATGAAGGTGGCGATGCCGAGATGGATTCGAACGCGGTTGCCTTTGAGCGATTTGCCGATTCCTTTAATCTTGCGGGCCAGGTCCAGGATGGCCTGAACGTCTTCCATAGTCTCCTGAGGCAGCCCAATCATGAAGTACAACTTCAGACTTAACCAGCCGTGTTCGAAAATGGTTCGGGCAGTTTCCAGGATGACTTCTTCATCCAAAGGTTTGTTGATAATCGCGCGCATACGCTCGGTGGCTGCTTCCGGTGCCAGGGTAAAACCTCCGCCGGGGCGCAGGTCTTTTAATTCGTCCATCAGGTCCACTGAAAAAGAGGCGATGCGCAGCGACGGAAGGTTGACCTGTACCCGCGTGTCCTTGAACTTTTCGTAGACACCACGAATGATCTCAAGGATCCGTGTGTGGTCTGAGGAAGAAAGCGAGAGAAGACCAACCTGCTCATAACCTGTGGCATCAAGCCCTGCCTGGACTGCCTGAAGGATTTCATCTGGTTCGCGTTCCCGCACAGGACGGTTCACCATGCCGGCATGGCAAAAGCGACAGCCGCGCGTGCAGCCGCGCATTATTTCCACAGAGATTCGGTCGTGCACAGTTTCCACATTAGGAACAAGAAATTGGGTAGTCGCAGGGGGCAATTTGCTGAGAATGCGTTTTTTGACGGGCATGGCAGCACCTTGCATCCAAGGGGAAACATGGGAAATCGTGCCGTTGTCGAAGTAAGCAATTTCATAAAAGCTGGGAACATAAACACCGGGGATACGGCCGAGGCTTTTAAGTAATTCACCACGGGAAGTACCGTAGCGTTTCCACTCCTGATACGCGCGGGTGATATCAAGGATCAGCTCTTCACCTTCGCCAATCGCAAACGCGTCAATGAAGTCGGTCATCGGCTCAGGGTTGTAACAAGCCTGTCCGCCGGCAATGATCAGGGGATGTTCGGCGCCGCGTTCGCGGGCGAGCAGAGGAATCCCGGAAAGGTTTAGAATATTGAGCACATTCGTATAGATTTGCTCATAGGGCAGCGTGAAACCAAGGATATCGAACTTGTTCAGCGGGGTTTTAGACTCCAATGAAAACAGCGGCAAAGCGTTTTCCCGCAGTTGCGCTTCCATATCCACCCAGGGGGCATATGCCCGCTCCGCCAGGACGTCGGTCTGTTGGTTTAGAATGTCGTAAAGTATCGCCAGTCCCAAATTTGGCTGACCAAGGTCGTAGATATCCGGAAAAACGAGGGCTACGTGTGTCTCAACGCTCTCCCAGGGCTTTCGCACCTGGTTGTGCTCTCCGCCGACATAGCGGCCAGGCTTCTCGACCCGGAAAAGAATTCTTTCCAACTGGCTGTCAATTGTTGAAGGTTTTTTCCCCGCCATTATATGTCCCTTACTTCATAGGGCTTGCCCATAACCACTGGATTCACAAGGCTCCCGATACCATCGATAAAGATGGAAACCACGTCTCCGGCGTTAAGGCTCCCAACCCCAGCCGGCGTTCCTGTGAGAATAACATCCCCAGGGTACAGCGTCATAATCGAGGATGCATACAGGATGATCTGTTCGATGTTGAAGAGCATATCGCGCGTGGAAGTCATCTGACGCAAGATTTCATTCACTCGGCAGGTAATCAACGCATCGGCAGGGTTAAATTCCGTTTCAATCCACGGTCCCAAGGGGCAGAAAGTATCGAATCCTTTAGCGCGTGTCCATTGTCCGTCCCGATGCTGGAGGTCGCGCGCGGTCACGTCGTTCGCGATGGTGTATCCAAAAATCGCATCGCGTACGGCATCAGCGCGCAGCCAGCGGGACTTCTTCTTTATGACGACCGCGAGTTCAGCTTCGTGTTCCACGCGTTCCGATTGGGGCGGCAGAACAATCGGGTCACCGCTGCGGATAAGCGTGGATGGTGGTTTGAGGAACAACAGGGGAATCTCTGGGGGGGTCTGGTTCATCTCCCGGATATGTTCTTCGTAGTTGCGCCCCACGGCAATAATCTTAGTCGGCAAACAGGGAACCATCAGTTTGACCTGGGAGAGAGAAAATTCCGGGTCATAACGGCGGTATTCACCAAAGGGATCCCCCTGGATTACACCGACTTTGTCTTCGTCGATCCAGCCAAAAGAGGCTGGCGCATACTTGGTTTCAAATCGCACAATTTTCATTTTTTGTGTATAATTTCTTTCCTCGGGCGGATAGCTCAGTTGGTTAGAGCGCATCTTTTACACAGATGAGGTCGC
>CAZPWL010000116.1:0-5785 GCA_964590535.1 uncultured Anaerolineaceae bacterium
CTGCCCTTTCGTTGTACAAAAAAGGGCGCAGCATCGGAGATCCGTCTGCACTGAGCGTGGAACCTCTATTAGCCCAGGCCCGCTTGCTAAAGCGGCAGAACCGGCAGCCAGAGGCAGCTTCGCTCTGGGTCCAGGCCGCTGAAGCTGGAGCGCTTGAAGCGCTGGAAGAACTTGCCAAATACCACGAGCATCAATGCAGAGAGCCCGGCAAGGCATTGTTTTTTACTGAACAAGCGATAGAGCAATTGTTGAGCGCAAGACCGGACACCCAGGATTCGAAATCCTTGGCTGCATTTCTCCATAGGCAGGAACGCTTGAGGACTAAACTACAGAGGCGGCCAGCTGGAGCTCGCAATGACGGACCGTAATCCGGGGAAATCTGTTCCAGCGCGCGAGAAGATATACAGCACGGCTGCCTCCGCCATTAACGCTATAACCGCGACTATACACTCATCCTGCCAGGTGGTATAATAAGTTGCTTTAAAGTAAACCCTAGTTAATAAGCGAGGAGAATTTAACATGTCTGGACATTCGCACTGGGCAACTATCAAGCGCAAAAAGGGCGCAGCCGACGCAAAAAAGGGCGCGGTCTTCACGCGTTTTGCGCGTGAAATCGCATTGGCTGCCCGTGAAGGGGGCGGAGACCCCTCGATGAACGTCAGCCTTTATCTTGCCATTGATCGTGCCCGGTCCAGCAACATGCCCAAGGATAGCATCGAACGAGCAATCAAGCGCGGTACTGGCGAGGATAAATCCGCTGCTGAGCTCGAAGAATTAACCTATGGTGGAACGCTCGGCCACGGAATCGTCGCGATGATTGAATGCGTGACGGAAAACCGCAACCGCACTGTCGCGGAGCTTCGTCATATCCTGACCCGTTCCGGTGGAAACCTAGCGGATACCAGCTCCATCAGCTGGCAGTTTGACCGCAAGGCTGTTTTCTCGGTCAAATCTGACGGCAAGAACTTTGACAAGGTTTTCGAAGCTGGTCTTGAAGGCGGCGCGGATGATGTCAGCGAAGATGACGGCTATATAGAAATTATTGGCGGCGTAGAAAGCTTCAAAACCATCGGCGATAGCCTGAAGAAACTAAACATAAAGCCTGAAGAAGCCGGGCTGCGCATGGTCGCTCAACAGGAAATGGAGCTGGACAAAGACAAGACCGTCTCCATCATGCGTACCATCGAAGCACTGGAAGAATCCGACGACGTACAAAACGTTTTCACAAACCTCAGAATTTCCGAGGAAGTGCTCGCGGAACTTGAGAAAGAATAAACGCCGATGCTGGTGCTGGGAATCGACCCCGGGATTGCCATTACCGGTTACGGTCTGGTAACGGTCGATCCAGAAGGCAACCCCGCATTGGTCGCGTTTGGTGTAATAAATGCAACGGCTGTGAGTACAAACTCCAGCCGTTTGCTTTTTATCTATCAACATCTACACGAAATCATAGCAGAATTTCAGCCCACGCATGCCGCAATGGAAAAGGTCTTCTTTCAGAAAAATCTGAAGACCGTCTCAGCGGTCAGTGAAGCACGCGGCGTCATTACGCTCTGCCTTGAGCAAGCTGGCCTTCCTATCGCCGAGTACACCCCGAACGAGGTCAAGTTGTCGGTCACATCTTACGGAAACGCGGGCAAAGCACAGGTGCAGGAGATGGTTCGCGTGCTCCTGGGCATGGACGCCATCCCAAAACCGGATGATGCTGCCGACGCACTGGCTGTTGCGATGTGCCACATCGGTTACATCAACTTTACCGACCACGCAGCTGACGGATACGAAGCATGATCACCAGCCTGACCAATCCCGCAATTGTTGCCGCGCGCAAACTGCTGCTTCCAAAAGAACGCAAAAGCACCGGAGCTTTCCTGGCTGAAGGTCTGCGTGTGGTCGCGCAGGCTTTGGACTCGGGCGCATTAATCCATCAGCTCATCTACGCCCCGGAACTCCTGGTCAGCGAATTTGGCCAAAGCCTCGTTAAACGAGCTGAAGGGTTAGGAATCACCACACTCGAGGTTAGCCAGTCGGTATTCGCTTCCCTTGCGCGCAAGGACACCCCTCAAGGCATCGCCGCTGTAATCGGTCAGCGTTGGCTCCCGCTGAGCGGAAACGCCCCCGCGGAGAATGAACTTTGGGTCGCCCTTCAGGCAGTGCAAAACCCCGGCAACCTGGGGACCATCTTGCGTACGTGCGACGCAGTTGGGGCAAAGGGCCTCCTCCTGCTGGATGACTGCACAGATCCTTATGATGCCGCTGCGGTAAAAGCCTCGATGGGTTCAATATTTACTGTGCCTTTGATAAAAGCCAGGCTCGCAAATTTTCAGGCCTGGGCTGCCGACCATCCGGGAGTTGCCATTTATGGGACTTCCGATAAAGGCGCTGAAGATTACACGCAAGCGCGCTATTCCCTCCCTGCTCTTTTATTAATGGGCAGCGAACGGCAGGGTCTGCCTGCGGAATACCTCGCGCTCTGCAGGCAAACCGTCCGCATTCCGATGGAAGGCTCCTGCGATTCCCTCAACCTTTCGGTAGCCGCAGGTATAATCCTCTATGAGGTTTACAACCAAAATCGGAAGCACAGGATAGCAGAGCCATGATTGCGTCAATTACCGGAAAAGTCCAATCCAAACTCAATGACAGCCTGATCCTCGACGTTCAAGGGCTGGGCTTTGAGGTTACGGTCACAAAGTCGGTACTCTCCGAAGCGGAAGCGGGCGACATCGTCTTTCTGCACACCGATTTGGTGGTGCGTGAGGACATACTGGCGCTCTACGGCTTCCGGACTCAGGAAGAAAAACAATTTTTCCTGCACTTTTTGGGAGTGGAGGGGATCGGACCGCGCCTGGCAATGGCCATACTTTCCACGCTTTCTTTGGACAATATCCGCACTGCTGTTGTTAGCGAACAGCCTGAGTTTTTTAGCCGCGTGCCTGGAATCGGGAAGAAAACCGCGCTGAAGATTCTCATCCACATGCAAGGTAAGATTAGCCCGGATGCCGGTTTTGATTTGCGCAAGTCCACCAGCCGCGCGGAAGACGAAGCGCTGGAAGCCTTGGTGAGCCTGGGTTACAGCATTGTGGAAGCCCAAACTGCCATCCAGGCGCTGCCCAAAGACCTGCCCGATACTGTAGAGGACAAACTGCGCGTAGCCCTCCAGTACTTTAATCGCTGATAGGCCGCTTCCTCAGCTTCTGGGCGCATGTCCTTTAGGGATGGTAAAATTATCTCAACTTTATACTGATAGGATTATCCATGGCAGCATTCTCACGTGAACTAGGCATAGACCTTGGCACTTTTAACACGCAAATCGCGGAGGGCAATCAAATTTTGCTCCAGGAACCGACGATTGTCGCCATCGTGACAAACGAGATGAAACTGGTTGAGTATGGCACGACCGCGCTTGGCATGCTTGGAAGAGTGCCTGACTCCATTGAGGTTGTGCGGCCTTTGCGCAACGGCGTAATCGCCGAATACGAGCTGACAGAGAAGCTGCTGGGCATTCTGATTAAGAAGGTCACCGGTCCAACTATCTTTTTCCGCCCCCGCATCATACTCAGCGTCCCATATGGCATCACGAGCGTGGAACGCAGGGCAGTACAGGAAGCAGGCCTTGGCGCCGGCAGTCGGGAAGTCAACTGGATACCCCAGCCGCTGGCAGCCGCTATTGGCGTGGACCTCCCCATCAATACCCCGACCGGCAACATGATTATTTCCCTCGGCGGCGGAACCACCCAGGCCGCGGTTATCTCCATGACCGGAATCGTCAGCGCGGAGACCTCCCAGGTGGCAGGTCTTAAGCTGGATGACGCTATTTGCGCGTACGTCCGCAAAAAGTACGGCTTGATTATCGCCCAACCAACCGCGGAGGCGCTGAAAATTCGTATCGGCGCTGCCATCCCCAGCGACGAAGAAAAAACTATGGAAATTCAGGGGCAGGACCAGGTAAGTGGACTGCCAAAGCCAGCCAGCCTGACCACCAACGAGATTGTGGAAGCCATGCAAGCGCCGCTGGAGGAAATGGCCGCGACCGCCAAACGCGTTTTGGAGAAAACACCGCCTGAATTAATTTCAGATATCATTGACCGCGGCGTCGCCCTGTGTGGTGGGACAGCGCTGATGAAGGGCTTGGACAAGTACCTTACAGTTGCCCTGGGCATCCCCGCTTACATCGTCGATAACCCGGTCACTTGCACGGTGGAGGGAACCGCCAAAGCCTTCGGTCTGCTTGACCTAATTCTCCGCAGCCAGCAAAATTAGACACGCTTATGGATGCCTTGCAAACACAAGAAAATATACCTGAAACGGTCTTCACCGATCGAAAGAATCACCGCGCGCGTGCCTGGCGCTTTGTGTTCAGCTTGCTTTTGCTTGCCGGGCTTTGTGTTGCTGCTTATTTTGCCTGGTTGTGGTTTTCCCCTCGCGTCGCCAAATATGGGCTTTCCGTATTGTGGATCAATGGAAAAGTTGCCATTATCTTGCTGCCATTCATACTGCTTGCTCTGGCGTGGCTTTTTTTCGGCAACCTTCCCCGCAAAAAGACAAGTGTTCTTTTATCAACGGACGGAATCCTGAGAAAACATGGGAACCAGGTTCTGAAACTTCATTGGGATTCCCTGGAAACACTGCGCATTCATCTTTCACGAGCATTTTTCCTGGGTATTCCCGGACGCCGGCGCGAATCCATCGCACTAACTGATGCTGTTGGCAACAAAATGGTTCTTGACGCGCGCATGGACCGCTTTGAGGAACTCGTCAATCTCGTGCGGGAAAAGGCTTTCCCTACGCTCCTTATGCTTGCTCAGGAACAGCTATCTCGCGCTGGTGTGGTTTCCTTCGGGAAACAGCTCAGCCTGCGGCAAGAATTGCTGCAAGTCAAGCACAAAACCCTCGCGAAGGAACAGATTTCATTCGCTCGCATCGAAAAAGGCTGGCTAAAGTTAGGTACAAACGCTAAAAAGAAATTCCGGATAAGGGTAGATAAGCTGGTCAACCTGGATGTATTATTGTTCTTGCTGGATAAATCGTCCTAATCATCCGCCTCAAGGTAATAAGTCAGGGTCTGTAGTTTGACGACTGGGTCAATATTTATCACATGCACGCTCTCAGGCACTTTTAGTACAAGCGGCGCGTAATTCAAAATTGCTTTGATTCCATAGGAAACCAACATATCTGTAACAGGCTGCGCGCACCCCGCCGGGACGGTAAGCACTGCCACCTGGATGTTGAGCTGCCGTAGGTGTTCCGCCAGGTTGCGCACGTCCTGAATCTGCAGCCCACTGATGGTTGAACCGATCAGCTCAGGGTTGTTGTCACACGCCAAAACAATTTCAAAGCCCTTTCGGGCAAAACCCTGATACCTGAGCAAAGCCTGTCCAAGGTTTCCCACACCAACGATAGCCACCGGCCATATTTGATTGAGATGAAGAATGGCGCGGATATTCTCGAGAAGGCTTATGACGTTGTAACCGCTGCCTTGCTTACCAAAACCCCCAAAATACGACAGGTCCTTGCGGATTTGCGCCGCGGAAACATCCACCAGGTGCCCAAGCACCGCTGAGGAAACCACTGCTTTTCCTTCCCTCAGGAGTTGATTGAGAGCCTGAAGGTACACCGGAAGCCGTTGAATTACGATGTCAGGAATATTTTGTTTTTCCATGCGCCCTGCTCTCTGCTTTCTCTCGTTCAACCGATAAATTTAGTATTTGATGTTATCATCACACAAGTTGTGTATATTATATTAGGTAATGAATCCAAATTACTGTTAAAATCTGATGTTACGCAGGAA
>CAZPWL010000117.1:0-5724 GCA_964590535.1 uncultured Anaerolineaceae bacterium
TTTATTGAAACCTTTGCTTAATGCAGCTAGTAAAAAACTTCCAGTACCACAACATGGATCAAGAATAATTGAATCCCTGGGAATATTTAATTCATCAAACATCAAAGACGCAAGAGAAAAATCTGTATAAAAAATCCCTCGAGATTTTTTAAAAGAATCATCAAGATGGCTTTCATACTTATGCATCAATTCAGAATAATCAAAAATCAAATCGGCCATATTGTTTTACTAAGTAACTTAGAAAATTTTCCAGAGTCTTTGTTAGTACAATTGTAACAGGCTAGAATCTTTTAGATTTAGGAAACGGGCTTTACAGTAGAAATCAAATTCAGTTGAATATTTATCCCCCCTTCTCCGTGCTACAATTACCCGCATGACCAGCCCTTCCCCATCCCAGCCCATCGCGCTCTACGACTCCGGCGTGGGCGGGCTTTCCGTCCTGCGCGCGGTGCGTTCCGCCCTGCCCCACGAGCACCTGCTCTACTTCGGCGACCAGGCCAAAGTGCCCTACGGCAGCCGCTCGCTGGAAGAACTGCGCGCCATCGCCGAATCGGTCACGCGCCTGCTGCTCTCCCAGGGCGCCAAGCTGATTGTCATCGCCTGCAACACCGCCTCGGCCGCCGCGCTCAAGCACCTGCGCGCGGTCTTCCCGGAAGTTCCTTTCGTGGGGATGGAACCCGCGGTCAAGCCCGCCGCCGAGCAGACCCACACGCGCAAGGTCGGGGTGCTGGCCACGCCTTCCACGTTCCACGGCGAGCTCTATGCTTCAGTGGTGGAACGCTTCGCGCAGGATGTGGAAATTTTTCAATCCACCTGCCCGGGGTTGGTAAGCCAAATCGAAAAAGCGCGCCTGAACACCCCCAAAACCCGCCGCATCCTGGAAGAAGCCGTTCGGCCCATGCTGGATGCCGGCGCGGATACGCTGGTGATGGGCTGCACGCATTACCCCTTTGTTATCCCGCTGATTGAAAAAATCGCCGCCGGGCGCGCCCGCGTGATTGACCCCGCCCCCGCGGTGGCGCGTCAGACCGCGCGCGTTTTGGCGGAGCGCGATCTGCTCAACCCCAGCCCCAAAGAGGGCAGCCTGCGCTTCATCACCAGCGGGGAAGCTGCCAGGTTTGAATACGCGCTTTCGCGTTTGCTTGGGTTGAACGCCCCGGCAGAAGCGGCGCGCTGGCAAGGCAGCGCGCTCGAGCTATCCCCCCGAAATTAGAGCAAAAAGAGCCTTATCAGCGCCAGCGAAAAGCCTGTCTGCCAGGTGAGCACGCGCGTCTGGCCTTCCGCCACGGCGTCTTCCAGCTGCCCGCGCGAGAGCAGCCGGACGCGCGCGTCTGCCCCAGAGGGGGCAGGCACAGCCATGCGTGCCAGAAAGTAATAACCGCGCCCGTAGCCGCTTTCCGCGTCTGTGATGAAATCACCCAAAAAGACCCAGTCCGGGGAGCTGTATCCGGCTTGCTGCAGCAGCAGCCTTTTGGCGGCGTCCGCGGCTTCTTCCCCCACGCGGATGAGGCCTTCCACCGGGGCGGGCAGCGGTCCGCGCACGGCGTATGGGTGCTGCTCGAGGGTGACGAAGCGGCCGCTCGCGTCCACGGCGGTTACCACAGCGTATTCCGGCGCGTCCAGCCACAGCCAGTCGTCGTTTTGGGTATCGTCGGGCAATTCTACGACCCGTTTTTCGACAGCCAGCCTGGGTTTTCGGTCCAGAATGATTTCGCGGGAATGTGTCTTCCAGAGTTTCATCAAAACTCCTTTACTGTTTATTACATTTATCGAAGAGAGATTAATATGTTACTTCATTGCTTTCATCGCATTACTGAGAGCTTCCAAAAAGTTTTCAGCATACTCTTCAAAGACCATGACGCGATTACGGGAAAAAGTGTCTCCGTCGGCGCGTCTGGCCTCATTAATTGTCAAGTATTTAGTACCGTCAGAGGATACTTTCACATCAAAAAAATAAGTGCGGCTGCCAGCAGAAATATGGGCACTGTATAGTTCTTTGCGCTCGTCTGTCATTGATCAATCCCTCCAATTAGTCTTTTGAAATTTTAATCCAAGAAAAGAAAAATTCCAAGATTTAGTCCGCCGGCTGCACGCCCAAATCCTCAGGTAGGATTGTCAGGCCGCGGAAGGCATCAAAGCTGAGCGCGTCCATCTGCAAATTCCGACGCTGTTTAAGCGCGAAGAAGAGCTCCAGGTAGCTGGTCGGCACGCGTGCGCTCCAGTCCAATCCGAGTTTGTCCGCGGAGGCGCGGATGGACTCTGCCGAGGGTCCTTCCAGTTCGGTGAAGCACCCAAACGGCATTTCGTCCAGCGCCACCAGCACTCCGCCCAGCCTGTAAGTCTCCCGGTATTTTTCGTAGTTGGTATAGACGCGGTAGCCCAGAGCTTCCAACAAGCGCTTTGCCGCGCCAAAATCGGAGACCTCAAACTCAATCTCCTGCCGCTCCAAAACGCCTTCGCGCACCTGCCCGGGACCTTTGAATGTAAGGTGTGCAGCCTGGTCCGCGCGCAGACGCAGCACCTGGGCTTGCGCGCGCAGGCTCATTTCGGGCGTGTCAAAGCGCAGGTTTTGCTCGAATACGCGCGCCTGGACAAGTTCCGCGCCGCTGTCAATCACCCGCTGGCGCAAGCGCCCGGGGTTGGCAAGGTAAAACTTGATTTCAATTTCCTGATCCATGCGCGGTCTGCTTTCCCTTATTGATAAGGTAAGTATATCCTGCCGCGGCTGCCAGCGAGAGCGCGTGTAGACCCAGCTTGAAGAGTGGGTTCCCGCCGCGCTGCTCCGGCGCCCAAAGGAACAGGCGCTCCACCCAATAGCTGAGCATCGGAAAGAGCAGGGCAGCCCACACCGCAATCAGGCGCGTGACTCCCCCGCGCCAGGTGAACACCAGAGCAAGCAGGCTAAACAGCGCGCTCAATACCCCGGCAACAAGCAAATATCCAGGCAGCCAGGCGGGCAGACCCAATTCCAACAGCAGGTCTTTTTGCGCCAAAGCTCCGTTGGCGCGCAGAGCGCCGCTGACCAGGTGGAACACCAACATCAATCGCACCAGCGTGTTCAGCCAGCCGGGAGGGGTTTTTGCGGGCTCAAGGTTCAATTCAGCAGTTCCTCCACGTCGCTCAGGTAGCCCAGGCGCGCCAGCGCCGCGCGCACCTTCTCAATCCCACCCGGGCGCACAATTACGGAAACCGGACCCAGCGCGTCCCCCAACAGGTTCGCGGCCGGGCTTTCGCGCAGTGCCTGCAGCGCTTCAGGTGAGCTGAGGCGCAACACCCACAGGCGTTCAATAGAAGCCTCGCGCCTCTGCGTTTCCCAGCGCGTCAGGGCTTCCAGCAAGCTGGGAGGTGGGGCGGGTTTGGCATATTTGCGCAGCAGGGCAGCCAGATGGCGGGTATTCAATCCCTGACCCGCGGCGGCAGCAAGCGAAGCAGGCGTGAGCAGGAACTGCCAGCGTTCGGGGCCATTCTCCAGCCACTCAGAAAAGCGGGCCAGCTGGTAACGGGCGGCACGCGGGGCGTCGCGGTTCAGGCTGATAATCCCGGCCGAACTGACCGCCGCCGGGGCGTTTTCAGCGGGTAGTTCCAGCGCCTCATGCGGATTCAGCAGGGAGCCGCACCAAGCAGATTTGCGGAAGTACGCGGGTTCCTCCGCGCCTGCCGCAAAGCCCAACTCTACGAAACCCAACCAGAACAGCAGCCCGCCAAGCAGGAAGCGCGTCCAGGCGGTTTCAATCACCTGCCAGTCTTTCTGCCCGCGCAGAAGCCTGTTCTCATTGGCGCTGAGGATAATCCATTCGTTCGCGTCCCCACCCGCGCGCAGGTAGTCCGGATTTTCGCGCCGCAAATCCGCGCTGAAGTCCGCAATAGAATACCACGCGCCGTCCTGCAAACCGGATAGGCGGCGGAGCAAGGCGCGGCGCGCCGGCAGCGGGTTGTGCGGCCAGGTGCCCTGGCAGATAAGTCCCGGTGCCAGGCGCAGCTCGTCGAAGCGCGTGGAGTTCATCCAGGCCGTCGCCAGCCACTGCAAGCTCTGTCCGCGCGGCATCTCCAGAAATCGGCGCGCTTCAGCCGCGGGGGTCTTGCCGTCGCGGGCGATTATGCCAAGGTCGGTCAGCAGGCGGCGCAAAAGTTCCCAATTGATTTCAGGGTGGGCTGCTTCACGCAGAGCGTCAAGCGTTCCAAAGCGCCGCAGGGCTGCCAGCAGGGTGCAGCTTTCATCCAGTACGCGGTTCTGCCAGAAAAGCGCGCGCTCAACCAGACTCTGCGGCACGGGTTCCAGTCTTGGCGCGGGCTCGGCTAAGTCCTGAAACTTAGGCAGCCGCCCCTGGAATTCGTCGGGGATGTAAGCAAGCTCCACCAGCGCGTCATCCTGCCGGAAAAAATCCCGGCCAATGAGGGCGCGATACCACAGGCGCTCGGTGGTGGATTGGGGAAAGAAATGCGGCTTTTCGCGCGCGCGGCGGGCAGGTCCCATTTGGCGCGGCTCGCCGTACAGGCGGGTGAAGGCAGCCCAGGGCAGGCTTCCACCGCGGCTCTGCAAGGAAGCCAGCGCAGAGCGGCTTTCATCGGGCAGGGCAGCGGTAATCTCTTCAAACTCTGGGTGCCGGGCAAGCGCGGCTGCCAAGCCCCGCGCGTAAGTGGGGGTGTCTTTGCCGCTAACATTCACGCCCCACAAATCGGCTGCGGCGCGCAGAAATCCGAGGTCGTGACCGCTCAGGCAGTGTAAAATTCCGGGCATCGTGCAGTGGAGTATACATCAAAAACGGCGCGTTTCCCCTGGTCAGCGCCGCGTGCGTTTATTCGATACGGATGTTGCGCACCCCATCAATTTTCGAGATGGTTTCCATCAAATTTTCAATTTTCTCGTTGCGTTCCAGCCGCGCGATAAACTCCACGCGCACATGGCCGCTCTTCAAGCTCCTTTGAGTCTTATACGACAAAATCTGTACGGCATTCCGGCTGATTTCCTTGCGCACGGAGCGGAAAATATTTGGGACGTCCATCGCGTCAACCTTGATAACGCGGACAACATTCCGGCGGATGAACTTCTTTTCAAAGATGCTCACCAAGGTCAGCACAACTAAGACCAGCACCGTGGTAAAAGCCCCCACCCAGTAATAGCCGTACCCGACCGCCAGTCCGATGATGGCTGTGGTCCAAACCGTGGTGGCTGTAGTCAGTCCCTTTACGTTAAAGCCAGAGCGCAAAATCGCGCCAGCGCCCAGGAAACCAATGCCTGAGATGACCTGCGCCGCCATCCGGGCCGGGTCAGTACCGTTTTCGGCGCCGATATTGATGGACAGAATCATCGCCAGGCAGGAACCCATCACGAGAATCATATGCGTGCGCAGGCCCGCGGGCTGGCTGTCCCGCTCCCGCTCAAATCCGATTGCCCCACCCAACAGCATTGAGACCGCCAGACGCAAAAGCATTTCGCCAATAGATATCATCGAGGTCCTCGTGTCAAGGTATCAAATCAATCGCAAAAACAGGCATCTGTGCCCTATTTGCTAATAAAGTTAAAAAATTGTAACACAATTGCGGAAGCTTTGAAGAACCAGCCGCGCGCCCTTTTGCTCACAAAGCTCTGCCACTAAAAAAAGCCGCCCTGTTTTCTTCAGGGCGGCGTCGGTCAAGCGGTCAGGCAATGGCAGGGGGCACTACTCATTTGCGCAGGATAGGAAGAAATTGGGTATGCGCCTCTCCGTTCATCACAAACCTGGA
>CAZPWL010000118.1:0-5721 GCA_964590535.1 uncultured Anaerolineaceae bacterium
TATGTATGCCGACGTCCAGCACGACGCGGTGTGTCTCACCGCTCCGGCTTACTTCCCCTACAACGAGCAGGCGCTGTATACCTTTACCTCCGAGCTGCTGGAATACGCCAAGCAGCCCTGCTACATCTACAACTGCGTCCAGATGGGCACGCTCTACTCCCCAGAGCTGCTTGCGCGGCTTTCACAAGACCACAGCAATCTATACGGTTACAAAAACGCCACGCGCGATATTGTGCACTACATGCAGTGTCTGATGCGCATCGACCCGACCAAATTCGACTTCCTTGACGGCTGCGACGCGACCATCGCCCCAACAATGCTGATTGGCGGCGTCGGGTGCGTGTCCTTCATGGGCGTCCCCTTCCCCAAAGAAACCAAAGCCATCTGCGATTACGCCCTGGCAGGCAATACCGAAAAAGCCATGCAGGCTCAATATAGAATTCTGGAACTGCGCAACATCCTCAAGAAATCCCCGTTCAACGCCGCTTACATGCTGGCGATGGAGCTTTCCGGCGGACCAGTTGCCCGCAACACGCGCATGGTGCCCGAGATGGCGCTGGTTTCTGATGCGGTTCGCAAAGAACTCTTTGAAACCTACGCGCGCCAGCAAGCAGAGCCGCTGGCATAAGCACCCGTCGGATGCTATCTACCGCAGCGTAATGAGAAGAATAAAATGATGAACAGCACCAAAATCACCCTAAGCGAGGCAGCCTTTACTGAGAAAGAAAAGGTATTCCTCCAAAACGAGGCTTTCACTGCCACCTTGTTCCGCTATTCAACGCAGGTCTGCGCTGTGCGGCTCAGCAATTCCAAAATCAGCCTGGTGGTTCTGCCGTTTCAAGGCCAGCAGGTCTGGCGTTTCGAAAGCCCCATCGGTGACCTGACGATGAAATCCATCTTTCAGGAACCCGAGAACACCACGCGCTTTGGGCTGAACTACGGCGCTTTCCTCATTCACTGCGGGCTGACCGCCAACGGCAACCCCTCAGCGGAAGACTCGCATCCCCTGCATGGTGAACTGCCCAACTGCCACTACCAGGAAGCCTGGCTTGTGATTGGCTCTGATGAACACGGCGATTACATGGCGTTGGGCGGAAGCTACACCTACCGTAACAGCCTGGAATACCACTACGAATTCGCGCCGGAACTGCGCATGCGTCCGGATTCAGCGCTGGTGGACGTGCAAATCCAAGCGCGCAACTTCCGCCCCAAGCCGATGAAGTACATGTACATGTCCCATATCAATTGGCTGCCTGTGGATGGTTCGCGCTTAGTCTGCAGCGCGGACCCGAAATCAACCGAGGTCTTCTCAGACACTTTCGGGCTGCCTAACAGCGACCAACAGAAGTTTATGAACTACACAGAACGCCTTAGCGCGGACCCCACCATCGCGGATAAAATTAACTCGTCCAGCCAATTCTACGACCCGGAATTGTGCATGTACCTGCACTACACCCCGGACGAGCAGGCGTACGCGCACGCGATGCAGGTTTACCCTGCTGGGGATGCGGCTTACGTCGCCTTCCGCACCAAAGAGCTGCCAAACGCCGTCCGTTGGTTCGCGCGCACCGGCAGCGAAGACGCGCTTGCATTCGCTATCCCCAGTACGAACAACCACCTGGGATTTGCCCGCAACGCCGCCAAAGGTCTGATACGCGAAATCGGAGCCAAAGACAGCCTGGACATGCATTACCAGTTCGGCTACCTGACTTCTGATGAACGCCGTGATGTTGAATCGAAAATTTACCAAGTCCTTGGAAAGGCATAAACCAGCCTGACGCAGCGGACGAAAAAGGAGTATGAAATGACGAAAGAAATTGATGTGATTGTTCTGAACAGCCACGGCGTGGGTCAGTTCTGCAATATTCAACGCCTGCCTTTCCTGGGCGAGACCTTGCGCGCCTGGAACTGGCGCGTGGAGGAAGACGGCGGCAAGGGCACCACGGTCGCCGTCTCACTCGGCCGCCTGGGCGTGAAAGCCGCCTATATCGGCAAAGTCGGGAAAGACCCTTGGGGCGACCTGGGCTTCAAATGGATGGGTGATGCAGGTGTGGATACCACCTACATGTACCAATCCGATGAGGTTGCCACTGGCACCGGTCTGGTGATGATTGACGAAGACGGCAACAACACAATCGTGGACGGTGACAGCTCGCTTGAGAAACTTACCGTGGATGAAATCCGTGTCGCGCTTGAAGACATGAAGACCGCGAAGTTTTTCATCACCGGCTTTGCCATGCCTCAGCATCTGGCGTTGGCAGGCGCGAAGATGGCACACGACATGGGGATTACCACCGTGCTGAACCCCAGCCCGCTGCCGCACGAACCGATGGGCGACCTGAGCTACATCGATTTCATCGTGTGCAACGAGGTTGAGGGGCGCGTTCTGGCGGAATTTGAGGAAGGCTCCACAGAATATGAGAAAATCGCGCGCCGTGTGCGTGAGATTTACCACTGCGGCTCCATCGCCATGACGCTTGGCGAAGAAGGCTGCCTGGTGCTGCACGAAGACCAGGTCTACCGGGTGCCTTCGGTCAAAGTGGACGTTGTGGCAACTGTCGGCGCCGGAGACAGCTTCCTGGCTGCGTTTATCACTAACCTGGTATGGGGCAAATCGGTGGAAGAGGCTGCCGCCTGGGCAATCAAATGTTCTGCGCTCAAGGTTACCCGAGCCGGCACCATTCCCGCTTTCCCCTTCTTGCATGAGGTGGAAGCCTTCATCGCGAAATTAGACGAAGCTAAGTAAAGCGTGACTAAGCATCGTCACTCAAGTGCTCAGTTAAAAGAACAGAACCGGTTCGCTTGAACCGGTTCTGTTCTTAATGACTCGCTATGTTTGTCATGTTCAATAAGTTTTTCGACTGGTTGTTCAACAAGTCTGCTTTCCAAGCGCAATTAGCTTATCCCTTGAATTGTCATTGCGAGCCCCCGCTGAAGGAATTGTATAAACTCTGAATCCACAGAAAGGGGGAGCGGCAATCTGCCTTTTGAGTGCGTGTAAATGATATCTCTCTAAACTATCCAAGTTCGGACAGGCAGACTGCCACGACCCTTTGCCATTGTGTGCGGTTAGTTTGCCCTCGCACAATTTGGCAAAGTGTTTCGCAGAGACCGAGCTGGAGGGTACGTAGTGGCTAAGGCTCGATGTGGAACCTGAGTAAACGCATAAGTCTCAGCATCGGTTAATGATTATCAGGTTAATCCGATGCGTCTCCCTGACCTTTGTCCTGCCTTACGCGCTGGCATTACAGCGCGCGCATCAAGTCTTTCGTGCGCAAGTAAAGCTCGTCAAACAGCTTGCGGTAACGTGAGTACACTGCCTGGTTTTCCGGGTTTGGGGTGTACACCTCCGCCGGGGCGATCTTTTCATTTAGTTCGGCAAAGCTGGCGCTGTTCCCGGCTGCCACTGCCGCAAGCAGCGCATCCCCAAAGGAAGCGCCAATGGTAATTTTTGCGGTCTGGATGACATGACCGGTAACGTCGGCAATGATTTGCAGCCAGAGTTTGTTTTGCGTGCCGCCGCCCACCGCCATAATCTTGGTCAGCGGCTGCTCATGCTCGCTGATGATGTCCAGATGCTGCGCGATGCTGTACGCGACGCCTTCCAGCGCGGATTTGTACATGTGTCCGCGGGTATGCTGCAGCGTGAGCCCAAAAATAACCCCGCGTGCCTGGGGATCGTTGATTGGCGTGCGTTCGCCGGCAAAGTACGGCAAAGTGATCAAACCGTCGCTGCCCGCCGGGATGCCCTCAAGCTCATCGAGAATGCTTTCATAAGCGTTTCTGCCGTTTTCTTCCTGCAAAGCCAGCTTATCGAAGAAGATATTATCGCGGAACCAGCGCGTTACTGTGCCGGCGTTGTTCGTCCCTCCGGTGATGCTGTACGCCCCGGGCAGGATGAAAGTGTCGTGCCACAGGCGCGGGTCGATGACCAACCGGTCCGAGCAGTAAATCAGGTAGCAGCTGGAGCCCAACATCACCATCATGTCTCCGGGCACAAAAATCCCCGTGCTGATGGCTTCCGCGCCAGCGTCATCCGTGCCGGTAAGTATCGGCGTGCCTTCCGCCAATCCAGTCTCGGCAGCGGCTTCCGCGGTAACAGTCCCAACGATGTCCATCGTCTCCCGGCACTCCGCCAACTGGTCCGGCCGGCAGTAGAGCTGGCAGTGCTCCTCGTCCACGCTGCCGTCTGGCTTGTAGCAGGGTGTGAAGGTGTTAATCAGGAACTTGTCAATCACATACTTGCCGGTCAGCTTGGCGGTCAGGTAGGAAGTTGCCGTGAGGAATTTGTGCGTACGCTGGTAAACTTCCGGCTCGTTGTTTTTTATCCACAGGATTTTCGGGGCGACGTCTGAGGAACACAGTGGGCGCCCCCACAGCGCGTTGATTTTCTCCTCGCCATAATAAGCGTCCATGTACGCCATCTCGCCCACAGCGCGGGAGTCAATGCCGTAAAGGATAGCTTTTCGCAGAGGGCGGCAGTTCTCGTCCACTGGCACGCAATCAGCTCCCAGCGCGCTGGTGCCCACGCAGGCAATTTGCGAAGGGTCGATTCCGCTTTCGGCAATCAGCCCTTTGGTAAGCGTGCACAGGTCCTGCCACCAGACATCCTCGGCATCATGTTCGTAAAAATTCGGCTGGGGGTTTTCCAGGTTGTGCCGAACAGCTTTACTCGCGACCAGGTTGTAGTCCTGGTCAATCAGCACGCCCTTGCTCTCATAAGTGCCGATATCTGCCCCTAAAAAGTAACGAATTCCCATGGCTGCCAAACTCCTCTTAACCGGCGAGAATTCGTCCGGTCCTAATTTTGTTGTTTACTCGCCCTGCACGGTGATGCTGTAAGTGCGCTGTGAAGGGCCGTCAAATTCCATAAAGTAGATTTCCTGGGCTTCACCCTTCTGGATTTCGCCTGATACCACCGGGAACAAGCAGTGATATCCGGTCAGCATGGCTTTCAAGTGCCCGGTCGGGTTGCCCGCCGTGCTGCCATAGGAGCGCAGGATGCGCGCGTGCGCGTAGGGGTGGTCTTCCGGGATAAGCCGCCGCAGCGCATCATCAATGTCGCTTTCCAGGCATTCCAGGGCTTCGTTCACCATAATACCCGCGGTGGTGTGGTTGCTCGTCACCGCCACGATGCCGTTTCGGATGCCGGACTCTTCTACCGCGGCGCTGACCTCTTCCGTAATCAGAATGAACTGGTTGTATTGACTGGTAAGCACGGTGTTGCGTTTATGATAAAACATACCCCTCCTTAACCCAGGAATTCCAACGCGTTTTGCCCAAGCACCAGGTCCAGCGTGCTTGCGCGCCAACCCAGATTCCGCAGGGCTTCTATCATGCGGATTTGCTCAAAGCGCGGATTATTCGATCCGAACATGACCTGATGCCGCAGAGACCGGTCTACCCAGTATTTGCCAAGCATGCGGGTGAAAACCTCTTCGTAGAATTCCCGTGCGCTGTCAAAGTAGAGTAAGCCAGTATCGGCATACATATTCGGGTACTTCAGCAAGAGAGCGGCAGTTTCCCGCACCCATGGGAAGCCAAAATGCGCCAGCGATATGCGCAGTTTGGGGTAACGCGCGGCCACCGTTTCAAATTCCACCGGGTTGGCAAAGCGCATCGTGGTGTTCGGCTCCAGGCTGAGCCCTGCGTGGAAAATGATGGGTTTGTTGTAGCGCAGGCACAGCGCGTAAATCGGGTCCAGCAATTCACTGGCGGGAG
>CAZPWL010000119.1:0-5657 GCA_964590535.1 uncultured Anaerolineaceae bacterium
TCGGCTGGGGTGCCGACCACGAAGTTGCGGAAGCCGCGCAGCTCGACGGCCTGGAATTGCGCGCTGAAGAGCTTGCCGCCTTCTTCCTCCATTACCACGCGGGCGTGTCCTTCAATCCGGCTGAGGGGAAATATGAGCGTGGTCATCAGAGCACCTTATCCTTGCTGCGGATGCGGCGGTTGCCGCCCGCGTAGTCAGAGAACTGGAACAGGAACATGGATAACTGGGGCGAGCGCAGCGCTTCGTTCAGCTCCTCGGGCGGGATGTTGGTCATGCGTTCAAACACGCGCTGGATGTTCTCCATCCAAACGGTGGATTCTTTCTCGATGAAGGCGTTGGACGGTCCGCGGCAGCCCACGCAGGGGTGCCCGGCGCGCGTGCAGGGCGCGCGACAGCCGCCGCGCGTGGACGTGCCCACGCACAGGAAACCCTGGTTGACCAGGCAGACGGCGGGGTCCTGGTCAACTTTCTGGAAACCGGTGAGGCGGTCCGGTTTCATGTCGTTCAGCTTGCGCCGTCCGCACTCCGCGCAGACGATGGAGGCAGCTTTGAACCCCTGCGGGTCCAGCAGCGCGCCCATAAACAGTTCGGGCGTGGGCGGGCAGCCGGGCAGATAAAGGTCAATATCCACATAGGCATCCACAGGATGCGTTTTGCTGAGCAGCTGCGGCAAATGCGCTCGCTTCGCCTGGGAAAGGAAAATCTCACGCACATCATCGCGGTCGCCCAGGTTGGTTACACCGCCGGAGATGGCACAGGTGCCCACGGCAATCACGCGGTCCACCAGCTTGACCGCGCGCTGAAGCTTGTAGGCGTCTTCGTCGTTGCGCACCCCGCCGGAAATGAGCAGGACTTCAATATCATCCGGGATGCGGTGGGTGGAAACGACCAGCGGCATATACACCAGTTCATACCTGTCGTACCACTCCGACGCGTTCAGGAGCGAGACCTCGCATCCAGCGCAGCCTGAAAGCTGCAGCACCGCGAACTTGGGGAGTTTTGTTAGAGCGCCTTCCATAAGTTTCTCCTTTTCCACAGAAATGAGGAGTTTATCAACAGAAATCAGGAGTTTATCAACAACTTATCCACAATAAATTTTACCTTTATCAGCAGAATTTTGTGGAAGCAAATCCCGGAATTTCTTCAGCGCGTTCCCTAAACGAAGCCGGAACGCGCAGGTTTGATGCTACAATACCTGCACCATACCACGCACAAGGTGGCGCTGATGCAGCCCGAACTGAATTTTGTTACTGATATTGCCCTGGAAGCCGGAGCGATGCTGGCGCGCATGCAGGACGGCGACCTGGACGTCCAGCTTAAGGGGCGCGCCGACCTGGTGACCAACGCTGATAAGAGCGTGGAGGCGTTCCTGATTGAACAGGTGCGCAGCCGCTTCCCCACCCACGCGATTATCTCCGAGGAGACTGGCAAGCACCCCGGCGACCCCGAGCATCAATGGTTCATCGACCCGCTGGATGGAACGCTGAATTACGCGCATGGCTTGCGTTACTACTGCACGACCATCGCGTACGCCCATGCCGGGCAGCTGCAGTTGGGGGTCATCTACTCCCCGCGCGAGCAGGAGTGCTTTACCGCCGAGCTGGGCAAAGGGGCTTACCTGAACGGCAAAGTAATCTCAGTGTCCTCCGCGCAAAAATTGGAGGATGCGCTGCTTGCCACCGGCTTCCGGGCGACGCTGATAGACACGCCCCGCTCCAACTATGATAACTTCCTGCGGCTCTCGCGGATTGCGCAGGGCGTGCGGCGGCTTGGTTCCGCGGCGATGGACCTGGCTTATGTGGCGTGCGGCCGGCTGGAAGGCTTTTGGGATATCCAATTGAGCCCTTGGGACGTGGCGGCTGGGGTGCTGCTCGCGCGCGAAGCGGGCGGCGTGGTGGACACGCTTTACGGAGAGGGCAGTTTGCTTTCCGGCAAGGTGGATATTTTGGCGGCCAACAGGATGGTATACGACCCTCTGAGGATGGTTCTGAACTTTGAGCGTAAACATTGAATCGAATTGTCAGCGCAGTATCCAAAGAATTGGGTTCAAGCGAGAAGAATTAACAGTAAAGACACACATAAATCCCAAAAAGGACGGAAGGCGGTCCTTTTCCAGACATAGTTTTGGCAAGGAGGGTTTGATGAAACGCATTTCCACGGTTTTGAGCATATTCTTGGGTCTGGTTCTCTTCCTTTCTGCATGCGCGCCGGCTCTGGAGCCTACGCAAACCCAGGAACCAACACGCTTGCCCACGCCAAGCGCTGTCAACACACCGACACAACAAAGCACGCTTCCCAGCATGTATGATTACGACCTATCCGCTGAGGGCGTAATTCGCCCTGAGAATGCATCTCAGGTGCGCCAGATAGGTCACGTAAGCCTGGGACGATTCTTTGATGTAGTTTTTTCTCCCAAGGGTTCTGATTACCTCATCCTTGCCACGACGGCGGGACTTGTGAAGCTCTCAACACCGGGGCTTCAGGAAATGGGCATTATTTATACACTATCCAAAACCTATGCTCTGGCAATCTCATCAGACGGAAAAATAATAGCCTCAGGTGGCCCATTCGGCACCTTGTATCTTTGGGACGCTGACTCTGGCGAATTACTCCATAAGCTTGAAGGGCACACAGATAGTGTGGTAAGTTTGGCATTCTCTCCTGATGGGCAGACATTAATCTCTGGCGGCTATGAAAACCTGGTCTGCGTCTGGGACACGCAAACCGGCGATAAGCTTGCAGAATTAACCGCGCATACCGAGTGGGTCGCTGGCGTGGCATTTGCTCCCGATGGACAAAGTTTTGCTTCGGGCAGCGCGGATGGCACGCTGCGCCTTTGGGACACGCAGACCAGAACCGAAAAAGCGCTTATTGAAGGGTCATTCCAAAGTGTCGCTTTTTCTCCCGACAGCAAATGGATAGCCACAGGCGCCAATGAGGGAACTGTGACCATCTGGGATGCCAAGAGCGGCAAGGCCGCTCGGGTTATGGAAGGCCACAGCGGACCTGCGCTTAGCGTGGCGTTTTCACCTGATGGCCTGAGTGTTGTCTCGGGCGGCGTGGATGGCACGGTTCGCGTTTGGAACGCGAACACCGGGGGGCTAATCCTGACGCTTCAATCGCAATCAGAAGCGGTTGTGAACAGCGTTCAATACTCTCCAGATGGCGCTTTCATCGCTTCGGTGGCTGACGATCGCAGCCTGCGTCTTTGGGACGCGCAGAGCGGAACTGAATTGGGTTTGCTGGAGGAAAGAAATGCGGATATATTTTACGATGCCCTGATTTCTCCAGACCTGAAGTATATGGCGGCTGGTGGGGCTGATTCCTCAACCGGTTATCAGGGCGCGCTTAGCGTGTGGGACAGGCAATCGACGCAGAAAATCTGGTCGACGCAGAAGGGAGCAGAAATTTACCTTCTGGCATTCTCCCCGGATAGCAAGACTCTGGCATCGGCGCATTACGATGGAACGCATGTCATCTGGGACGCGAGTTCTGGCAAAGAGCTGGCAAGCCTTGAGGGTCTTGAAGACCGCGCGGTAGGAATGGCGTTCTCCCCAGACAGACAAACGCTTGTTTTGGTTCTGAGGGATGGAACTTTGACAAAGTGCAGTATAAGCTCCGGAGCCTGTGAGCCACCCGTGGCTCGCTCGGGAGAAAAGATTCGCGGCGCGCAATTTACCGCTAAAGGGTTATTGGTTGTTTCCACGACAGAAGCTGGCTCCATTTATCTGTCAGACGAAGAAACGAAAACAAGGCTGTTGGAGATGAAATCATCCGGGGAGAAAATGAGCGGCTTTGTGTTTTCATCTGACGGAGGAATGATTGCTTTCATCAGCGGTGACGGCGCCATAGAGGTTTGGGACCTCAATACTGGAACCCAGCTGCAACAGCTTACTGGTCACGAATATGGGGTAATGAGTTTGGCTTTTTCACCGGATGGCCAAATTCTGGCGTCGACCGCGGCCGATGAAACCATTCGTTTGTGGGATGTGAAGACCGGCGTGGAATTAACCGTGCTGGAGGGTCACAGTTATCCCGTATACAGCGCGGAATTTTCTTTGGACGGGCAGTGGATTATCTCTTGCAGTGACGATGGCACAGTTCGCTTGTGGGGAATACCTGACAGGTAAACCCATTCGCGTCTTTTGCCCGAAAAGCCAGAAGATTCTTTACCTGCTCCCACTTACTTCAGCGCGTAAATGGAGCCGTTGTCGCTGGTGAAGTAGACCGCGCCTTCCGCGAGCAGAGGCGAGGACGCGATGCGGTCTCCGGTTTCGTAAATCCACATCGCCTGCCCGGAGGGGATATCGATTGCGTACAAGGTGCCCGTGTTGGTGCCAAAGTAGACCATCTGTCCGGATACCGAAGGCGCCGAGGAAATCACGCTGCCGCCGTTGAACGACCACTTTTGCTCGCCGGTGCGTAATGAGACAGCCAGCATATGCCCGTCATCGAGGCCAAAAATCGCCGCCCCGTCAACAATTGCTGGCGCGCTCGCCACGATGTCCGTTTCAAAGTTAAACACAGGTTCACCATCGCTCAGACGCAGCCCTGTGAAAGTGCCAAATCCACCAAAGTAGGCCACCCCCTCGGCTATCGCGGGACCGGTAATCTGGTTCCAGGTGGAGTACTCCCACAGCTTCTGCCCGGAGCTTTTATCGAGAGCGTAGATGAAAAGTTCGGCGCTCGCTCCGCCAATTTGCGTGCTGGCGAACACCAATGTGTTTCCGCTTAGCGCGGGTGTGCTGCGCACCCCTTTGCTGATTCCGGAAGCAGGGTCAACTGTGCCGGCAACCTCAAACTTCCACATCAGCTGCCCGCTTTGCGGGTCCAAGGCGTAAAAATAGCCGTCCATACTGCCAAAGTACACGCCGCTCTCGTCCACCGCGGGGGAAGAGGAAATCGAACCGCCGCTTTGGTAGGTCCATTGCCGCTCGCCGGTTTGGCTATTCAACGCGTAGAGCACGCCGTTAGAATCGCCAACAAAAAGCATATCGGACCAGTAAGCGGGAGCTGAACTGACAGCGCCGCCTGTTTGGGCTTTCCACACAAGCGCTCCGGTCTGGCTGTCCAGCGCTGTCAGCCCATCCGGGCTGCCAACAAGCAGCTGGCTGCCCACCAACACTGGCGGCGCGCTTGGGCTGGCGCCTGCTGCCTGCCAGAGCAAGCCGGCGTTCTCCACCGGCGCTTTGGAAGTAAAGACACCATTCCGTTCCAGATTTCCACGATACATTTCCAGTACCTGCGGCAGAATCGGCATTGCAGTCGGGGTAGGTTCAAGCGCGGTTTCTATTGGAATGTTATTTACAGGGTTGACGCTTGTTTCAACTGCAGCGCCGCAGCCCTGAGCGCAAAACAGCATAAGAAACATAACAAAACCTGACATGATTTTGGTTTTCGACATCAAAACACCTCCATCAGTGCGTATTTAGTTACAGCAAGCAAGGATTACTAATAGTATACGGCTGTCTATCCCGATTGGAAAGCTGGATTGATATTGTGGAGTGTGTCTCTTGATCCTCCACCGGTAAGGATAAAAGCTGACAGGCGGCCGGGCTCATCCGCTCAGGCGGTCAGTTCCGCGATGAGCAGCTCGAATGCAACTTCACCGGGCATGCCGCTGCTTTTCATGTCCTCATCTATTTGAAGCAGACGGC
>CAZPWL010000120.1:0-5572 GCA_964590535.1 uncultured Anaerolineaceae bacterium
GGATCTTGCTTTTCCGTAAACAGTTTTTTCACTTCAGCCTGCGCCCTTCAGGGCGTCAGAAGGATAATCCTTGCATCATCGCGAGTGGAGACCAGCGCAAACCCGCGCGGCTAATAGGGATGCAATTGACTTAAGCCGTTTATTTTTTTATACTCTGTTACATAATTCACCATGAAAAACCTGACTGACATAAAACGGCGCGACCTGATACGCCAGCGCCCTGAAGGCAGCCGCGCGGCAACGGTTTTGCTCGCCGTGGCGGCAGGCGTCATTGTCTGGTAGCTGCTCTGGATGCTGCTGAAATTGCCCGGTTTCATCCTCCCTGCGCCCGCAGTCGTCTGGCAAAAGTTTCTGCAAGTGCTGAGGAACGGCCTCCTCTGGCGGCACCTCTCTTTCACGCTGCTGGAAGTCCTCTTAGGCCTGCTGATCGGCAGCCTGAGCGCCGCGGTGCTGGGCTATTTCCTGTCCAAACATCCGCGCGCCGAACAATTCACCTCGCCCTATCTCGTCGCCAGCCAGTCAGTGCCTATCGTGGCAATCGCGCCGCTTCTGGTTATCTGGTTCGGACCTGGTTTATTCTCCAAGGTGCTTATTTGCGCCCTGACCGTGTTTTTTCCGGTGCTGGTGAATACCCTGGTAGGCTTGCGCGAAGTGCCCCAGGACCTGCGCGAGCTGATGCGCTCCTTTAAAGCTTCCCCCGGGCAAACCTTGCGCTACCTGGAGCTGCCCGCCAGTCTGCCTGTCTTTCTGGGCGGCCTGCGCGTGGGTGCCACGCTCTCGGTCATCGGCGCGATCGTCGGAGAACTGGTCGGGTCGGATCGCGGTTTGGGCTTCCTGATCAACGTCGGCAGAGGGCAGTACGACACCGCGCTGGTTTTTGTGGCAGTCCTGACCCTGATGGTACTGGCGGCCTCGCTTTATGGTTTAATCCTTCTGTTGGAGTCTCGCCTGCTCGCCTGGCAGACCTGGCGGCAAAACGCGTAGATACGGAGAGCACTTTGATGAAACGTCTGACCCTGGTTATCATACTGACAGCGCTGCTGCTGACCGCCTGCACAGGCGGAATGCCCGCGCCGAATGGGAGCTTGCGCGCAATTACCCTGAACCTGACTTATATTCCCAACGTGCAGTTTGCTCCGTTTTATGTCGGCATTGAAAACGGCTACTTCGCGGACGCGGGGCTAAACGTCACACTCAACTACGGTAACGAAGCAGACCTCATCGCGCTGGTTGGATCCGGTAATCAGCAGTTCATGATCGCCTCGGGCGAGCAAGTGTTGATGGGGCGCGCCCAGGGGCTGCCTGTGGTGACGGTCTATAACTGGTATAAGCAATTCCCGGTCGGCATTGTCTCGCTGGCGGAAAAAAACATCAGCACACCGATTGACCTGAAGGGCAAGACGATCGGCTTGCCGGGCTTATACGGGGCTAACTATATTGGCTTTGAAGCGTTTGCGCAGAACCAGGGTTTGCAGGACAGCGATTACACCCTGCAGTCCATTGGATTTACCCAGGTGGAATCGCTGGTAGGCGGGATTGTGGACGCTGCCGTGATTTACCTGGCCAACGAGCCCTCCCAACTGCGCGCGATGGGCTACGAAATTAATACCCTGCGCGTGGCGGACAGCATCGACCTTATCGGTAACGGCCTGGTCACCAATGAATCCACCATTAAAGAGGACCCTGAGCTGGTGCGCGCGGTGCTCGGCGCGCTGCTCAAGGGCATCCAGTTCACCGCGGAAAACCCGGATGAGACCTACCGGATCTGCGCGAAGTACGTGGATAACCTGGCGGAGGCAGACGAGGCCGTCCAAAAACAGGTGCTGGCTGAGTCCATCAAGCTTTGGGATGTGTACCCCACCAACGAAAATCATTCCGTCCGCTGGGAAAATATGCAGTCTGTTCTACTGAAATTGGGCTTGATGAGCCAATCGGTGGACTTAAAAGGCGTATATGACGGCAGCTTCCTCCCCTGAAATCGTCCTGGATGTGCGCGGGCTGACCATCAGCTTCGTGGAGAGCGACGGCAGCCTGGACGTTCTGGATAATTTGTCCTTCCAGGTGGAAGAGAACTCCTTTGTTTGCCTGATCGGACCATCCGGCGGCGGAAAGAGCACGCTCCTGCGCGCGATTGGCGGCTTGCTCAAGCCTACCTCCGGGCAAATCCTCTTTCCGCTGCAAAACAAAGGCGGCAACCTGACCGGCATGGTGTTTCAGAAACCCAACCTGATGCCCTGGCGCAACTTATTTGACAATATCAGCCTCCCGCTGGAAATTGCGGGTAAAAGCAAGGCGGAAAACCAGCAAAGTACCGCCGAAATGATTGAACTCGTGGGTCTGCGCGGGTTTGAAAAGCACTACCCACACGAACTTTCCGGGGGTATGGCGCAGCGCGTGGCAATCGCGCGCTCTTTAGTACAGGACCCTGAAATCCTGCTGCTGGACGAGCCTTTCGGGCAGCTGGACGCGCTGACCCGCGAACGCATGGGGGAAGAACTCCTGCGCATCTGGGGCAGCAAAAGCAAAACCATCGTGATGGTCACGCACTCCATTTCCGAGGCGCTGTACCTGGCAGACCGCGTCCTGGTCCTTACCAGCCGTCCGGCGAAAATCAGCCTGGACCTGCCCGTACCGCTGCCAAGACCTCGCCGGCAGGAGATGCGCTACACGCCTGAATTCGCGCAGCTTTCGCGCGTCATCCACCAGCAGCTCTCGCAAAATGAGACGGAGACCCGCCTATGAAATTTTCCATCAATCACTCCCAGGCGCTGCTCACGCTCATCCAGTCAGGCGAACTGCGTGTGGATGCCGTGGAATGGGTGGATAAACTGCCGCTCAACCAGATTTCCGAAACGCGCGCGCTATTTCCAGAGCTGGCGTTTCATTTTCACCCGGGGCGCTTTCACCGCACCCAAAGCTGGCTGGAACACTTGCAGGACTACCTTAGGGCATGCCCGCAGTCGCCGCATGTTTCCGTGCATCTCGCGCCGCTGCCCTGGCTGTGGACCAGCGCTTTCATGCGCCGCGGCAGGCTGTTACCCGGCCCGCTGCCCGGCGTGTCTGTTCAGGGTTTCGTCCGCGACGTAATGTGGCTGCAAGGCGCTTCCAAGCTGCCGCTCATCCTGGAAAATATGCCCGCGCTGCACCCCAGCCGCTACCTGTTTGAAAGTGACCAGGCGGTCATAACCCGGGTGTTGGACGAAACAAGCTGCAATCTGCTCCTGGACCTGGCGCACGCGCGTATAGCCGCGCAGGCGCGCGGGATAAGTCCCGAAGACTATCTATCCAGGCTTCCCCTGGAAAAAACCGCGCAAATCCATCTGGCGGGCGTGCGCGCCGGGCGGGATGGGCGCCTGTTTGACGCGCACGAAACTCTCACAGACGAAGATTACCGCCTGCTGGAATGGACACTGGAACGCACGCAGCCGCGATGGCTGACCCTGGAGTACTTCCGGGAAGACCCGCGAGCTATCGCGGACCAGGTGCGGCAGATGCAGTCTTATCGCAACCAGGATTAGTTTTCCGCGCAGAGAGCGCCGCGCCTGTCATTCCCGCACGCAAATCACCGCACAGCCCGGAAAAGCTTGTTATGATTAAGCTAATCAAGGATATTCGCTGTGGGAAGCACCCCTGCACCAACCAATGTTACCCGGCCTGCTCTGCAGCTCTCGGTCGTTGTTCCGGAGCTGCGCGTTGCCGATGTGGACTTTAACTGCCGGGAAATCCAGCGCGCGCTGGAGCAAACAGCCGCCGCCAATCCCGCGCCGCGCCTGGCGCTCTTCCCCGAACTCTGCCTGACCGGCTGTACCTGCGGCGATTTGTTCCTGCAGCCTCTGCTGGTGGAAAGCGCCTTAAAAGCCCTGGAGCGCGTTGCCGCCAGCTGCCGCAGCCTGGGCATCTGGTCGCTGGTCGGGCTGCCATACCGGCACATGAACCGCCTTTACAACGCGGCTGCCCTGCTGGGACCAGACGGTCCGGCGGGGCTTTCGCTTGAACGCGTGCCGCTGGACCCGCTAACCAATTTCCCCAGCCGCTGGTTCAGCGCTGGCAGCGAATTCCCGGATACTCGGGCGGAACTGCTGGGGAAAAACGTGCCGGCAGCAGCGGACCTCAGCCTGAGGCTCCCGGAACTTTACCCGGAAAGGGTGCAGGTTTGCGTCGGGCAGACGGACAATCTGGTTCTTGAAATGCGCGTCGGTTTACTGCTCAATCCCTGCGCCTTGCCTGCCCTGGCGCTCGCCGAGCAAGCCCCGCAAACGCGCCTGTCTTTGCGCGGCAGTCGTCGGGCTGTCTGGGCGTATGCTTCCTGCGGACCGTGCGAGTCGACAGCCGAAGCGGTGTTCAGCGGTAAGGCAGGCATCCTGCGCAATGGTGATACCCTCGCGGAAACGCAGCTCCTGCAGTTCTCCACCCAGTCGGCGCGCGCGAAGATTGGCTCGCGCAAGCCCCTCGCGCGCGTGCCATTACAACAATCAGCAGAAACAGCCCCTCAGCTGCTGACCCAAACCCCTTTCATCTCATCCAGCCAGCCCGAAGCGCAGTACGCTGACGCGTTTGCCATTCAAACCGCAGGTTTGGTCGGCAGGCTGCGCCATACCGGGCTGCGCAAGGTCGTATTGGGCTTGTCTGGCGGCGCGGATTCCAGCCTGGCGCTGTTGGTGTGCTGGCAAGCATTCAAGCAAATGGGACTGGACCAGAAAGACATCCAGGCGCTGAGTATGCCCGGACCCGGCTCCACCCAAAGCTCTCGCGAGCGGCTGGAGAACCTGGCGCGCTTGTGCGGGGTGACTTTGCGCGAGATTCCGATTACAAGCGCGCTTGAAAGCCACCTGCAGGATATTGGGCACTCGCTGGACCTGTATGATCTCACCTATGAAAACGCCCAGGCGCGCGAGCGCACCCAAATCTTGCTGGACCTTGCCAACCAGCACGGCGCGCTGATGGTAGGCACTGGCGACCTTTCAGAAATCGCGCTGGGCTGGTGCACCTTCGCGGGCGATCAGATTTCCAATTACCACGTCAACGCCGGCCTGCCCAAGACGCTTGTACTGCGCGTTTTGGCCTGGGCTGGCGCCGCGCTTTTGGGGGAGGAAGGCGCGGCCGCCGTATCAAAGGTGTGCGCAAGCGCGATTTCACCGGAATTATTGCCGGTGCGCGCGGACGGCAGCAGCCCGCAGGAAACGGAATCTGTGCTCGGTCCTTACCTGCTGCACGACTTCTTCCTGTACCACAGCATTGTTAATCGGCTTTCAGTTCGGCAGCTTTACCCGCTGGCTCTCAGCGCCTTTACCGGGCAGTATACCCCGCAGCAAATACTCAGTTGGCTGCGCCTGTTTTACCAGCGCTTTTTCAGCCAGCAGTTCAAGCGCTCAGCCGGACCGGAAGGTCCGCGCGTGACGGCAGTTTCGCTTTCCACGCGCGGCGGCTGGATAATGCCGGCAGACGCCAGCGGCGCACTTTGGCTGCACGAGCTTGAAAATCTGGAGCCAAACACGGGAGAAAACTTATGAGTGCCAGGCAGTCGCTTCTTCTCGTCTTTGGCAGTTCGGCGGACCCGTTTCACCGAGGCCAC
>CAZPWL010000121.1:0-5515 GCA_964590535.1 uncultured Anaerolineaceae bacterium
TTTCCCGGCGTCGCGCTGTTTTTTGAGAATATCCTTCACCAACTGGGTGTTGACCGGGTCAAGCGCGCTGAAGGGCTCATCGATAATGATCACTTGCGGGTCATGGATCAGCGTGGCGATCAGCTGGGCTTTCTGCTGCATGCCTTTGCTGAGTTCCTTGACCTTTTTCTTTTTATGGGCGCTCAGGTCAAACTCCTCAAGGTAGGCGGGCAGCTTCTGTCGGATTTGCTGTGGGTTCAGACCTTTGAGGGTGGCAAGGTATTCCAGACATTTATCCACGAGGATGTCTTGATAAAGACCGCGCTCTTCTGGCAGGTAGCCGATCTGGTTTTTTTTGGCTTCCGTCATAGGGCCGCCAAGGATGGAGACTGAGCCGGCATCCGGTTGATAAATATCCAGGATGATGCGGATGCTGGTGGTCTTGCCTGAGCCATTAGGACCCAGGAGACCGAATATCTCTCCCGGCACCACATCGAAGGATATGTCTTTGACAGCTTGCGTGTCCCCGAAGCGTTTGCTGATGTGTTCAACATGAATAGATTGCATGGTTCATCTCCAATCTGATTATTCTTTCACTTGGTAATCATACCCGATGAAGAGCTTGAGAGCTAAAAGTATTGCATAAAATTAAGCATAAGCTATTCGGGTCTTAACAGCCTATGAAAATATGGGGTGTTTTGATGGACACCCGTGGGAAATTGGCGCACAGTGGGGGCGAACGCTCGCGGTGAGGAAAAGTTTGTCATTGCGAGCCCCGCTACGTCGCGATCGTGATGAGGATAGGGTGGTCATTGCGAGCCCCCGCTGCGGGAATGGTTTGGGCGTCGGAATCTGGATAAGGGGGCGCGGCAATCTGCTTTTGCGTCCTTTATGGTTAGATAAGCCCAAGCCCAAAACGAAGATCCTTCGCTGCGCTCAGGATGACAAAGGGATGCGCGCAGGATTAAAAAAGGCTGTGCCCAGCATGACGGAAAGCTGCGCTCAGGATGACAAAGGTAGGATGGCAAGCAGATCGCTTCGCCGCGCTCGCGGTGAGGAAAAGTTTGTCATTGCGAGCCCCCGCTGCGGGAATGGTTTGGGCGTTGGAATTTGGATAAGGGGGCGCGGCAATCTGCCTTTGAGTTTGCGAGAAGATCCTTCGCTGCGCTCAGGATGACAACAGGCCGCGTTTAGGATGACGAAAAGCCGCGTTCAGGATGACGAAAAGCCGCGCTCAGGATGACAAAGGGATGCGCTCAGGATGACAAAGAGATGCGCGTAGGATGAAAAAAGGCTGCGCTCAGGATGACAAAAGGCTTCGCTCAGGATGATAAAAGGCCGTGCTCAGGATGGCGGATGTATCTGCAGCAGGTGTGATCAAATCAGCCGAAGTATTTTTGCATAAAAAAGCCTCCGCCTTTGGGCGGAGGCTACTGTGAAAACAAACGTTACTCTTTTTCGTACGGCTTGCCCTCTGCCGCGGGCGCCTGACCTTTCCCGATGAAGCCGGCCAGGACAATCATGGTAATCAGGTAAGGCGCCATGCCCATGAACTGCGGCGGGATGGAGCTGCCCAGCAGGGAGAGCTTGGAGCCAATCGCATCCGCGAAGCCGAAGAGCAGGCCAGCCCCGAGCGCGCCGAGGGGGTACCAGTTGCCGAAAATCATCGCTGCCAGGCCGATGAAGCCCTTTCCAGCGGTCATGCCTTCATCAAAGCGCCCCACGGAACCCAGCGTGAAGAACGCTCCGGCGATGCCCGCCACCACACCGCTCAGCAGCATGCCGATGTAGCGGGTGCGGATAACGTCGATGCCGAGCGTGTCCGCGGCTTTCGGGTGCTCACCGACTGAGCGCAATCTGAGTCCCCAGCGGGTGGAAAAGAGCGCGAGCTGCAGCACCACCAGAATCACGAGCATCAGGTACACGAACAGATTCTGGTTGAACAAGATGGGACCAATGAACGGAATGCGTGAGAGCAGCGGCACAGGAATGCGCGAGAGCACAGGCGGGGCATTCAGGTACTGGTACTTTTGCAGGAATTTTTGCGAGATGAAGGCGGTCATGCCCGCTGAGAAAATGTTAATCACCGTGCCGGATACCGTCTGGTTAATCTTATATTTGATGCACAACACCGCGTGCAGCATCGCCAACGCCACGGCAGAAAGGACACCACCGAGCAGACCAATAATCGCGCTTTTGGTGAGGCTGCCCACTAACGCAGCGAACATACACGACATAAGCATCATGCCTTCAATCGCGATGTTGACAGTGCCGGAACGTTCCGCCAGGATGCCGGAGAAAGCCGCCAAAGTAATCGGGACTGCCAGCAAAACGGCGCTGGAAAGCATGCCCGAGAGGTTCAGGGATTTGCCGCTGGCCTGCCAGATGAGGAAAGCCATCACAAAGAGCAGCCCGCACAAACCGACCATGCCGTTGGTGGCGCGCCCGAAGCCCTTGATAAGCTGGAAAGCGCCAATCCCGACACAGATTATCGCGAAGATGATGAGCGTGATGCGCGAGGGCAAAACCCAATCCGCCATCGTTCCAACGGAAATCCCGCCGGGGGTCATGTTGAATGTTGTCAATAATTCAGGTGCCAGCTTGGCTGCAAACAAGCCGAATATCAGCACGCCAATGATAAGTTCAACAATCCCCATGACCAATTTGCGCGCGGGGGTGATGTCTGAAATACGTCTGCGTGTAATCGTTTGAGTCGAAGTGGTCATCATTTCCCTCCCCAACCGCTGAGGAAGATAGTTGCCTCTTCCTTCTTTGGTTTCTTAAGGTGATAAATCGCCCGGATAATGGCAGGTGCCGCGACAAACATCAGGATAATGGCTTGAATGACGTCAACAATATCAATTGGGATGGCGGATACGACCATCATACGGGTGGCGCCGTTGCGAAGAGTGCCAAAGAGCAGCGATGCCAGGATGACGCCCAGCGGGGTATTGTTGCCAATCAAGGCCAGGGCAATACTGTCAAAACCGTAACCGGATGAGAGCCCGAGAGCCATGCTGCGATTAACTGCCAGGATTTGCACCGCGCCGGCAGTGCCAGCCAACGCGCCGGAAATCAGCATCGCGGTGATGATGGACTTGGTGGTGCTCAGGCCGGCGTATTTCGCCGCGCGCGGGTTCGTACCGACCGTACGCAAGTTGAGGCCCCACGTCGTTTTGAAAAGCAGCCAATTAATTAACCAGGCTACCAAAAGCGCGATAATGAACCCCAGATGAAAGCGAATTGGCGCTTGGAAGAATTGCGGAATTTCGGCTGACTTTTGGATCAGGGGGCTGAGGGGCATGCCGCCCGAACCTGGGCGCGACATCGGACCAGAAAGAAGCCATTCCGTCAGTCGGAAGGCTATCCAGTTCATCATAATCGTGTTGATCACCTCGTGTCCGCCTGTTTTGGCTTTCAGGAAACCGGGAATGAACGCCCAAAAAGCGCCGCCCAACGCGCCCGCCAACAGCGCCAATGGCATGTGGATGAAACCGGGCAGACCGGTGATGGCGTAACCCACGTAGGTGGCAGCAGCCGCCCCGATAAAGAGCTGCCCTTCCACGCCGATGTTGAACAGACCACTGCGGAAACCGACCGCCACCGCCAGACCAGTGAAAATGTATGGAGTGGACTGCACCAGGCTTTCGAGGAACGGGTTGAGCGCGGAGCGAATTTCTTTCGCGTCGCCGGAACCCAAAGCCCGTACGATCCGCACCGGGTCACCGAGCGCGCCGGAAAAGAGCGCTTGGTACGCCGTTCCAATTTCCTTAAATGCCGTTCCGAAACCCTTCCAGATAGATTCACCGAAAGCCGCCCACACGGTCGCGCTGGTGGCAGCAATCATGACCGCGCCAATTAGCAGACCTGTCAGAATTGCCAGCGCAGGAATGGAAATGCTTTTCCAGAAACTTTTTTTGTGGGCTTCTTCCTCAGGCGGCGGAATGATTTCCTTTAGAATGGCCTGACCCAAATTTTTCTTTTCGCTTTGTGCTTCACTCATGCGACCACCTCTTAAAGCGTTGCTTCGACTTCGGTCTCTTCGGATTCCTGCAAGGGTTCTTCTGGAACAACACCCGCCATCAGCAGACCAATGTATTCCTTGGTGATGCCTTTATTGGGGACTACCGCCAGAATCTTGCCGCGGTACATCACCGCGATTCGGTCCGAAAGTTCCATGATTTCATCCAGCTCAGGCGAAACCAGCATGACCGCGCAGCCTTCCTCACGTTTTTGCTCGATTCGTTTGTGGATGTATTCAATGGAGCCGACATCCAGGCCGCGGGTCGGTTGGGACGCAACCAGGAACTGGATGGAGCGCGAGAGTTCGCGCGCGATGATGACTTTTTGTTGGTTGCCGCCCGAGAGCGAGCCCACGCTGGTGAGCGGGCTGGGCGTGCGGATATCAAAATCCTGGATGAGTTTCTCGGCGTTCTTGAGTATCGTGTCGTACTGCAGAATGACGCCTTTGGAAAACGGCTGCAGGTGGTATGAACACAAAACCAGGTTTTCAGCTACGGGGAATGGTAGAACCAACCCATCTGCCTGGCGGTCTTCCGGGACGTGGGCGGAGCCGAGTTCGGTAATCTGGCGCGGGGTCGCCTTGGAAATATCCTGACCGAGCAGCTCAATCTTGCCGGACGCGGGTTTGTTCAAGCCGGTGATTGCTTCCACCAGTTCTGTCTGACCGTTGCCTTGTACGCCAGCGATCCCAAGAATTTCTCCCGCGCGGATATCCAGCGAGACTTCATCCACGACCACGTTTCCGAGCTTGTCCGCCACGACGAGGTCGCTGATGGAACAAACCACGTCGCCGGGGATGGTCTCTTTCTTTTTGACGACCAGGTTAACTTCACGGCCTACCATCATGGCAGCCAGCGAGTTCTTGTCGGCGACTTCCGGGGTCGTTTCGCCCACCACCTTGCCGCGTCGGATGACCAGCACGCGGTTGGCGATTGCCAGCACTTCGCGGAGTTTATGGGTGATGAAGATGATGGATTTACCCTGCGCCACCAGGGAACGCATGATGCTGAAAAGTTCGTCCGCTTCCTGTGGGGTCAGGACGGCGGTCGGTTCATCAAAGATCAGGATTTCAGCGTTGCGGTAGAGCAGCTTGATGATTTCAACGCGCTGCTGAACACCGACCGGCAGGTCGCGCACATAATCACTCGGGTTCACCTCCAGCTTGTAGCTGCTGGAGATTTCCTGGATGCGCTGAGCAGCCTTGGGGCGGTCCAAAAAGCCGCCGGCTTTCACCGATTCATCCCCAAGCATTACATTTTCGGTCACGGTAAAAACCGGAATGAGCATAAAGTGCTGGTGGACCATGCCAATGCCCTGTTTAATAGCATCGGTCGGCGAGTTGCATTGGAAGGTTTTGCCGTTAACGAGGATTTCTCCTTCATCCGGCTGATAAAGTCCGTAGAGGATGTTCATCAACGTAGATTTCCCCGCGCCGTTTTCGCCCAGCAGCGCTAATATCTCCCCTTTGTGTAGCGTTAAATCAATGTGGTCGTTGGCAAGGACGCCTGGAAAT
>CAZPWL010000122.1:0-5495 GCA_964590535.1 uncultured Anaerolineaceae bacterium
CTTCGCGCTACCTGCTCGTGCTGGACGAATCGCACATGATGGTGCCGCAGCTGCGCGGCATGTACAACGGCGACCGCTCCCGTAAGGAAATTCTGGTGGATTACGGCTTCCGGCTGCCTTCCGCGCTGGATAACCGCCCGCTCAAGTTCCCCGAATTCGAGAAAATGATGGGCACCACGCTTTACACCAGCGCCACGCCCGGCCCCTACGAGATGGGCAAAGCCGACCAGGTGGTGGAGCAGATTATCCGCCCGACCGGCCTGGTGGACCCGCAAATCAGCGTGCGCCCCACCCAAGGGCAGATTGACGACCTGATCGGCGAGCTGCGCAAACGCATCGAGAAAGGCGAGCGCGCGCTCGTCACCACGCTTACCAAGCGCATGGCGGAAGACCTGGCGAATTACCTGCTGGAAATGGGCTTTAAAGTGCACTACCTGCACTCGGAAGTGATTACGCTGGAGCGCGTGGGCATCCTGCGCGACCTGCGCAAGGGCGTGTTCGATGTCATCGTTGGCATCAACTTGCTGCGCGAGGGGCTGGACCTGCCGGAGGTTTCGCTGGTCGCCATCCTGGACGCGGATAAGGAAGGCTTTTTGCGCTCGTCCACCGCGCTCATCCAGAACTTCGGGCGCGCGGCGCGGCATATCAACGGCGAGGTCATCCTCTACGCCGACAAGATGACCGACGCCATGAAAGCCGCCATCGGCGAAACTAACCGCCGGCGCGCCAAGCAAGAAGCTTACAACACCGAGCACCACATTTCCCCCGTGGGCATCACCAAAGCCGTGCGCGACCTTACCGACCAGCTGGCAAGCAGCGCGGCAGGTGAGGGCGGCAAAGCCAGCGGCAGCGCGCGTGAGCTGGCCGCCCGCATGGAAAGCCGGGAAATGGAAAAGATGCTGAAGGAAATGGAAAAACAAATGCGCGCCGCCGCAGCCGAGCTGCAGTTCGAGCGCGCCGCCATGCTGCGCGATCAGATTTACGAGCTGCGCGCCATGCTGGCGGAAAATTCCAACCTGCCGCCCTGGAAGAAGCAGGAACTGCTGGCAGGTCGGGACGACTGAACCCTAATCGTAAATCCGCACGCGAAAACCAAAATCCCCACCGCTGGCTGGCAGCCATTCCGGCCGCACGCGCCGCACGGCCGAACCGGCGGGTCCTTCTGTAAGAGCTTCGAGGAAGGCGAGCAAATCCTCACGCGGACCTTCGGCTTCGGCTTCCACGGCGCCGCTGGGCAGGTTGCGCACCCAGCCGGATAAGCCCAGCCTGCGAGCCTGGTCCATCGTGAAATAACGGAAGCCGACCCCCTGCACATGCCCTTCCACTACCACGCGAATGCGTTGGGTTCCTTCAGAATTGCTGTCCAACATGCACCCTTTACGCGGTCTGCTCCTTAGAGCAGGTCATCGTCGTCATCATCAAACGCATCATCGTCCAGGTCGTCCTCGTCCTCAAAGTCCAGGCTGTAATCTTCATCGCTGGTGTAGGCGTTCCATTCCTCGGGGTCGTAGCCGCGGCCTTCCCAGCCTTCTTCATCGTCCTCGCCAACCAAGCCCAGGATGCTTTTTCCGCTTGCGTCCTCTTCCAGGTTCATATCAAGCAGGCTGAAAAGTTCTTTGTCCTCGGTGAAGTTGAGTTGGTCCAGGGCTTCTTCCACCAGGTCGATATCCTCATCGTCGTTCAGGCGTTCCAGCAGGCGGTCAAGCGCCTTTTCCACGCCCTCGCCGCCGATTTGCCCGAGCGCCCAGACGGCCTCACGGCGCAGGTCGGTGATGTCAAACTCGCGTTCCAACACGCGCAGGAGTGAAGCGCGCGCGCCCGCAAGCCCAAGCTCGCCAGCGGCGTGGACAGCCTGCAAACGCACCAGCAGGTTTTCGTCTTTCAGGTGTGCCAGCACAAGGTCTTTCCACTGCTCATCCGCGGATTTCCCCATGGCAAAGAGGGCGCTCTCCAGCCAGGTTGTCTCCTGGGTGGCGTAGGCTGCGCGCACCAAGTCGGGCACTTCGTTCCGGCTGGAGTAGCCAAGGGATTCCAGCGCGCGCCGGCGGACAAGCTCTGAGGCGTCCTCATGATGCGCTTTCAGCAGGGCGTTTTCAACGCGCCTGAGCAGTTCAGCGTGGATGCGGTCAAACTCGCCCATATAGACGTAGGGTCCCAGCACGTTGGCGGCTGCCGCGCGCACGTCAGCGCTCTCGTGTTCCTTGAGCAGGCTCAGGAATTTGGGCAGCAGCCGGGTGTCTTCCGCCTGAAAGAGCAGGTCGATGGCGGAGACCTTCACCTGTGGGTCACTGTCCTCCAGAGCGATTCGGCCGACCTCCTCAAAAAGCATCAGGTCGTCACGTTCAGCCATTTCGCTCAGGTCATCCATCAGCGCGCGCCGGCGCTGGAGTGGGATCTGCTCCCAAACTTCCAAGAGCTGCGTGCATTCTTGCTGCTCCAGGTCCGAGAAGGCATAAAGCAAGCTGGCGGGGAAGGGCTTTTCGGTATCCAGCAGCGCCTGGATGATTTCGGTGATGGTGGTTTCTTTCTGCATAAAGGCTCCGTGCTATGGTTGAATGATCGGATTGAGGAAGTCCTGCACCGTGATGAAGACCATCAAACCAATCAGGAGAAGGAAAAAGATAGAGTTAATCGTATTGGCAACTTTCTGCGGGATGCGCTTTTTGAACAGGAACTCCGGCAGCAAAAACAGAATCTGCCCGCCGTCCAGCGCAGGGATGGGCAGCAGGTTGGTGAGCCCAAGCGCGATGGAGACGGTGCTGATGACCGAGAGGCGGAAAACCGGCAGCGGCGTCGCGGCGGCCACGGCGCTTGTCTGATCCAGTTCGCTGGCGTTGCTAAAAATGTCGAAGATGCCTTTGATACCGACCAGGCGCGCGTCCTCGCCGGAAATTTTGCCGGTAATCAGGTTGTAGGGTAGCAGCAGGGTCTGCTTCGCCTGCATGCCAAAGGTCCCAAAAGCGCTGCCCACCGCCTTGAAGAATGGCAGCGGGGCGTAAGCGTTGGTGTACCAGATGCCGACTGAGCCTTCGCCCTCGGGGGGGTCCAGGCGCGGGGTCAGTTCCAGGTCCAGGCTTTCACCACCGCGCAGTAACGTGAGGCTGAGCGGTTTGCCGAGGCTTTCCTGGATGAGCTTGCTCATATGGTCCAGGTCCGTGAGAGTAATGCCATTCACAGCGGTAACTACATCGCCGACCTGCATATTGACGCTCGCGGCGGGGGAGTTCGGAGCAATATCGGTGATGAGGGCTTGGTTCTGAACAGGGCTTCCGATAGCAGAAAACATCAGCACAAGCACCAGGATGCCAATCAGGAAGTTCATTCCCGCGCCGGATACCAGCACAAGAAAGCGCTTCCAGGCTGGCGCGGCTGCCATGCCGCCCTCCACAGTCTCATCGCCCTCGCCTTTTGGGCGTACAAAACCGCCAAATGGGATCCAGTTCAGGGTAACATCCGTGCCCTTCCAACTAAACAGCTTCACCAGGCGCGGCGGGTAGCCAAAGCCAAATTCCTCAATCTGGATGCCCAGGGATTTGGACATCAGGAAATGGCCAAGCTCATGGAAAAAAACCAGCAATCCGAACACAAACACGAATTGCAAAATAGTTAGAAATGTTGTCATCAGTGGTATGCCCTTTCTCAATCGGTATTATACCCATATTAGTGGGCAGGCTCACCGCTCGGATTTCCTGTGTACAACACCCAAACCGACGCCCATAATCCGGTCTGCGGGCGGCTTAGAGTATAATTTTGCGCATGGCTCTCATCGTCGCTCTTGACCTGGAAACAACCGGACTCGACCCGGCGCAGGACGCTGTGATTGAGATTGGGGCGGTAAAGTTCAGCGATAAGCGCGTGGAAGCGGAATATTCCACCCTCATCAACCCCCGCAAACCCATTTCCAGCTTCATCACTAATCTGACCGGCATCACCAACAGCATGGTGCTGAATGCGCCGCTCTTGATAACCGCGCTGCCCGAGCTGGCGGATTTCATCGGGGACGCCCCGATTCTCGGTCAGAACATCGGTTTCGACATGGCTTTCCTGCAAAAAGCTGGCATTTTGCGCGCCAATCCCACCCTGGATACGTATGAGCTGGCATCCGTCTTGATGCCCAGCGCGGCGCGCTACAACCTTGCTTCGCTAACCAGCCAACTCGGCGTGCTGCTGCCCGCTACCCACCGCGCCCTGGATGATGCCCGCGCCACGCACGGAGTCTTCCTGGAGCTGATGGGGCAGTTGGAACGCCTGCCGATTGAGCTCGTCGCGGAAATCCTGCGTTTGAGCGATGGCCTGGGCTGGAGAGGCGAGCTCCCTTTCCGCTGGACGCTGCAGAAACTTACCAAGCAGGGCATCCGCCCGAGAAAAGGCGGCGCGGATTCCGGCCCCTTGTTCGCTTCCGTCAAGCCCGTACAAGGCAAAGCGCTCAAACCAGCGGAAAAACCCACCCCGCTTAACGACGAAGAGCTGGCTTCCGTGTTGGAGCCAGGTGGGGAATTTGACCGGCACTTTCCTGAATTTGAGCACCGCTCGCAGCAAGTCCAAATGCTGCGCGCAGTCGCGGATGCCTTTTCGCAGCAGAAACACCTGATGGTGGAAGCCGGCACAGGCACAGGCAAATCACTGGCTTATCTGATACCGGCAGCTGCCTGGGCGCTTCAGAACGGCGAACGCGTGGTCATCTCCACCAATACTATCGCCCTGCAGGACCAGCTGGTGAATAAAGACATTCCGGACATGATTGCCGCGCTGGATCTGGACATCAACGTATCGGTGCTGAAAGGGCGCAACAACTACCTCTGCCCGCGCCGGCTGAACCTGCTGCGCAAACGGCAGCCGGAAAACGCGGACGAACTGCGCGTGCTTGCCAAGGTGCTGGTGTGGCTGCAATCCAGCGACAGCGGCGACCGCAATGAAATCAACCTGAATGGACCAATCGAACGCACGGTCTGGTCGCGGCTTTCTGCTGAAGATGAAGGCTGTAAGCTGGAAACCTGCCTGAAGCGCACCGGCGGACGCTGCCCCTACCACCGCGCCCGCACTGCCGCGGATTCAGCCCACATTTTAATTGTCAACCACGCCCTGCTGCTGGCGGATGCCGCCGCGGAGGGACGCGTTCTTCCAGAATACCAATATCTTATTGTGGACGAAGCTCACCACCTGGAATCCGCGACGACCGACGCGATGTCCTTTAGGCTGCGCGCGCCGGATGTGACCCGCCTGGTGCGGGAGCTGGGCAGCGCGGAACAAGGGCTGTTCGGCCGCTTACTGACGCTTGCCCAAACCCAACTGAAACCCTCCGACCTGGCGGCGGTGACAAACGCGGTGGAGCAAGCTACCGACCAGGCTTTCCGTTTGGATAATGCCATCACAGCCTATTTCCGCGCGATTGACAGCGTGATGGAGGAATTGCGCGAGGGCAAGCCAGCCAGCCAGTACTCCCAACAAGAGCGCATCACGGAAAGCAAACGCAAGGCGCCCTTCTGGTTTGAGGT
>CAZPWL010000123.1:0-1216 GCA_964590535.1 uncultured Anaerolineaceae bacterium
CTTTCCGCGACCGCTTTTGCTACGGCAAAGGTGCCTTCAGCAAAGCGCGGGAACTCAAACACGCCCATGGGGCCGTTCCAGACCACTGTACCGGCTTTGGCGATTTCAGCGCCAAAGGCTTTCACGGTCTCCGGACCGACATCCAGAACGCGCCAGCCAGCCGGCACATCGCCGAGCGGCAGGGTCTGCTTGTTGGCTTCCGCGTCAAATGCATCCGCCAAGACGAGGTCGCAGGGCAGCAGCAGCTTGCCTTCAGACTTGGCCAGCAGCACGCGGGCTTGGTCCAGCACCTCAGCTTCCACCAGTGAGTCTGCCAGCTGATAGCCCTGGGCAGCCAGGAAGGTGTTCGCCATGCCGCCGCCGATCAGGATCTTATCGGCTTTCTTAAGCAGGTTTTCAATCACGCCGATCTTATCGCTGATTTTAGCGCCGCCCAGAATTGCCACAAAGGGCCGCGTGGGGTTGGCAATCGCGTTGCCCAGGTACTTGATTTCTTTTTCCATCAAGAAGCCAGCAGCGGAAGGCAGGTATTCTGCCACGCCGGCCGTGGAGGCGTGCGCGCGGTGCGCGGAGCCGAAGGCATCGTTGACGTACAGGTCAGCCAGGGAAGCCAGCGCTTTGGACATGGCAGGGTTGTTTTTGGTTTCCTCGCCGTGGAAGCGGGTATTCTCGAGCACCAGCACTTCGCCGGCTTTCAGCGCGGCGGAGGCCGCTTCTGCAACCGGACCGATGCAGTCTTCAGCAAATTTGACCGGCGCTGAAATGAGGGTAGCCAGGTAATCCGCCACAGGTTTCATGGTGTAAGCGGGATCCGGGGCGTCTTTGGGGCGTCCAAGATGGGAGCAGAGGATAACGGCAGCGCCGTTATCGAGCAGGTATTGGATAGTGGGCAGCGCGGCGGTGATGCGGGTGGCATCCTTCACTTTGCCTTCCTTAATCGGGACATTGAAGTCCACGCGAACGAGAACTTTCTTGCCTTTCACATCCAGATCAGTGACCAGTTTCTTGTTAAACATCAAAACCTCCTAGGTTTAAAAAAGTGCGCTCCACTGCCTGTTAAGAACAGCTTCGCGCACTCTCATGTTCAGTGCTCAGGCGCCCGATTACAGGGACTTGGCAACCATCTTTGCCAGGTCAGCGGTGCGGCAGGAATAACCCCATTCATTGTCGTACCAGGTGACGACTTTGATGAGATTACCGCCCATGACCATGTTGT
>CAZPWL010000123.1:1240-5388 GCA_964590535.1 uncultured Anaerolineaceae bacterium
CCTTGAAATCGGAGGAGACCAGCGGCTGGTTATACGCGCCGGTGGTGACGCCCAGGATGCCCTTGAGGGGACCATTGGCGGCCTCAACAAAAGCGGCATTCAGTTCTTCCTTGGTGGTGGGCGTTTCGATGGTCGCGACAAAGTCCACGATGGAGACTGTGGGGGTTGGGACGCGCAGAGAATAGCCGTCGAATTTGCCCTTCAGCTCGGGGATGACCAGCGCGACAGCCTTGGCGGCGCCGGTGGTGGTCGGGATGATGTTCAAACCGGCGGCGCGGGAGCGGCGCATTTCCTTCTTATGGCCTTGATCCAGGATGACCTGGTCGTTAGTGTAAGAATGGATGGTGGTCATGACCGCGTTCACGATTTTGAATTTGTCATGCACAATCTTGGCGGCAGGAGCCAGGCAGTTGGTGGTACAGGAGGCATTGCTGATGATGTGGTGCACCGCGGGATCGTACTTGTCGTCATTGACGCCCAGAACGATGGTCAGATCCTCGCCTTTGGCAGGAGCAGAAATGATGACCTTTTTAGCGCCGCCGCGCAGGATGTGGGCATCCGCGCCGACCTTGCCGTTTTCTGTGCGGGCAGTGGTGAAGATACCAGTGGATTCAATCACGATGTCCACGCCGAGGTCTTTCCAGGGCAGGTTGCCCGGGTCTTTTTCCGCGAAAACTTTGATGGTCTTGCCATCAATTACCAGATTACCGTCCACAACTTCCACGGTGTCGGGATAAGCGCCATAGTTCGAGTCGTATTTGAACAGATGCGCGTTTGTCTGGGCGTAGAACAAATCGTTGATGGCGACAACTTCCAGTTCGTCACCAGCGCGTTCCATAATCGCCTTTAAGACCTGGCGTCCGATACGACCAAAGCCGTTAATACCTACTTGTGTTTTCATAGAAAATCCTCCATGGAATAGTGAAAGTTAACAATTAAATTTTACCACCTGCGTGGTTTATTTCAAAATTAATTGTAATGAATTTGCTGATAGAACAATCAGGACAGCGGTCCTGTCCGTTCTTCAAAAAGGTTTACCACCGCGCGGGCAAGCTTTTTGGAATCATGCCGCCAGGGGTAGAGCTCGTCGACCAGGTCGGCTTCGTAGACGTGATAGTTTTCGTGCAGGGGCACATCCGCGCTCACCCATTCGATGTCCCGTTCCAGCTTGCCGCGGAAACTGCGATTGCAGACTACCAGATCAAACAAATCCCTCCCGATATGTTGTTCAATGACTTTCAAATGGTCGGAGGCATTAAATCCGTCTGTTTCGCCGCGCTGCGTGGCAACGTTGCACACAAAGTACTTCTGCGCGCGGCTGGCTTCCAGCGCATCCGTGAGCCCGGTGACAAGCAAATTGGGCAGCAGGCTGGTATAGAGGCTGCCCGGTCCGAGGATAATCAGGTCCGCGCTGAGAATAGCCTGCACAGCTGGCGGATAGGCAGGCGTGCTGGCGGGGTCCAGCCAGACCCGCTTGATGCTGCCGGGGGTGTTCGTTAGTTCGGACTCGCCGCTCACGCGGATAATCTGCTGCGATTGTGGGTCCAGGATTTCGCCAATCAACTCCACGTTCGAGACGGTGGCAGGCAAAACCTGGCCGTAAATTGCCAGAACCCGCCCGGACTCAGCCACGGCTTCTTCGAAACTGCCGGTGATTTCGCTCAACGCGGAAATGAACAGGTTGCCAAGCGAATGTCCGGTCAGACCGGTACCAGTCTGGAAGCGATACTGGAACACCTGGGAGAGCAGGGCTTCGTCGCTGCTGAGCGCGGACAAACAATTGCGGATGTCTCCCGGCGGGAGGATGCCCATATCGCGCTTTAACTCGCCGGACGAGCCGCCGTTATCCGCCACAGTAACGATAGCCGTAATATTGTGCGTGTATTCCTTCAGCCCGCGCAGGAGCGTCGCCAGGCCGTGCCCTCCGCCGATGACCACCACGCGCATGCCTTTTTCCCGCCTGCGGTAGGACTGGATGGTGTCAATCAGCGGCCGACCAGCTTTCTCGAAAGGTTTGAGCAGGGAGCGGTTGGCGCCCCAGATGCCGACCACAATCAACGCCAGACCGATGCCGCCAAACAGGATAAAACGAATCGGGCGGTCCAGCCAGCGCAGGGAGAGGAAAGCCAGGATTGGAACCACAGTGGGGTTGGCAGCCGAGCGGTAGTAGCCCAGAATGAGCACCGCCAGCCCCAGCCCAAGCAGCATCGCGCCCAGGATGGTAAGCAAAATCCAGCGTTTAAAGCCTGTGCCGGGCAGAAGCCAGCGGGCTTCGTCCTTCAGCTTCTTCCATATATGCGTTTTCTGCTTGTCTTTGCTGCCGGAGCCGTTCATTAATTGGATGATAGCAGGATTTCCGGGAGGCGTCAACACGCGCGCGCTGGTAATTGGGCAATGTTTTAACCGCTAAACGGACGGCTGGAACCCTGTGCTGCTGGCTGCTTATGGTACAATATTGTTATGATTTACTGAAGCAGAGCCAACCACTACTCACCCGGGTTGGTTCATTTTGTTTAAGCGCATGCTGAAAGGAGAGCCAGCAATGAAGCCTTTGAAATTACCAGGAGAAACGGCGCGAGCCTATATCGAACGGGACCACCAGGTGATTTCCCCTTCCTACCCGCGTGGGTACCCTTTCGTGATGGACCACGGACGGGGAACCGAGGTCTGGGACGTGGACGGAAACCGCTTTCTCGATTTTGAAGCCGGCATTGCCGTTGCTTCCACCGGTCACAGCAACCCGCGCGTGGTGAATGCCATCCAGGAACAGGCCGAAAAGTTCATCCACATCTCATCAGATTTTTATCACGACAAATGGATCAGCCTGGCTGAAAAACTTGACTCAATCGCGCCGTGGAGCGGGCATTCCTCCTGCTTCATGACCAACTCCGGCACTGAAAGCGTGGAAGCGGCCATCAAACTGGCGCGTTATCACACTGGCAGCACGCAGTTCATCGGCTTCCTGGGCGCGTTTCATGGGCGCACGCTGGGGGCGGTCACTTTCACTGCCAGCAAAGCCAATTACAAGGGCGGTTTCTTCCCGCTGATGAACGGCGTGGTGCATGTGCCGTTTCCCAATCCCTACCGCCCGCTGCTCCAGCGCCGACCCGGCATGGGGGATGGCGAGACCGTGGTGCATTACATTGAAGAGGAAATACTGGGGCATCTGGTACCCGGCGATGACGTTGCCGGCATCCTGATTGAACCTGTGCAAGGCGAAGGTGGATATATCTTCCCGCCCGATGACTTCTTCCCGGCGCTGCGCGCGCTGTGCGACCGGCATGACATTCTCCTGATTGTGGATGAAGTCCAATCCGGAATGGGCAGAACGGGCAAGTGGTGGGCGATTGAACACTTTGGCGTGGAACCGGATATCCTTCTGACCGCCAAAGGTATCGCCTCCGGCATGCCGCTGGGCGCGATGGTCACAAAAAAACACCTGATGGACTGGCCCAAAGGCTCGCATGGCAATACTTACGGCGGCAATCCGATTTCTTGCGCGGCAGCTCTGGCCACCATTCAGCTGATCGAGGAAGAGTACCTGGAAAACACCCGCGTGGTGGGCGCCTATTGCAAGGATGCGCTGGAAGAATTACAGGCCAAGCATCCCAGCATGGGGGATGTGCGCGGCAAGGGCTTTATGCTGGGGGTTGAGTTTGTGCAGGATAGAGAGACCAAGCATCCGGCCGAGAAACTGCGCGACGATATCGTCAATAAGGCTTTTGAGCGCGGTTTGATGACCCTGGGCTGCGGCAAGAGCGTCATCCGCATCACCCCACCGCTCTCCACCAGCAAATCCGAGGTGGATGAAGCCATGCTTATCCTGGATGAAGCGATTAGTCTTTCCGAAAAAGCGCACCAGCTTATCTGAGCACAACTTTGGATGAAAACTCCGGCGCGGCTTTTGTAAAAGCCGCGCTTTTTGCTCCCCCTGAGCGCCAGCGAAGGGTCTGTCTTTTTTAGCCCTAAGATTCTTCGCTTTGCTCAGAATGACAATGACTCAGCTTCACTTTTTTTGTCTTCCTGAGCGCCAGCGAAGGATCTGTCTTTTAATTCTACAATTGAAAACGACTGTCGGGTTGAAGAGCCCAACACATGCAGTTCTCTGCCTTTTACAAAAAAGAAAGATGAAGCAACAAAGACAGATC
>CAZPWL010000124.1:0-5371 GCA_964590535.1 uncultured Anaerolineaceae bacterium
CCGCGCCTATGGTGCCAAGGGTATCGGTCTCTGCCGCACGGAGCATATGTTCTTTGAAGTAAATCGCCTGCCTTATGTTCAGGGCATGATTATGAACGCTGAGCCGACCCAGAAGAAGCTGAACTCCCTCGAGCAGTTGGAAGCCGCGCTGAAAGCCGGCCGTTTGGAAGGCCGCCTGTTGAAAGACGACGAAAAAGCCGAATTGGCTGCGACAATTGACGCTGAAAAGAAGGCTCTGGCTGAAGATCCGGGCGCGAAGGCTTACTTCGGCGCGCTGGACTTCATTCTGCCCCTGCAGCGGGAGGATTTTTACGGCCTCTTTGAAGCCATGAACGGCTACCCCGTGATTATCCGCCTGATTGACCCGCCTCTGCACGAGTTCCTGCCCTCGCTGGAATCCCTGCTAACCGAAGTCGCGACCATGCACGCTACCGGCGAGACCGAAGGGCTGGCCGCGAAAGAAAAGATGCTGGAAGTTGTCCAGGGTCTGCATGAGAGCAACCCGATGATGGGTCTGCGCGGCATCCGCCTGGGCATCGTCTACCCCGACATCATGAAGATGCAGGTACGCGCGATTTTTGAAGCCGCCTGCGACGCTGCCAAAGCCGGCATCGTGGCCAAACCTGAAATCATGATTCCCCTGACCGGGCATGTCAATGAACTGAAAGAAGTCCAGCCCACCCTGGTGCGGATTGCCAAGGAAGTCATGGCTGAGAAGGGCATCGAAGTTGCCTATAAATTCGGTACGATGATCGAAATCCCACGCGCTGCTGTTACGGCGGCTGAGATTGCCGGATTGGCTGAGTTCTTCTCCTTCGGAACGAACGACCTGACCCAGATGACCTTCGGCTACAGCCGCGACGACGCTGAACGCAACTTCCTCGTGCGCTATGTTGAAAAGGGCATTCTTCCTAAGAACCCATTCCAGCAGCTTGACCGCGACGGTGTTGGTCAGCTGATGAAGAAGGCGATTGAAGACGGCCGCAGCGTACGCCCGAACCTTGAGGTCGGAATCTGCGGTGAACACGGTGGCGACCCAAGCTCGATAGAATGGTGCCATCTCATCGGCAACAATTATGTCAGCTGCTCACCATTCCGCGTGCCGCTGGCAAGACTGGCTGCCGCTCAATCCGCATTGAAACACAAGTAAGTCTGATTAGTTATGAAAACAGGCGGCATCAGCCGCCTGTTTTTTTTGCTTAGGTCAATTCAGGGAAGCTAAGAACGCCGCGCTGATTTCGCTTGAACGTGAAAACAATTCTGAGGAGCGCTCACTTACCATACAAACGCGTGTATTGCGCAAATATTTCCGCAATCTTCCGGACGTAAGTGCGGGATTCGAGGTAGCGGATGGAGCCGACAAACAAGTCTGGGTCTTCACCAGCGATTTCCTTCCACTCGCGGGCATTGCCTGGTCCGCTGTTGTATGCTGCCAGGGCTGCGTACGGATCACCGTCAAAGACAAAGTACTGCCGGGCGAGGTAATTCGCGCCGAGGGTCAGATTGTAAAGCGGCACACCCAGGTCTTCCGCGCTAAAATTGGGGGGGTAGTTGATTTCTGTGGCAATCGTCTGCGCGGTCTGCGGCATCAACTGCAGTAAGCCCTGCGCGCCAGCAGAGGACACCGCGAAGGGCTGAAAGCGGCTTTCCTGGTGGATCAGGCTGAAGAGCACCAACACCGGCACGCCGTAAGTGTCGGCTGCGTCCTGCACCCAGGGGAGGTAGTAGGTGCCGTAGTAGACGTAGCTGAAATAAGCGGGCAGGCTTTCCGATACGGCGATATCGCTGTAGCCTGACAGGGTCGCGATAGTCTGGCTGGTTTCAATCGCGGACGCGTAGAAGCCGTAATCCAAAAAAGCTTTGAGCAAACGGAAGCTGTTGACTACATCCAGGCGATTATCAATTCTGAGGGACTCAAATTCCTGGCGCGCTTGCGGGTAAAGCCCGAGGCTCCAGTATTCCTGCGCGCGTAAAAAGCGGGCATCATTCCAAAGCTCCGCGCTGTAATCCAGGTCCACCTGCGGGGGAAGATCAAAAGAGGTGCGCATCCACGCCGCGGCAACCTCGCGGGCATTCTTCATGTCAATCCGCAGGTCGAGTCTTTCGGGTGAAGTAAATGCCTGTTTGCCTTCGGCGAGTTCTTTGGCGCGCAGCCCGTAATAGCCAGCGGGGTCAGCTGACGCAGCGGAATTCCAATACTCCTGAGCTTTTGCATCTTCGCCCATAGTCTGGCTGACCTTACCCAGCCATAAGTAAGCGCCGGCATTTTCAAGCGGTTCTAATGCCAGTAGGATGGCGCGGTTCAGAGAGGCCGCAGAGGCAGTCAAATCCCCCCTGCGGAAGTGCAAAATGCCAGCGAAAAACGCCGCCTGGAAAGACTGGTCCGAGGAAGGGTAGTTCGTCGCGATGCGGTCCCAAATCTGGGCGGCTTCTTCCAGGTTTCCCTGGATTTCAAGGTATCTACCCGCGGTAAAAAGCAGACTGGGGGCGTAGACAGCCTGAGGCTGCTGCGAAACATAGTCCAGGGCAGTTTGAGCGGCGAGGTCCGTCCGGTTCATGTACAGGTATTGTGTGTAGACAATATCCTCAATGGCATGTGAGAGGTAGCTGCTTTTGGGGTAATCGCTGACCAGCTGCTTCCAGATGGCAATGGCGGTCTGATCCTGGCTTGTGCCGCTGCTCTGATTTAGCGCGAAACGTTCCTCAGAGTTCAGCGTGGCTAATTCCAATCCCTTGGCACGTACAGCCAGCGCCTGGTAGTAAAGCGCTTTGTCTTTCTCCAGGCCGACGCCTTCCAGGTAGCGGCTGAATGCTTCGTTTGCCAGGTCGTATTGACCCCTGAAGTAATTGATCAAGCCGCGCTGTAGATCATCGACAGTCTGTTCTGCCTCCAAGAGCGCCAGGACCGCGGAAAAGGCATCGTAGGTTTCCGGATAGTTGTTGACGGCGTCTTGGTAGTATCCGAAGCCTTCCTCCACCGCGCCCTGCGCGATAGATACCCGACCAAGCAGCAGATCGAGTTGGGATTTCAGGTAGATATCCTCTGTGCGCGCGTACGCATCCCGGTAGATGGAAGCTGCTGGATTGGATTGACCGAGCTTTTCGTACGCTCCGCCAAGCTTGATGGCGAGCGCGATATTTTGTTCTGGGTCGGATGCCAGATAGGCAGCGGAGTACGCTTCCAGTGCCAATTCATTTTCACTGTTTTGCGCGCGCAAGTCGCCCACACGCTCAAATAAAAACGCGTCCAGAATGCCAGGTCGGGCTTGTTGGTAGGCTGACAAATAATCCGCGGCTTCGGCAAAGTTGTTTTCGGAAATGCTAATCTGCGCGAGCAAATAATTGGATCTTACGGCTGGCAAGGAGTCGGGATAGGTCGCGCGCAGTTCCAGCAGGATTGGTTTGGCTTGAAAGTAATCTTCAAGTTTGAAATAGGTGAGCCCCTGCCCAAAAAGCCCGGCCGCACGTACTGCTGCCGACCCCGAGCTTCGCCCTGCGGCATAAGCTTGCAGAGCAGCGGGATAATCACCAAATTGGAGCGCGGCATCAGCGTCCGCAAGGCGAGTTTCAGTCAGCAAAGGCGCGTCTGTCGCGGTATTCGCGGGGACTTCCGTCGCGGGCATAGCGGTCGGACTGCTGGCGAGCGTTGGTGTCTGAGACAGGGGTGCTAGCTGTGTTATGGCTGTGGGGGCTGCTGGCGACGCGCAGGCGTTTAGCAGCAGCGCAGCGCATAAGAAAACAAGCGTGACAAGTGAAAAACGGTTCGTTTTCATGCTGGGTTTATAACGGATAGGATAGCCTTTGTCAATTATTGTCATGGAGATCCAACTGGAAAAAGATCAGCCGCCGGCAGAGCGGCGGCTAGCGAGTTATTTCCCGAAATGATGGACCGGGTTCATTCGTATTGCTTGAGCACCGCTGGGATTGTGGCGCGGATGAGGCTGAGCGTTTTCCGGAAAGCCGCCAGCTTCTCAGCGTCGCTGCCTTGCACCGCTGCCGGGTCCTCAAAACCCACGTGGATCCGGTTGCCTTTGCCCAGCCAGAGCGGGCAGGTCTCGCGGGCGTTATCACAAACAGTGATAATCAGATCGAATTCCTGCCCTTGGAAGACGTCGACTGATTTAGGTTCGCCCTGGTGGAAAAGACTGGCTTCACCTAAAACCATGACGGTAAAGGGATTGACTTGCGCAGCCGGGTTGGTCCCCGCGCTGTAAGCGACCCATTTATCCCAACAATCGTTGTTCACAACCGCTTCCGCCATCTGACTGCGGGCAGAATTGCCGGTACATAGGATCAGCACTTTTTTGCGTCCCTGTAATTCACCTTCCTCAGGGATGGACTGCGGACCGAGCGCTTTTTGATCTTCTTCCTCGCTGACGAGAATTTCATTTTCGAATTCTCCGGCTTCCATCTCCCGCAGGAGCTCGAGCGCTTTCTGCTCGTCTTGCGCGCGAACCAGCACCTCAGCGGCGCCCAGGTCCCCGATGGTGAGCCCGTAAATTTTTCCGGCAGCTTCCTGGCTGACGCTGGCAGGGATGCCCTGGGCTTCCAGGAAGCCCCTGATCATCTCGCCGTCAACCAATCCCTTGGCGCGGTACACAACGATTAAATCTGACAAACCGTGTTCTGTCATTCATAAATCCATTTCTCAATATCGCGGGACCAAGACACAATTTCTTCTGGCTTGAACCACAGTGCAATCTCCGCCTCCGCGTTTTCGGGAGAATCGGAGGCGTGGGTAATATTAAAACGAGCCTGTAGCGCGTAGTCGTGCCGTATCGTTCCGGGTGCGGCTTCAGTTCCACGGGTCTTGCCCATGGTCTGGCGGATGGCAGTGATCGCGTCCGGTCCTTCCCAGACCATCGCCATCACTGGCGAGGAGGTGATGAAGGCGATCAAGGCCTCGTAAAATGGTTTTCCAGCGTGAACGGCATAATGGGCTTCAGCCAGTTCCTGGCTGACCTTCAGGAAGCGGGCGGCTGTCAGGCGCAAGCCGCGCTCTTCCAGCGCGCTAATCACTCTTCCGATCAGCCCGCGCTGCACACCGTCCGGTTTAACCAATACCAGGGATCGTTCCATGTTCATCTCCAGATGCGTTTTTTAGTTTTTCGCTAGTCTCCTGCGCTTGTCTGGCGAGCCCAGGCTGATCATCCGCGCTGCACAGGTCTGCGTAGAATTCCCAAAGGGGCTGGCTTTCCGCGCGCAAGTCCAGACGTGAACGCAGCAGCCTGAGCGCGCTTGTACGGGCGGCAGGGTCTGATTTCATTTCAGAAAGGAACTGACCGGCATCCGAGTAGCGACCTTCATCCAGCGCTGTGGTCAGGTTCAGGTATTGTGAATCTTCCGGAGTTATGTCTAATCCAGAAGCAAT
>CAZPWL010000125.1:0-5299 GCA_964590535.1 uncultured Anaerolineaceae bacterium
GAGCCTGAAACGCTAAAACCACACTACCGATACCAGCCAAAGCGCGATCATTACCAACACAATTCCGACGCGAATCAGCGTGGACCAGCCCCAGCCCAAAGCCACCTCTTTCGTCGCCATCCAAGCTTCCTTTTGCTTTTTTCCCAGGCGCTGATACTCCACCAGGAAAACGGTCAGCAGCGCGGCTGCCAGTCCACCCAAGGGCGTCAGCAGGATGCCCCCCACAATCATCGCGATCCAGCTCAGCCCAATTTCCCACCAGGGTGAGCCTTGTTTTCGGGCCCGTCCCGCCATCATCAGGTTATCCAAAAACGAGCCCACGAGCATCAACAGCGTGCTGAGCACAAAAAAAACAATGGTCAGCGTGAACTGCCAGGACTCGTGCCCATAATTGAAACGCGTGAAAATTGCCCAGATGAGCTGCCCAATCCAAGCTACGGTCGGACCCGGAAAGAATACCAGCACCAGCCCGACTAACCCGATCAATTGGAACAGCGCTGCAATTATTAGAATGACCGTGCTAACCCAGGCAGGGGACATTGTCATGCGCGAATCACGTCTATCCCGCCCATAAAGGGCAGCAGTACCTCTGGCACGCGGATGCTCCCGTCCGCCTGCTGGTAGGTCTCCATCACGGCAATCAGCGTGCGCGGCAAACCCAACCCGGAGCCGTTGAGCGTGTGGAGATACCTGGCTGAGGACCCGTCCGCCGGACGGTACTTTATGTTCGCGCGGCGAGCCTGGAATTCCCCGATGTTGGAAACGGACGAAACTTCCAGCCATTCCTGGCAGCCCGGTGCCCAAACTTCCAGATCGTAGGTCTTGTGAGAGCCAAAGCTCAGGTCACCGGTAGACTGCAGTAGAACACGGTAGGTGAGACCTAACTGCCGGCAGGTTTCCTCGGCATCCGCCACCATTTTCTCAAGCTGCGCGGGCGAATCCTTCGGCAGGCAGTATTTGTACATCTCCACCTTGTCGAACTGATGACCGCGCTTAATTCCGCGCACATCCCGCCCTGCGCTCATCTTCTCGCGCCGGAAACAGGCGGTGTAAGCGGTCAGGTTCAGCGGCAAAGCTGCCTCTTCCAACACTTCCCCCATCATCATGCCGGTCAGCGGCACTTCCGCTGTCGGTACCATCCAAAAATCTTCCTCCGCGTCGTGGTAGAGGTTATCAGCAAATTTCGGGAGCTGCCCAGAAGCAAACATGACTTCCTGGCGCACCATCCAGGGCGGGTAAATTTCCCGGTAACCCTGGCGGATATGCAGGTCCAGCATCCAGAAAATCAGCGCGCGTTCTAATCTTGCCCCGGTGCCTTCCAACACGTAAAAACGCGTTCCCGCCAAGCGGACGCCGGCTTCAAAGTTTATCATCCCAAGCCGCGGACCCAGATCCCAATGCGCCTGGGGTTCAAATTCATAGGTGGGTTTTTCGCCAATCGTGCGAATCACGATGTTATCTTTATCATCCACCCCAACGGGCACATCGGCGTCTGGTATGTTCGGCACCCCGGCCACGGTCAGATGCAATTCCGCTTCGACCGCTTTCAATTTATCGTCCAGAGCGGCAATGCTTTCCCCCAGATCGCGCATCGCGGTAATCTTTTCCTGTCGCGCGGCAGCGTCCTTCATCCTGCCAATTTCCTTGCTGACCGCGTTGCGTTCCGCTTTTTTCGCTTCCACTTCCAGGATAAGGGCGCGGCGTGTTTCGTCCTGCTCCAAAATCTGATCCACAATGGCGGTGTCCATGTGGCGTTTGCGCAGGGACTCACGGATAAACTCAGGTTGCTCACGAATTAATTTCAGATCCAGCATAATTCATCTCCTCAAGCGCCGGGAAGCTGCACCAGCGTGACTGTATAGTATTCTACCAATGGAACGGGTTGGATGCCAGAGAGCAGGTTCACAGCTGAAGCATCTGAGCTCTTTCCGCAGGCAAGAGTTGGGCAAAACAGCTATAATATGCCATCATGAAAAAAATAATCGCACTTTGCATTTGCGTTCTCCTGGCGGCAGTGCTCATCCCACCTATGGCAGCCGACGCGCTTCCACCTGAACATGGCCTGCAATCGTCTGGCGAATTGAACCCAGCTGCGGTCAATCCCCAGCAGGAAGCCACCAGCTCCTATGTAAACACCATCATCACCTCCACCCCCAACGCGGATGGCTCCATCATCCACGTAGTCCGGGAGGGTGAAACGCTGTGGGCAATCGCCGTGGCCTACGGGCTGACCGGTGCGGAAATCATGACAAACAGCGGCAACAGTCCGCTGGCAACCGACGTCTACGCGGGGCAAATCCTGATTATCCGGCTGGCAAACCCGGCAACAGCCACACTCACGCTGACACCCACGCCTACGCGCATTACCCCACAGCCCACCCAACTGCGCCCATCCCTGACCCCCGTGCCATCCCATACACCCCAGCCCACCCCGACCGACACGGCGGTGCCACCGCTCTTCCAGCGCGCCTTCGCGGATGGAAAAACCGTTGGCCTGGCGCTGGCGGGCATTAGCGCCGTTGGCGCTCTGGTTGTGCTTGTATTTGGTTTCCTGAAAAAGGAACGATAGCCCTCGGCATCCCTCATAGTTTGGAATCCGAGCTGCCGGAATAATATTCTGCTAGTTTTGCTATCCCTTGTTATCCTGAGCGCGGCGAAGGATCTTCCCGCGTTAATCTGGCAACGCAAAAGGCAGATTGCCGCAGTCGCTGTCGCTCCTTCGCTTTGACGAACTTCGGTTGTGTTGGACGTAGCTTGACCGTTTGCCTGCTTTTTTGTCATCCTGAGCGCAGCGAAGGATCTCGCTGTTCAACTGATTTCATATCAAACCGTATAAACGCAGACGGGCAGATTGCCACGGTCGCTTGCGCTCCCTCGCAATGACGGATTTCCGTCTTCGCTCAAGGCAGATTGCCGCTGTCGCTTGCGCTCCCTCGCGATGATGGATTTCCGTCTTCGCTCAAGGCAAATTGCCGCAGTCGCTGACGCTTCTTCGCAATGACGAATCACGAGTATCCTGCTCAACTCTTGACATCCCAAAATTCACGGTGCTAAAATACATGAGAAGAGGTGTTTTATGGTTGCAGTCAGCCTGAATATGGTTCTGAGCGGATGCCAGCTTGCCGCCGGCGTCCCTGTGCAAGGCCGTACTGCGCCTGTAGGTCGTTAATCCTCCGATTTTTTAATGACAACCACGGGCGTTCGCCGACCCCGTGGTTTTTTTATTACCCCGTCCTTCCACGGTAAGCAGGCTCCTGGTCAGTCTATTGGTATCGATTTTTTTGTTGTAAACGCAAGGAAGGCAAAAGAGAAATGAACGCAATCAATTATTTACCAAATGTTCCCCCTGTTCCGGGGCTGAAGTACCGCGGTTTTCGTGGTGAAGAGGATTTTCCCGCCATGGTCACAATCTGGAATCAGATGCGTGCGGCGGGGCTGGTGGAAGGTTCCTACACGGTTGAGGATGTCGCCATCGATTTCCGCCATCTGTACAACTGCGATCCCTACACGGATATGATTTTCGCTGAGATAGACGGAACCGCTGTTGCCTGCGGGCGCTCAATTTGGCTGCAAGAAGGGGAACGGAAAATCTTTTACCAGATTTTCCACATCAACCCGGAGACGCGAGAGCTGGGGCTTGACTTGCCAATGCAGGCATGGATGGAAAAACGCCAGCTGGAAATCTCCCGCTCTATCCCGGGTGAAGACGAAAGAGTTTATGTGCAGCACTGCGCACAAGCCGATTCGCGCCAGGCCCGACTGTTGGAGAGTTTTGGATACAGCCCGGTGCGTTGGTTCTTCAGCATGTCCCGCGACCTTGACGAGCTGCCGGAGGTAGATCTGCCGGCAGGCGTAACCGTCCGGCCAGCCATGCCAAACGAATACCACAAGGTCTGGGAACGCGCCAACGAGGCTTTCAGCGAACACTGGGGTTTTGTGGAACCGCGCGAAGAAGACTATCAAGTCTGGCAGGAAGGACGTTGGTTTCAACCGATGCTCTGGCAGGTTGCCTGGGACGGCAGCGAACCCGTGGGTCAGGTGGAAAACTTTATCGACAGCGTCGAAAACGAGAAGCTTGGCCGACTGCGCGGCTACACCGAGGGCATCAGCGTGCTCAAGCCTTACCGAGGCAAAGGCATTGCCCGCGCGCTCATCGCGCGCTCGCTGCGCATGCTCAAGGCTATGAACATGCAGGAAGCCGCGCTTACGGTGGATTCCGGCAACGCCAGCGGAGCCCTTGGCTTGTACGAAAGCATGGGTTACCGCACTTACCGCACCTTGGTGGAATGGCGCAAAGCTCTGCCGCTGTAACAAGTGGCTTTACCGCCGGGTACCAAGGCAATACGGCGCAAGCGAGAGGTTTAATGAAGGACCGTGGGATTTACCCGGTGGAAATAATTCGCATCCGCGGGTTCTAAACCGGAAAACCCAACGGCTGAAGCGCTGTAAATAAGAGGAAAACAGTGAACACTGAGGCGATAGAAAATTCAATCAATATCTCGGGCGCACCAAAGCTGGATGGGCTGTCGTTCCGCTTGCTGCAGGATGAGCGGGATTTGCCCGAAATGGTGCGCATCAATGAGACCCTGCGGGAAGCCGGGCAATTCCCGCACGTTTCAAGCCTGGCAGACCTGAGCAGCTGGTTTCAGCACCCGACCAACTGCGACCCGACCCAGGATGTACTTTTCGCGCTGATATCGGGCAAAGCTGTTGGGTTCACGCGGGTGTGGTGGGAAGAGGAAGAAACCCGGCCCGCGCGCATCTACTACATCACCTTGCGCGTTTTGCCGGAATGGCAGGGCAGCGGGGTGGATGCGGCGCTGCTGGATTGGGCTGAAAACAGGCTCATCAAGATCGCCGCGCAGCATCCCGCCGGTTTAGAGCGCGCATTTTCGAGCCATTTATCGGAAAAAAGCGCTCTCCAACGCGCGCTGCTGGAAAGCCGCGGCTACCAACCCGCGCGTTATTTCATGCGCATGCGGCGAGACTTGGAAAACCTGCCCGAAGCCCCGCTTCCGGAAGGGGTCGAGGTGCGTCCTGTGCTGCCTCGCGATTACCGCGCCTTGTGGGATGCCTCCGTGGAGGGTTTTAAGGATGAGTGGAGCTCCACCCGGGTGACGGAAGTGGAGTACCAGCGCTGGCTGACCTCGAGCGAATTCCAACCCCTGATTTGGCAAATTGCCTGGGATGCACGCGAGAACACGATTATTGGCATGGTCCTGAATTTTATTGACCCGCTCGAAAATGAGTGTTATGGGCGCTTTCGCGGCTACACAGAAGGCATTTGCGTGCTGCCAAA
>CAZPWL010000126.1:0-5251 GCA_964590535.1 uncultured Anaerolineaceae bacterium
GGGGTCCGCGCGGTTAACTCCATATCCTCATCGGCGAACATGTAAACAATCGGATTCGTAAAGCCGGTCATCATTGCTCCGCCTTTACGCAGCACCCGGAAAGATTCGTTCCACATATTGGTCAGATCTTCGACATAACAATTGGACACTGGGTTGATGACCCAATCGAAACTTTCGTCCTCAAACGGAAAAGTCCTGGTCATATCCCCCTTCACCAGCTCAATCCGGTAGCCTTCGCGTTCTGCCACCTTCTGCTCGGCTGCCAGCTGCCGGCGGGAATTATCGAAAATGGTGACCTGAAACCCGCTCGCAGAAAGCAGCGCTCCTTGCTGACCTCCTCCGCTGGCGAGCCCCAGCACCTTCTTGCCCAATCCGCGATACCATTCTAGCGGAACAGGTTTTTGCGGTGTCAGGTAAATGATGAGTTCGCCGTTTTGGCTGCGCACAAAATCCTCATGCGTCACCGGAATCGTCCAGGTATTGCCTGCTTCGCTCCACTTATCCCACATTTGGGAATTGAAATCCACATAATCCGTCATTTCTGCTCTCCGGTAGGCTCAGGGGGTTGGGGTTGGGGTCTCAGTCGCGGTCGCGGTTGGGGTGGGCGTATCGGTATATTTCTCCATCACCTGAATGCGCGCCCAAAAAGGCGCATCCCCGTTGGGTCCCAGGCCAAAAAGCTCCCCATCCGGAGCCATAAGCATCCAGTTGCTCTGATAAAAGCCCATATCCATCGGCGCGAACATTTCCACGCTTAGCTCTACTACCGCGCCAGGCAGCACTTCGGCGCTTAGAAAGTGCGACTGAATGGCTCCCATCGGGTTCCCGGAGAAGAATACCAGCGTGTACAGGCGCGTCCACTTGCAGGTGCCGTTGTTCACCAGTCGCCAGGTTTTCACAAAGCGCTGGCCTGGCTGCATGGGGCTCTCATCGGGAATCGAGACATCAAAAGGCACGCCAGCAGCAGCCCGATTGCAGCCTCCGCTTTCAGTCGGCGTTTGTCCGGGGGTCGGGCTGCGCGCGATGGTTGGAATCTGGGTGGGTTCCGCGCTGGGCGCAGGGCTTGGGCTGTCGGTCGGCGTAGCGTTCTGAAAGGCTACCAAAGTAAGTTGAAAAAGCTGCGTAGCCTCGGCAGCCAGCGTTTGCGCCAACGCCTCCGCTGTTGGCAGAGTGTTTTGCTCCGCTGTGCCTGGCGCGCAAGCTGCCAAAAAAACGGCAATCGCCGCGCACAGCAGGAAAGCGCCGATAAATTTTTGATTCTTTACGCGTTCCATCTCGCGATAATTTTACTCTACTTAATATTGGCAGCCTTATGCGCCAGCTGCCCCGAGCCCTTCCCCTCTCTTCCAGGTCGCGCGCGGGCAGCGCGGCGGGATTTTAGCTTTGGCGGAAGCATAAGCTTGAAGGGAATTCCTTATCAGCCCTTTTGCAAATATTCTTTCCTTTTCCTTCTCTCTGTTTCGCTCTTGTCGTTTTGTTAAACTAAAGATAAAGAACAATCGCTTTGCTGGCCGCCTTTTGATTTGTCAAGCTAAAACAGCAAGGTACTGATGCTGTCTGCGATACCTGATAGCAGACTACGACGCACCGCCACAATCTTCAACGGTCTCCCTCTGCTCTCTATACTTGCCTTGCCTCCGCAAGTGGAGTAAAGTATAGTTTCATGGATAATTGTTCCACGGAACGGAGAACCATTTATGACTGCTGAAACGGATGCCGCGACCTCGATCAAACCCGCCGACCGTTGGCTGGACAAACCCGTTGTGCCCTGGTGGCCGGCGCTGACCATCGAAAAATTGCTGATTATCCTGCTGGTTTTCGTGGTTATACTCACACGCTTCTATAACCTTGGCGCTCGCACAATGGCGCACGATGAAGTCAACCATGTGGTGCCCTCCTATACCATCGAGACTTACGTCTACGACCCGGTTACCCACGGCCCGTTCCAATTCCACGCGCTGGCGCTTTCTTATTTCCTGTTCGGAGACTCGGATTTTTCCGCGCGCGTGCCCGCCGCGCTGTTTGGCATCGCGGTAGTCATCTTCACCATTTTTGCGTGGCGGCGCTACCTTGGCCGGGTTGGCGCGTTGATAAGCGCGTTCCTATATGTGATTTCACCGTACATCCTGTTCTACAGCCGGTATACTCGCAACGAGATTTTTATTGTCTTTTGGGGTCTGGTATTGCTGTGGCTGTTCCTGCGCTACCTGGAAGGCGGCGAGAGCAAATACCTGCTCTGGATTACCCTCATTACCGCGCTGCACTACGCGGATAAGGCCACCTCCTTCATATTCAGCGCTGAAGCGCTCATCTTCCTGGCGCTGCTGTTTATCATCGAGTCTCTGCGTAAACCCTGGCGCGAGCGCCAATTCCGCGCGAATTTTCTGATTATGACATTGGTGGCGCTGTTGGCTGTGCTGGCAGGCGCGGCTTTATACCTGCTTACCAAGGGCAGCGCGGCCGGCTCTATGCTCCTGCCCTTCGCGATTATCGGCTCCGTGCTGTTGGCTGCGCTGGTCTTCATGGTCATCTGGCTCGTGCGCGGGCTGGGCTGGAAAGAAATCCGCAGCACCCGCAGCTTTGACCTGGTGGTACTGCAGCTGCTTCTCATCCTGCCGCTCCTCACCGCGCTGCCAGTCAGGCTGCTCGGTTTTGATGCGCTCGACTACTCCCAGGCTGGCATCCTGCGCTCTGTGGCGGTATTCCTTGCGCTCTGTCTGGTATCAACAGCGCTCGGATTGATGTGGAACCGCAAGGTCTGGCTGCGCGCGCTGCTGATTTTCTGGAGCATCTTTATCGTTTTTTACACGACCTTTTTTACCCACGGAGAGGGCTTCTTTAAGGGCTTGGTTGCTGCGCTGGGTTACTGGATGTCCCAACAGGCGGTGCAGCGCGGCACGCAGCCGCTTTATTACTACGCCTTCGTGCAGGTTCCGGTCTACGAATACCTGCCAGCCCTCGGGATGCTGCTGATGGTGCTTATCGCTGCGCTGCGCGGGTTATTCAGCGCGCGGCCGGGCAGTCCGTTCAAACGCCCGGAAAAAGCAGCCGCTGAAGCCGCTGCGCTTGCCGAGGAGCACGCTTTCCTGACGTTAGATTCAGAAACCGCGTCCACGGATGCGACTGTTCTATCTATTGAGCACTCGATTGCTGGTGAAGCAGCGCTCGATTCGCAGGCAGAGCCGCTCCAAGTGGAAAGCAAGCCAGACGAAAACCTTCCCGCCCAAACAGAACTCCCCCCCGCGCGGCCTGCCTGGTTCGAACGCCTGTTCAGCCTGCCGCCAGAGTCCCACACGACAGCCGCCTGGCTGCCGACTGCCGCACTGCTCGCCTATTGGTCTGTGATGAGTTTGCTCGCGTTTTCCTACGCCGGCGAACGCATGCCCTGGCTGACCACGCACATTACCATGCCGTTAATTCTTGCCAGCGGTTGGGCGCTTGGATACCTGGTCGAGCATACTGATTGGGAAGCAGTTCGCCGCGGAAAAGGATGGTTGGTGGCGCTGCTCAGCCTGGTGTTCCTCTTTGCGTTCAGCAGCCTGGTAGGCGCGCTTCTCGGCCCGGTGCCGCCTTTCTCGGGCAAAGACCTGGTTCAGCTGCAAGCCACCAGCACCTTTTTGCTGGCTGCGCTTGGCAGCGCCGGCAGCCTGGCAGGGTTAATATTCCTTTTGAAAGACTGGCACCCACGCACGTTCCTGAAAACGCTCATTCTGCTTTGCTTTGCGGTGATGGGTGTGTTCACCTTCCGCGCCGCGTATCGCGCTGCTTATATCAATTACGATAACGCCAAAGAATACCTCGTCTACGCGCACTCCACCCGCGACATGAAAGATGTTTTGGAACAGGTAGAGACAATTTCCAAACGCCTGTACGGCGACAAGTCCATCGCGGTCGCTTACGACAACGACGCGCTCTATCCCTTCTGGTGGTACCTGCGCGACTACCCCAACAGAGTCTGGTTTGGCGAAAACATCACCAAGGATTTGCGCAACTCTCCGGTAATTCTTGTCGGCAGCGCCAATTTCGCCAAGATTGAGCCGTTGGTGCGCGATGACTACATCATGTATGAGTACAAGCGCATGTGGTGGCCGATGGAAGCCTACCGGAACCAATCCTTCTCCTCTGTCTGGCAAATGCTGAAGAATCCAGCCATGCGCTCAGCATTGTGGGAAATCTGGTTCAACCGCGATTACGCGCAATATGCCGCGGCCACCGGCGACGGCAGCCTGACCCTGGCAACCTGGTCGCCGGCGGACCTGCTGCGCATGTACATCCGCAAGGATGTGGCTTCTCAAATCTGGGAGTACGGTGTTGAACCGGTCGAGCAAGCCCCGAAAGTCGACCCTTACGCGGGCAGCACCATCAGCCTGGACCCGGTGAAGGTTATCAGCGTGGCGGGCACTCAAAACTTCTCCGCGCCGCGCGGCCTGGCTGTTGCGCCGGACGGCAGTTTGTTCTCGGCGGACTCACGCAATCACCGCATCGTGCATCTGGACGCGAACGGCTTGTATCTCAACTCCTGGGGCGGGTACGCCAACGTCTTAGAGGGACCCGCGCCGGAGGGCTTGTTCAACGAACCCTGGGGTGTGGCGGTGGGACCGGACGGACTGGTGTACGTGACCGATACCTGGAACCACCGCGTACAGGTCTTCAGCCCGGAGGGCAAGTTCTTGCGCATGTGGAGCGAGTTCCTGGTGGATGGCGTGCTGGACTCCTTCTGGGGGCCGCGCGGCATCGCCGTGGATGCCCAGAGTCGTGTGTATGTGACCGACACCGGAAAGCAGCGCGTGGTTGTTTTTGACAGTCTGGGGAACTACATCACCCAGTTTGGCAGCCGCGGCATGGTAGTTGGGCAGTTGGACGAACCGGTCGGCATCGCGGTGGACTCCGCTGGTAAAGTTTATGTGGCGGATACCTGGAACAACCGCGTGCAGGTTTTCTCCCCGAATGAGAACCTCAGCGTGTTCACCAGCGTGCTCACCTGGGATGTGGACGCCTGGACCGCCGACTCGCTGGATAACAAGCCGTTCCTGGTCCTGAGCGCCGACAACCAGGTGTATATTACCGACCCGGACCTTGGGCGTGTGATTCGCTTTGACGACCAGGGCAGCTTCCTGCAGTTGTGGGGCGGGTATCAGAACAACTTCCTGATGGGCGTGATAAGCGGTATCACTGTCGGGCAGGATGGAAGCGTGTGGGTTTCGGACGCGCTGAACAATACGCTGCTGCAGTTTGTTCCGCCTTCCGTTCC
>CAZPWL010000127.1:0-5192 GCA_964590535.1 uncultured Anaerolineaceae bacterium
TAGAGCGCACGGTTCACATCCGTGAGGTTCGGAGGTTCGAGCCCTCTCGCGCCCATGTTTTTATTTAATTTCCAGTCTTTTTGTAATTCCCTTTTTTCAACCCCATCCATGCTCCCACAGGGGGTGTAATAAGGTTCGGAGGTAGGTCCCCCGCAGGGGGATCGAGCCCAGCTCCGCACTGCCTTCGGCTGGTCGCGCCCATGTTTTTTAACTCCCTCCCGTCTGAGTTTATCTGCGTTCTGCATAAAATAATGTTTAATATGTTAAGATTGCATAGGTTTAGCCATAACATACATAAGCAGAAAAGTGGACAGATGCAGGCACCAATCCAAAATGACACAGACAATTCAGCCCTTTTAACACTCGTTGTGCCATTCTTTAACGAGGCAGAAAACATCGTTGAATTTCTGCCATCATTGGTGAACTATTGCCGGGAAAGGAATTGGGAATTAACCCTGGTGGACGATGGTTCAAGTGATTCATCTCTTTCGCTTCTAAAACAATTCGCGGATGGCGAATTTGTCCGGATCTTCGGGCACGGGCGCAACATGGGTTACGGCGCGGCAATCAAAACCGGCCTCGCGCATGTGCGCACCCCTTTTGTGGTCACAATCGATGGGGATGGTCAGCACAAACTTGAGGATATCGATGTCTTGCTGGAAATTGCCCAAAACGCTGACGCGGACATGGTGATAGGGAGCCGCGTGAACCAACAAAAAGAGGACAAGATGCGCAAAACCGGTAAAAGTCTTATACGGAGCTTTGCGCGCCTGCTGATGCCCCTGACGGTTGAGGACCTCAATTCAGGCTTCAAGCTTTATCGCGCGGAGTTGGTTCAAAACTATGCCTCACTCGCTCCGGATGGCATGGCCTTTAGTGACACCATCACCTTATGCTTTATCCACAACGGGCACAAGGTTCTGGAGCACCCCATCCAAACAAATCCCAGAACCAAAGGCAAAAGCACAATCAATTTGTTCACCGCTTTCGATACGATTCTACAAATCCTAAACATATCTGTCCTTTTTAATCCATTAAAGGTTTTTCTTCCAGCCTCCCTGTTTTTTATCCTGGTCGGTTTTCTGTGGGGTATTCCTTTTGTGATTATGGGCAGAGGTGTGAGCGTGGGGGCTATGCTCTCCATTCTTGCGGGTCTTATATTTTTTGCCATCGGATTAATTGCGCATCAGCTTTCGGCATTGAGGATGCAGCTTTTAAATCAGAACAGGACAAATTCGCGCAATGCCAGGTAGCCGTATGGACGCAAATGCCAAAGAAGGTCGACAAAACGCGCTGCGCCTGTGGGAATATTTTGTTGTTGCAGGTGGTTTCGTCTTTCTTTGGTTGTTATTAAATCGATACGCGCTGGGTGGTCCAAATTCATCGGATATCACCTGGTACTATCATGTCGGTGCGAATAATCTAAAAGAGACGTTCATTCTCAATCGTTACTTTCACATTTTTCTGCAAAAGTTCTTTGTTGGAACGCAACCAGATCCAATGCAAGGGCTTCAATTCTTCTGGAGTTTTTTGCTCTCATCTACCGCGCTTATGCTGTACCTGAGCGCAAGACTGCTTTCCCCCACGAGCAAGCCATGGAATGGCATCCTGGCGCTCCTCCTCTTCTTTTCTTTGCCGGCAATTCGTGAAATCTCCGGCATTCCTTACGTTGACGTCACCGCGATGTTAATGCTCAGCGCGCTTCTATTCGTATACGTGGTCTCTGCCAATGTCAATCATGAAAGACATTTTTGGCTGCTTCTTTTTGGCTGCCTCCTCTTTTTGGGATTCAAAACCAAAGAGACGGTTTTGCCCGGGGCACTCATGGTTTTGGGGTTCGGCTTAAGCGACGGGCGCTTCTCCTGGCGTCTATGGGGCAAGCAGCTCCTTTGGGTGCTTCTTGGAGTGTTTACAGGTCTTGTGATACTTACCGCTCTAAACGCCTTGCTTTTACAGGACCCGCTTTTTGGGCTGCGACCGGAGGATATTGGCAGTTACATGGGCTCCTATTTCAGCAATACCAAAATGGCCTTGGACGCCAGCGTGACTGAGAGCTGGATTGAAGGGTTTTTCCTGCCTTTCGCGTCCCTTCCGGTCCTCCTTTATGTGATAAGCGGAATCCAGTCGAGGGACAAAAACAGCCCCAATCGTCAGTTTCTGTGGCTTTTACCTTTGGCCTTTATCGCATTACTAACCCTGAGTATCAACAACAAATGGGGATATCAGACCCGTTTTGCGCTGCCGGTTTTACCGATTGTGTGCACGCTTGCGGCTCAGGTCCTTGATATTCCCAAAAAACTGACCCTACGCGATAAGTTTCTTCTCCCCGCGAGCATTGTGAGTGCATTAGCTCTATCCGCGCTTTTCTTAAAACTGCCCAGACCAAGCTTTCACCTGATATACGCTCCTCTGCTGTCCATTGCATTGCTTAGCCTTTTTTTCTTGGTAAAAAGCCAAAAGAATCGGGGCTTCTTTCTCTTAGCGCTGCTAATCACGCTATTGGTTGTGCCAATCTACGAAAATATTTTTTCAATGGTCAGAGAGCAGCCTAACCGCCAGGCCTTTTCAAGAACAATGACCCCATTCACCTCTTTTTCGGATTACCTGAGCTTTTCTGCTGACACACGCGTCTTGGTAGACACCGAAATCACCGCCTCCGCCCCCTTAAAGATACAAAAAAACGAAGACGAATTATTCACGACTTATAACATTGTTTTTAATGCAAACACCAGCCGGCAGAATTTCAGGCTGGCGAATTCGATGGAAGATATAAGCAAAGGTATTCTGTCTCAGGACTATGATTTTGTTCTCCTGAGTGTTGAAACCTGGTTCAAAATTGAAAAGGATCCAAGCCTTTCTCAGCTTTTAACAAACGGATATGAACACATCGCCAGCCCGGATAGAAACTACATTCTGCTTGTGTCTACTGTGTTAATCCCAGGGAAATAACTCAGCGTTTGCCTGTTTAATTAACGATGTTCTTTTTGGTTCTGGAAAAAATCACCAATTGAAGTAGGGTAATGGAGAATTCTTCGATACAGTTAGCACTGTCTCTTCTGGGTTCGCCCCCTCCTCACGGCGCAATCCCGACAATAATCCGCGTCTGGGAGTAATACCCGGCTGACATATCCGCGGCCTCGGTGCTTAGCTGCCGCCCGCAAAAATACAGCACCAGTCCCCCCTCATCCAATTCCCCGAAACCGCTTCCGGGGTAGGTCTCCGCCAGGTGCGGCACCAGGTCCATCACGTGCTCCGAAACCTCCGCCACCTCCGCGGCCGGCACGCGTGCCAAAGCCGAGACCGTGCCCGTCACTTTCTCACCATTCACTTCAAAAACCACCTGACTGCCAATCAGGCACTGCGCGGCTTTCAGGTCAAACTCCTCAGGGGTGTTCAGACGGCCGGTCCTGTGCCGCTCCAGGTATTCTTGCATGGGGAAGGCGCTTTGCACCCGGCCCAACACATCCAGGCCCGAATGCATCCACAAACCGGTATAGCCGAGGTGCTCCCACGAGACCACATTGCTCTTCCCGACCTCAAAAAGGCCGCTCTCAAAAATATCCGGCGTCCAGGCATACACCGAGAACGCGGGTAAGGCTATAAGTCTCTCCTCGCAGGTCGGTGCGAAGGTGGTTTTCACCTGCCCTTCCAGCCAGCTGACACCGCCAAAACGCATCCAGGTATCTGCTGGCGGTGGCGTCGGCGCGGCTTCCTCCGTCACAATTACGCGCCCCAGCCCGGCACGCACTTCCAGGCGCTGTACAGGCGCAGCTTCCTCATTCGGCGGGCTGGGTTGCTCTGCAAGAAACGGGTCGATAATAACCGGCGCGCTTTCCGCAACCGGCGGAAGCTGAGGCTTGTACTGGCGGAACAGTACAAGCCCCAGCCCAATCGCGAGGATGCCAGAGCTGATGCTGACAGCCTGCAGTAGTTTCTTCCCGAACTTATTCATCCTGCTTTCTCAATGCGGCGTAGGAGCCAATTGATATCAGGCCAAAGACTGCCGCGGCAGCTTGCAGCAGCGAGGGGCTCAGCCCGCCGCCCGTCTGCGGAGACCGCCTTGGGGCGGGTGTGGGTGTCGCTCCCGGGCCTGGCGTTAGACTGACTTCCGGGGTAGGCGTAGGTGTATCAGCCGGGTCTTCCGGGTCTTCCGGCCTTGGCGTAGGGGTGATTTCAGGTGTCGGCGTTTCTGTCTCCGCGGGGGGTGTCGTTGGCGTGCTGGTAGGCTGGTCCGTTGGCACCTCTGTCGGGGTGCTTGTGGCGGTAGGCTCCAGCGTGGGGGTATTGGTCGGTGTGTTGGTCGGTGTGTTTGTCGGCGTGTTCGTAGGTGTATTGGTCGGTGTGTTTGTAGGTGTGTTAGTCGGCGTGTTTGTAGGTGTGTTCGTCGGTGTGCGCGTGGGGGTAGGCTGTTGGTTCACGCGGTAGTTATCCTGCTTGTTCCCAACGTTCACGTTGTAAGTCCCCCAATCGTCCGCGGCAATCGTATACGCGCCGATACAAAACGCGCCGACGCTGTTTGTCATTAGAATTCCGGAAGCCACAATCTGACCCGGGTCGCCGGACGCGCCGCCGGGCTGCCCGACAATATTCCAGGGGTAAGACGTGTTGGGGTCAAAAAACGCGCCGTTGATGTAGACAGTTTCGCCCACGTTAAATAAGTTCACATTCTGCTGGGCAGTGCCGCAGTCGTTGCGGGTGGTCCAAATGGCGCCGCTGTTCCCTTGCGCGCTGGTCTGGGAAAAAATCATCGAACCCACTGATAATACAGCGCTGAGCGCAATGATTATTCGTAACGCGTGTTTCTTCATGGCTGTCCTTTCCCGTTAATCCACGGATACCTTCACGGGTTTAATCTATACTTAGTTTGTCATATTATTACATCTGGAAGGCATACACAAACGCGTGTACAAAGAAATCACCCCTTTTTCAGGGAATCACAGAAATTTATCAGGGTTCATCACAGGTCGGGTTGACCCGAATCCCGCACGAGCAGCTTATTCACCCCCTGCACTAACCTGGATTATAATTAGCGACCACACGCACTATTGAGGATTATGCTATGGCACCTATCTCGCTCACCGGCATCAAACCGACCGGTAACCCGCACATCGGCAACTACTTCGGTATGTACCGTTCCGCCCTTGCCCTTACCCAAAAATACCTGGGCATGTATTTCGTCGCGGACCTGCACG
>CAZPWL010000128.1:0-2428 GCA_964590535.1 uncultured Anaerolineaceae bacterium
CTTTCTCCCACTTCCGGATCTAATCTTCCGCGCCGCACCTTAACAAGTTAGAAGAAGAAAATGACAGAATTTCCGCTTGAACGTTATCGCAATATCGGCATTATCGCTCACATCGATGCCGGTAAAACTACAACAACCGAGCGGATTTTGTTTTATACCGGCAAAACTTACCGCTTGGGTAATGTGGATGAAGGCACCACCGTCACCGACTGGATGCCCCAGGAGCGCGAACGCGGCATTACGATTGTTTCCGCCGCGGTTACCGCGGAATGGAAGGGTCACCGCATCAATCTGATCGACACTCCCGGGCATATCGATTTCACCGCCGAAGTCCAGCGTTCTTTGCGCGTACTTGATGGAGGCGTGGTCGTATTTGATGCCGTCCAGGGTGTGGAACCCCAGAGCGAGACTGTGTGGCGTCAGGCGGACCGTTACCAGGTGCCCCGGATTTGTTTCGCAAACAAGATGGACCGCATGGGCGCGTCATATTCGCGCACCATCGAAAGCATCAAACGCCGGCTTGGCGCGAACACGCTCGCGATGCAGATCCCCATTGGCGAAGAAGCCGCTTTTTCCGGCGTCATCAATCTCTTGGAAGAAGAAGCCGTCTACTTTGACGACGACGGCGGAAAAGAACCGCGCGTCGAGCCAATTCCTGAGGAATACCGCGAAAAAGCCGCCCGCAAGCGCGCCCAACTGGTGGAAAGAATTGCCGAGCTGGACGACGCGCTGATTGAAAAGTTCCTGGATGGCGAAATCATCAGCATTGCTGAGCTGAAAGCTGCCCTGCGCAAGGGCGTAATTGACGCCCGAGTAACCCCAGTTTTCTGCGGAACAAGCCTGCGCAACAAAGGCGTGCAGCCCTTATTGGACGCTGTGGTGGACTATCTTCCATCGCCGCTGGATGTGCCGGCTGTAAAAGCCACGCTACTGCGCGATGACAGCGAAGTGCAGCGCAACCCAGACCCGAGCGAACCACTTTCGGCATTGGTCTTCAAAATTGTAACTGACCCATACATGGGACGCCTGGCTTACCTCCGGGTTTATTCCGGTACGGTGAAACAGGGCGAGGCAGTCTACAACTCGTCCAAAGGTAAAAAAGAACGCGTCGGCCGCCTGCTGCGCATGTACGCGGACCGGCGGGAAGACATCGAAGAACTGGAAGCGGGAGACATCGGCGCTATCCTGGGCCTTAAGTTCAGTTTCACCGGAGATACGCTCAGTGATTCCTCCGCCCCGGTATTGCTGGAAAGCATTAACTTCCCGGAGCCGGTTATTTCCGTGGCGATAGAACCCAAGACCAAAGCAGACCAGGAAAAAATGTCGGATTCGCTGGTGAAACTAGCGGAAGAAGATCCGACTTTCAAGATCCGTCAGGATGAAAATACTGGTCAAACAGTCATCTCCGGCATGGGTGAGCTTCACCTGGATGTATTGGTAGACCGTTTACTGCGGGAATTCAAGGTTCAGGCGAACGTTGGCAAACCCAAAGTGGCTTACCGCGAAGCGGTCACCCGCCCGGTGATGAATGTCAATTACAAATACACCAAGCAGACCGGCGGCCACGGCCAATACGGTCACGTGGTAATCAACATTGAACCGCAGGAAAACGGCAGCGGTGTCATTTTTGAGAATCTCATCCGCGGCGGTACCATTCCCAAGGAATATATCCCCGCGATTGAGAAGGGTATCAACGAAGCTGCCGAAAGCGGACCGCTGGCAGGTTTCCCGATGACTGATTTCAAGGTCTCCTTGATTGACGGCTCCTTCCACGAAGTGGACTCCAGCGAAATGGCATTTCGCATGGCGGCTATCTTCGCTTTCCGAGAAGCCACCGAAAAAGCCTCCCCGGTCCTGCTGGAACCTATCATGAAAGTAGAAATCACAGTCCCCGAAGAGTACACCGGCGATGTTATCGGTCAGGTGAACGCGCGGGTGGGGAATGTGCTTGGGATGGAGTCCGAGTTTGGCAATGCCCAGATGATTCACGCGGAAATTCCGCTCTCGGAAATGTTCGGTTACGCAACCGAGCTGCGCTCCGCGACGCAGGGACGCGGCGTTTTCACCATGGAGTTCAAGCACTACGCCCAGGTTTCCGAAAGCATGCGCAAGAAAATCCTGGGGCTGAACTAAACCAGGCAGGCGCAAGCCCTGAAGAAGAGATCCAAACCTGCGCTGAAGCGCGGGTTGTAAATCGAAGCAATACACTAAGAATTGATTAGGAAGATTATGGCAAAACAAAAAATTCGAATTCGTTTGAAAGCATACGACCACCGCATCCTCGACCAGTCCGCTAAACGGATTGTGGAGACGGCGGAACGCAGCGGCGCGAAAGTTCTCGGCCCAATCCCGCTGCCGACCAAGCTCGAACGCTACACCGTGCGCCGTTCCACCTTCATTGATAAAGACTCCCAGGAGCATTTTGAAA
>CAZPWL010000128.1:2438-5051 GCA_964590535.1 uncultured Anaerolineaceae bacterium
GGACGCACAACCGCCTGATCGATGTTCTGGAACCCGATTCCAAAACAATCGACATGCTGATGCGCCTGAATCTGCCTGCGGGTGTGGATATCGAGATCAAGATTTAAGGTTGCCGAGGGCGCCAATTGCGCGCGCCGAGGGAATCGCTACAAAAGAAGACCGCTTCAGCCCTTGCAGAGATTGCAGGGTTGTGGTAAAAATATAAGGTTGCCCTATCGGCAACCTTAACAGGCAATTTAAGAATGCGCACCCGCGTGGGCAGAAAGCTACACAGGGTCCATTGACTGAATTGCGCGGAGATGATGCAGCTTGCCCATGCTGACAGTCTCGCAAAGAAAGAATACTAACAGGAGAATAGAATGTTCAAAGGGCTTATTGGAAGAAAGATCGGTATGACCCAGATCTTCGATGCGAACGGCGCCGCGGTGCCAGTCACGCTACTCGAGGCTGGGCCTTGTTTTGTTTCCCAGGTCAAGTCCGCGGAAACAGACGGATACAATGCTGTACAGCTGGCTTTTGGTGAGGCCAAACCGAAGCGTCTGACGAAGGCGCACCTCGGGCACCTCAAAGCCAACAACCTGCCTCCGGTCCGCGTTTTACGCGAGTTCCGCATCAAAAAACTTGACGGCATCAGCGCGGGCGATAAACTCGACGCTTCGGTGTTTGCTGAAGGCGAACACGTGGATGTCGTTGGCATCAGCAAAGGCAAGGGTTTTGCCGGCGCGATGAAGCGGCACGGCTTTGCCGGCGGCCCTCGCACGCACGGTCAGTCAGACCGCCAGCGTTCACCGGGCTCCTCCGCCTCAACGACGACCCCTAGGCGCGTCTTCAAGGGAAAACGTGGTCCTGGCCACATGGGCGATGTTCAGGTCACTTCCTCAAATGTGCTCGTGGCGCTGGTTGACCCCGAACGCAATTTGATCGCAGTGCACGGCTCTGTTCCGGGTCCCAAAGGTGGAACCGTAATCATCAAAGAGGCTCGCAAGCAGTAGCCGGCTTGTGATAAATGGAGAAAGTTATCATGAAAGCAGATGTTTTTAACTTACAAGGAGAAAAATCCAGCACGGTTGAACTGCCCGATGAAATCTTCGCGGCCAAAGTCAACGTGGATTTGATGCACCAGGCTTACCAGCGCCAGATGGCCAACGCCCGTCTGGGGACGCACAGCACCAAACGCCGCGGCGGCGCCAAACCCTGGCGCCAAAAAGGTACTGGCCGCGCTCGTCAAGGCAGCACCATCTCCGCCCAGTGGGTTGGCGGTGGCCGTATTCATACGCCGAAACCGCGCGACTACAGCCAACTGATGCCCAAGAAAATGCGCCGCGCCGCGCTGCGCTCCGCGCTGACCGTCAAAGCCAACGAAAATGGTTTGGTGCTGGTGAGCGACCTGTCTTTGGCCGAGCCGAAGGCTGGCTTGTTCACCAAGGCAATCAAAGCCCTGGCTGGCGACGCGCGCGCGCTCGTTTTGGTGCCCGATAAAAGCGAAACTTACACAAACGTCATCAAATCCGGACGCAACGTGGCGGATTCCAAACTGCTGCTTGCGAATTACCTGAACATCCGCGATTTGCTGCAGTATGAAAAAGTAATTATCCCGCTCGCGTCACTTGATGTGATCAAGAGCTTTTTGGGATAGGAAGGTGAAGCAGAATGAGCAACTCCGTTTTTGATATCCTGCGGCGCCCTGTGGTGACAGAAAAATCGCATTACCAGGCAAGCAAGCTGCACCAATATGTGTTTGAAGTCGCCAAAGACGCTACCCGCGAGATGGTGAAAACCGCCGTGGAAACCGCGTTTGATGTGAACGTCCTGCGCGTCAACATTATCAATCTTCCTGCGAAGTCCCACCGCAATTCGCGCACCCGCCGTCTGGCGCTGCGCACAGGCGGTTATAAGAAAGCCATAGTGACTTTGGCCGCGGAAGACAGCATTCCTGTGTTTGAAGGGGTGGAATAATGGCCGTCAAGATTTATAAACCCAAGACCCCTGGTCAGCGCCACCGCACCAGCTACACCTTCGAAGAGATTACGAAGGACCGCCCGGAGCGCAGCTTGATCGTCTCCGGAAAGAAGACAGCCGGCCGCAACTCGCTTGGTCGTGTCACCGTTCGCCATCGCGGCGGCGGTTCCAGGCGCCAGCTCCGCATGGTCGACTTTCTGCGGAACAAATCCGGCATTCCCGCCAAGGTAAGCGCGATTGAGTATGATCCCAGCCGCACTGCCCGCCTGGCGCTGTTGGTCTACGCTGACGGCGAGAAACGCTACATCATCGCGCCCCTGGGCGTAAAAGTTGGTGACGTGCTCTTCTCCGGTCCGCAATCTGAAATTAAACCCGGCAACAATTTGCCCCTGGCGAACATCCCGGTTGGCACCACCATCCACGCGATTGAACTGCAGCCCGGTAAGGGCGCGCAAATCGGCCGTTCAGCGGGCAGTTCCGCCCAGCTGCTGGCGAAGGAAGGCAAATACGCGCATGTGCGTATGCCCTCCGGTGAAGTGCGCTTAGTTCTGCAGGAATGCAGCGCTTCCATTGGACAGGTTGGCAACGTGGATCACAGCAATGTGAAGCTTGGTAAAGCCGGCCGCGCCCGCCACATGGGCCTGCGTCCGGAAG
>CAZPWL010000129.1:0-5021 GCA_964590535.1 uncultured Anaerolineaceae bacterium
CGGACCTGCTGCCTGAGCATGCGCTTTATTACTACCAGCAATTGAACTAAACCTACCATGGATGCCAGAACAGAAAAAAACTCCGCAGTCCGCAAACCCTTAACACGGGGCTGGGTCATAACGCTTTTCGCGATAATCCTGGCCGCGGCGTTTGTGGTCAGCCTGAGCCTTGGTTCGGTATCCATTCCTCTTAAAGAAGTCATCAAAATTTTGGTCGGAAAGCCCGCCCTCAAGGAAAGCTGGACGACGATTATCCTCAATTTTCGGCTGACCAAGTCGCTTACCGCGGTGCTGGCGGGCGCCGCGCTCTCAGTGGCTGGCTTGCAGATGCAAACGATGTTCCGCAACCCGTTGGCGGATCCTTTCATCCTTGGGATCAATTCCGGCGCGAGCCTGGGCGTGGCGTTAGCTGTACTGGCAATTGGCACTACTGGCAGTATCCTGTTGGCCGGCATTAGTACGGTGGGCGACCTGGGCCTCGCGTTGGCGGCGTCAATTGGCGCAGGCCTGGTGCTGGGTTTGATTTTATTGGTTGGCCAGCGCGTCAAAAACCCGACAACACTACTGATCCTGGGCTTGATGTTCGGTTATGCTGCCAGCGCGGTGACCAGCCTTTTGATTTACTTCAGTCTGCCCGAACGTATTCAGGCTTACACGATCTGGTCTTACGGCTCGTTCAGCGGCGTCACCTGGAACCAGCTCAGGGTCATGGCGCCCGTAATTATGGCTGGGCTGGCGCTGACGGTTTTCTTACCCAAGCCGCTCAACGCGCTGCTCCTGGGCGAGGAATACGCCCGCAGTATGGGCGTGAACACGCGTTGGACCAGGGTCTTCATCCTGATCAGCGCGTCTATTCTGGCTGGCACCGTCACCGCTTTCTGCGGTCCCATCGGATTTATCGGCGTGGCAGTGCCGCACCTGTGCCGCAACTTACTGCGCAGCGCAGACCATAAGCTCCTGCTCCCCGCTGTCGGAATACTTGGCGCGGCATTAGCGCTCATCGCGGACGCTATCGCCCAACTGCCCGGCAGTCAATTTGTGCTTCCGATTAATGTGGTGACGTCACTTTTCGGCGCGCCGTTCGTGGTGTGGGTCATCATTCGGCAGCGCAAAGGAAGGGCTTCGTTTTCGGTATGAACAAGCTCCTCCTCAGCGCGCATGACTTGCAGATCGGTTTCCAATCCTCCCGGGGAAACCGAAAGGTGCTTGCCAGCGGCTTGAATCTTGAACTGCGCGCGGGGGAATTTGTCTGTCTGGCTGGTCCAAATGGGGTCGGAAAATCGACGCTTTTGCGGACCCTGACCCGTCTGCAGCCCGCGTTGGGCGGAGAAGTTCACCTGAAAGGCAGACCGCTGCGTGATTACAACAACAAAGAGCTCGCTGGAATGCTCAGCGTCGTCCTGACCGAGCACGTGCAAGTGAACGTTATGCGCGTGCGGGAACTGGTAGGGCTGGGGCGTTTTCCGCACACCGGGCTTTTTGACAGCCGCTCACAGGAAGACGACCTCGCAATCGAGAAAGCGCTGGCGCTGACGGGCGTAAGCTTGCTCGCCGATCGTTTTGTGCAGGAGCTGAGCGATGGTGAAAGGCAGCGCGTCATGATTGCCCGGGCGTTAGCGCAGGAGCCCCTGCTGTTGGTGCTCGACGAACCGACTGCCTTTTTGGACTTACCCGGCCGGATATCCATCATGCATCTGCTTCGGGACCTTGCGCACGAGCATCAGCAGGCTGTGCTTACCTCCACCCACGACTTGGACCTGGTCATGCGCACAGCGGACCGCATTTGGTTGATGAACCGGGAAGGACAGCTTGCGCAGGGCTCACCGGAAGACCTGGTGCTGAACGGCCAATTCGGTCACATTTTCAGCCAGGCTAACCTGCAATACAACGCGCTCACCGGGCAATTTGAGGAAGAACGTGGAGAAGTGAGACCGGTGGTACTGCGGGCTGAGGGGCTGGCAGGCGCATGGACCGAGCGCGCTTTACGCAGAGCCGGTTTTGAAGTTTTTGTGGATGGCGCGCCTGAGCTGCCCTTGATTGAGGTGGAAGGACAGGGCAATGCATATTGCTGGCGGCTCACCTGGCAGGGGGTCTCCCAGGAAGTGAGTTCCATTTACGCGCTGCTCAGCGCCTTGCTTGAGTAAGCTCAGGCTCCCGGCAGAAATTCGCCCACCAGCAGCGCTATTGTTGCTACAAAGATCAGCCCGGTCAGGGCATATCCCAATACGTTCGAGAAGCGGCGGTTCGTCCATTTGCCCATAATGTTCCGGTCGTTGGCAAGGGAAAGCACAAGCAGCAGGATGACAGGCAGCAGAATGGCGTTAACCGACTGGGACAAGAGCATAATCTGGAACAGCGGCAAACCTGGAATCAGAACAAACAGCATGCTGATGAGCATGATACCCACAAAGATCGAATAGAACACCGGAGCGTCCTTAACAGGGCGGTTGAGGCCGCGCTCGAAGCCGAAGGCTTCGCACATGGCGTAGGTCGTAGAAAGCGGCAGCACAGAGACCGCCAGCAGTGAAGCGCCTAACATCCCGACTGAAAAGAGGATGCTGGAAAAGGAGCCAGCCAACGGACTGAGAGCCATGGCGGCTTCCTCCGCGCTGTTTACCAGAATACCCTTTGGGAAAAGCGTAGCGGCTGTTGTGATGATGATGAATGCTGAGATGATGTTGCCCCAAACTGAGCCAATTACCACATCCATGCGTGTGTGGCCGTAATCTTTGAGGTCTGTGCCTCTGTCCGCGACGGAAGCCTGCAGGTAGAAAATGCCCCAGGGGGTGATGGTCGTGCCAATGACTGCCAGTACTGCCAGCAGGTAGTCAGCCTCAAACTTAATTGTCGGGGTCAAGGCGTCTTTCAGGATGATACCCCAGTCGGGCTTGATGACAAAGACTGTGATTACATAACTGAAGGCGGAAAGACAAAGGATGAGCAAGACCGTCTCAATGCTCTTGTAATTCCCGCGTAGGATAATCAAGCCGATGATGAGCCCTGCCAGTGGAACAGTGAGGAAGCGGCTGATGCCGAAAAGCTCGCCCACCGCGGCAACGCCGGCGAATTGCGCCAGGGTCGTCCCGATGTTTGCCAGGAGCAGGCATGCCATCGCGAAAGCTGAGGTTCGAACGCCGAATCGTTCGCGGATGAGGTCCGCGGTGCCCTTACCGGTCACTGCGCCCATCCGGGCAGCCATTTCCTGCACCAGAACTTCGCCAACCGTAATTAGGACAATAATCCAGAGGAAGCCGTAGCCGTATCTGGCGCCGGATATGGAGTAAGTGGCGATGCCTGGGGCGTCGTTATCCGCGCTCGCGGTGATCAGACCCGGTCCTATCAGGGTAAAAAACAAAAAGAATTTTCGCAGCCAAAATGGAAACTTAAGTTGCCGCTTCATTTTTTCCCTCAACTATTTTCCAGAAAATCTTGGCAGTTTCTTCTTCCAGGCGGTTGGCAGAACCGTATCGAGCGCGTCATCCACGGTGACAATGCCAATCATCTTCTTGCTTTCAGGTTCGACCACCGGCAGCGCCATCAGGTCGTACTTAGCGACCAGATAAGCGGCTTCTTCCTGTGGGGTGAGGGGGTTCACCTGCGCGATATCATCATCAATCCACTTGGCGAGGGGTTGATCCAGCGGCGCCGTCACCAGGTCCCGCAGGCTGATAACGCCTTTCAACTGCTCGTGTTCGTCCAATAAGTAGACGTAGTACATGAACTCGTCTTCCATAGCTTCTTCAGAGGATCGCAAATGGGAAAGTGCTTCCTCGACGTTGTAGGTGTATGGCACCCAGGCAAACTCGGTGGTCATGATGCCGCCCGAGGATGTTTCCGGGTAGCCAAGCAGGGTGCGGACTTCCTCGGCGTCCTCGTCTTCCATCAAGGTCAGCAAGCGTTCGCTGGTTTGGTCATCCATATCCGCCAGAATGTCCGCGGCTTCGTCCGGGTCCATTTCTTCCAAAACGTCCGCAGCGCGTTCGGGGTGGAGATGCGAAAGAACTGCTTGTTGGACTTCCTGCGAGCTTTGCTCGAGGGTGTCCGCCAGTTCTTCGTTAGGGAAACCTTGCAGCAGGGCTTTGCTGGTGTGGCTGTCCAGATCGTCCAGAATCGCGGCGATATCCGCCGGGGGCATTTGGACCAGCCTGGATTGCGAGACGCTCAGGCGCAGGGGGTCGTCATGCTCGATTGACGCGACAAATTCCCAAGGGATCACATGGGTCTTTGCCTCTTTTTTAAAAGTGCGGGCAATGGATTTCCCAAATTTTTCCAGTCCGAGCCGGCGCATCAAGCCGTTCGCGCTGGCATCCACGCCCGTGAGGAAGAACAGTTCACCTTTCCGGGCGATTTGCAGATCGTTTACGCGCACCAGCCGTTTGCCTTCGGTATCCACAATTTGCTGGTCAAGAACGCGCTGTTTAAGCAGCAGTTCGTGCCCCTTCGGCGTGTAGGGAACGAGTTTGGTGATGTCTGTCTTCAATGTGATGCTGGGCCACAGGCTGGCAATGGACTGCGCGTCAATCAAACTCATATTCTCGGGCGCGTTTTTTAGGACTAACGCAGAGAGCGGAGGCGCACTTTTTTCGGTCGCGTTGACCATAATGTCATCGATTTTTCCAACTACATGGCCGAAGCCGTCCCAAACTTTTTGGTCGATAAGTTGACTTAAATAGATCATCACGCACCTCATCTAAGTTTTCTAAAGTATGCAGTTGGAAGAAAACACCTCAGGGGGCAGGCAGCCTATCCTTCCCCTGGTCCCGATGGATTACAGGACTGCGGCGAAGGATGAGCTTGGATGCCCGGGCTGACTTGCAGGACCAGACTGGTCGTCTGATGCGGGTTCGCTTCCGGTAGATAGTTCAGTTTCCATGTTCATCTCATCCAGTACTTCATTTTAATTTTACTCCTTTCAAGCCTGGCTGGGTAGTGTCAAGTACTTTTGGCACATTTAGGATCATCCATGATGATTAACGTATTCTAAAAATAACAAAAGTTGCTGATTGAGAACATACCTGCTC
>CAZPWL010000130.1:0-4996 GCA_964590535.1 uncultured Anaerolineaceae bacterium
CGGTGTTGTTCCAGAACCAGTTGTACGCGAAATAGTTGCCGGTACCTTCCAGCCGGATGGATACACGTTCGTCAGCTGCGAGTTCCGCGGGGATATCAAATGTGGCCTCAAAACTGCCGCCTTCGCCGGAGTTCAGTGTGGCGACTTCGATGCCCTTGATGCCGCGCGTCCACATCTTGCCCATCAGAACTTTGAATTCGACGTTCTTGGGGAAGTTGTAGGTGTGGATGGTGACATCCTCGCCTTTGACAACGCTCACGATTGAAAAGGTAGGGATATTGCCGCAGCCGCAATCGGGTGTTTCCTCATCCGGTTCCACAGGTTCCGGCCAGCTGCCGCTGGCATCATTCCAGAACCAGTTGTAAGCGAAGAAGGGATTGTCGGTGCCCTGGGCGCGGATTGCGATCTGGGCGCGTCCCTTCAGCGCGGCTGGGATGTTGAAGGTCGCGGTGAACACGCCTCCTGCGCCCGAGTTGAAGGTGGCTACTTCAATACCGCCTTCCGCACGGGTGCCGATTTCGCCCATCAGGACTTTAAAACTCTTGTTAGCGGGAAAATCCTTAGTGACGATGGTTACGCTGACGTCTTTCTCCACCGCGGAGATGGAAAAAGTGGGATAGGTGTCTGCTTGCACTCTGCCGACCCCCAGGAAAAGGGAGAGTACGAGAACGAGTGCCGCTGCCTGTAATACAAGACGATGCTTTTTCATTTTTTCTCCTTAGACAATGCTCGGGGGGAAAAGTTGTGTTCCGACCCGAAATAATCAGTCAATCAGAATCAAGACGCTTGATAGGCTGGAAAAGTTCCACTTTGCGGTAAATGTTTAAAGATTATAGCATTTTCGTAGTCCGAATCAAATTTTTGATACAGGTTAGGGTGCAAATATACGAAAAAGCGCTTGCAATATGGTGCAAGCGCGCTCTTTACTTCGAAAACACAATTACTTTTGGGTAATCTTGATGGATTTGGGTTTGGCTTCTTCTGCCTTGGGGATGTTCAAGGTTAGAATGCCGCTTTCCAGGCTGGCCTCCACTTTGCTGCTGTCCAGGGGCGTGGGGAGCGAAATCACGCGGTGAAAACGTCCGGCGGGCAATTCCGCCAGCAGATAGTCTGTGCGCGCATCGCGTTCCAGCTTCACTTCGCCGCTGATGGTGACAACTTCGTTCACAATTTGGATGTCCACATCCTCTGCGCTGACGCCCGGCAGATAGGCTTTCAGTTCGTAACCTTCCGGGGTGGCTTTGACGTCCATCGGGAATGAAACCTGCGGTTCAAAGTCGCGGTCCAATTCATTCATCGCGTTGGCGAGGGCTTGCATCCGTAATCTGCGTCCGTAGGGGTTGATGTAGAATGTCATTTCAATCTCCTTGATAGTTCATGGTTTAGCTTGTCCTTACTTTAACTGCTGGATATCAGATTTTTGCATACAATATGTAGATGTTTTGTTAGAAATGAATTTCAAAGGAAGCAAGGTTTATGAACAAACGCGCAAAAATCATCTTTGGGGCGGCCGTGGCTGGTCTGGTTGTGCTGGCGGGTTTCACGCTCTATCGCGGATACCTGGGCAGACGCAGCGCCTCCGTCATTACCTTTCTGCGCGCACCGGAAGAGCATGCGGACTGGATGATGAACGCCCTCTCCCAATGTGAGCAAGCGCCCTTCAGCTTTCCCAGCCAAGGGTATATCGGTTACCTGTGGGGGGATAGCTTCCGTCCCTTCCATAAACATCAGGGGATTGATATTTTTGCTGGGACAGATGTGGGGGTGACCCCTGTGTACGCGCCGTATGATGGGTATCTGACCCGCGAGGAAAGCTGGAAAAGCAGCCTGATTATCCGGGTTCCGGATGACCCGCTCCATCCCGGCACCCAAATCTGGCTGTACATGACCCATTTGGCCGATCCACAGGGAGACAGTCTGATTGTTGACAAATTCCCTGCCGGAACGAAGGAAAAGCTGGTTCGCCGGGGCGATTTGCTGGGTTATCAGGGCAATTACTCCGGCAATCCCGATAGTCCTACCGGTGTGCATCTGCATTTTTCGATTGTGCGGGATGACGGCAGCGGAAAATACCTGAACGAGTTAGAGTTCGCTAACACGCTTGACCCATCTCCGTACTTCAAACTCCCGCTGAATGGTAAAAGCAACAAGGACGCAATCCCGCTGTGTTCAGTTATGGAAAATTAGCCAAGGCTGGACGCCAGCCGCTCTTATCCGAAAACAAGCCTGGACAAGCCTGAGTGATTAGCCATCCTACTGCTGAGTTTGGTCTGGTAGGTCTTTGGTCTTTATGACAGCTTCTCACCGCGTTTGGAAATCAGGGGAATATTCGCTATAATACCGAAAGTAAAAAAAGTGCAGGAGGATCCGAAGTATGCAGGAAATTGCCCCCAATGTGTTTATCGAACACAACTCCCTCGGGTTGGTGACTGGCGTAATCCGGGGAAAAGCGGGCTCCGTTCTCATCGATTCCCCCAGCAGACAGGATGAAATGCGTTCCTGGCGCAGTGGGACCGCGCGCCTGATAACCGGAGAACCGAAATTTCTGGTGCACCTCGATACCAACTACGACCGTTTATTGAGCATCAAGGGCACAGACTGCGTCATCGTAACGCATACCAACAGCCTGGCGCAAGAAAAAGCCAAGACCTCGGGCTCTAAACCAGCGGATGAGAGTGCGCAGTCCGGGGAGGGGCACGACGTGTTTGTCAGCCCTTTCCGTCTAATCCCACCCGAAGTCGTTTTCAACCAATCACTCTCGCTCTATTTGGACGACACCGAAATATTGCTGGAACACCACCCAGGTTCCAACTTGGCTGGCATTTGGGCGGAACTTCCTGCGAGGAAAGTTATCTTTGTGGGTGATGCGGTCCTCCCGGATCAAGCTCCTTTCCTGGCGTATTGTGATTTGGAGCGTTGGCTGGAAGACCTGGGGGCGTTATCCGGCAAAAAATACCGAAACTACCAGATAGTTTCCGCGCGCAGCGGGGTTCTTGATCAGAGTCAAGTGGAGCTGATGAGCGGGCACATCAAAGCAATCCACGCGCTGCTTTCGCCGCTGATGGCGCGCAAAGCAAGCCTGGAGGAGCTGCTCGCTCTCATCCCCGCGATCTTGCAGCGCTATGAGCCTAACGCCAATACCAGCGATATGTACTACAACCGTTTGCGCTGGGGGCTTACCACTTACTATGAATTAAATCACGCTTAGAGCCTGAGGAATCGCACATGAATCAAGAGAGTGGGTACGCGCCCTTGGTCGAACTGACCCGCGGTGGCATTGTGGAATGCGTCCATTTCGGCGCGTTCGCGGTTGTGGATGCTTTTGGCAAGCTGCTCTGCTCTGCGGGCGACCCTGAGCTGGTCACCTTTCCGCGCAGTTCAATGAAGCCTTTTCAGGTTTTGCCTTTTGTGGAAGATGGTGGGCTTGCGCGTTTTGATCTCACCGATGAGGAACTCGCGATTATGTGCGCCTCCCACTCCGGTACGGACGCGCATGTGGCCGTCTTACGCAGCATTCACCAAAAGGTAGGCCTGCAGGAATCCGATTTGCAGTGCGGCGTGCACTACCCTTCTGACCGCGCGACCAGTGATGCCATGCGCATGCGCGGAGAACTTCCCACGCCCTACCGGCACAACTGCTCTGGCAAGCACAGCGGCATGCTGGCAGCAGCGCGTATGCGGGGGCTCCCAACCAATAACTACCTTGACCTCGAGCATCCAGTACAACAGCGTATCCGCGAGCGGATGGCTGAAATGAGCGGAATGAGTGCCGACGCGCTTATCCCCGGGATAGACGGATGCTCTGCTCCGGTCTATGCCCTGCCCTTGCGCGCTTTCGCGTTCGCGGCAGCGCGTCTGTGCGACCCGTTCGGCTTCGCTATGGAACGCCAGACTGCCTGCAGGAAAATCACCGACGCAATGCGCGCTTACCCTGTTATGGTTGCAGGTCCCGGCAAGCTCGATACCGTCCTGATGCAGGTGCTTGGTGACAAGCTCATCTCCAAAGGCGGCGCGGAAGGCTATCAGATGATTGGTTTATTGCCAGATACCGCCAAAGGAACTCCCGGTATCGGCATCGCGATGAAATTCTCGGACGGCGACCCGGACCGGCGCGCGACCTACTGCCTGGTGACAGCGGTACTGCGCGCTTTTGGCTATTCGGAGCAGCTGGAGAATGAAGCCTGCCAGCAATTTGCTGACGGGGTGGTGCGCAATTGGCGCGGTCTGACCGCGGGTGAAAAACGGCTGTCTGCTTTGGCTGCCGCGGCGCTCGGGCGCTGTCAATAAGATCGGGGTATTGGTTTGAAACCTGGTTTGGAGATCTTTGACGAACACCGCGAACGGCTGCGCCTGGTGAACGAACGCCTGAACCTGGCTTTTGGCTTCCCCGAGTGGCGGAATCCGCTGCCAGCCGTGGATGAGCTGGTCAGCACCTTTCTCTCTCAAAACACTAATGACGTAAACCGGGACAAAGCCTTTGCCGCTATCTGTGAGCGCTACGCTGATTGGGACGAGGTTTGTGAGGCGGACCCGGACGAGTTCATGCAGGTTATCCGCGTGGCTGGCCTGGCAAATCAGAAGGGACCCAATATTCAGACTGCCCTGCGGCGGATTCGGGAGGAACGGGGGGAGATAAACTTGGAGTGGCTGCGGGAACTGCCGGTGGAAGATGCGCGCGAATGGCTGCTCAGCTTTAGGGGAGTGGGGCGAAAGACCTCTGCAATCGTCCTCTTGTTTTCGCTGGGGATGCCGGCTTTCCCGGTGGACACGCATATCTACCGGGTATCCGGCCGGATCGGTATACGTCCACAGGCGATAGACGTTGATACTGCGCATCAGTACCTGGAAGCGGCTGCCGACCCCGCGGAGTACTACGCGATGCACCTGAACCTGATCAGGTTGGGAAGAGAAATCTGCCAGGCGCGCAAACCCGCCTGCGGGCGCTGCCCGCTGGTGGAAATCTGCCAGTATCCCGATAAGGTTTTCGGGTAAATTA
>CAZPWL010000131.1:0-4942 GCA_964590535.1 uncultured Anaerolineaceae bacterium
CGCGTGAACCAGCATTATCATCAATTCACCAAACAAGCCGCGAGATTCAGCCGCGCCTCCCAAACTATCCGCCCCCGGATATCAGCCTCTTTCCATACTGCCGGAACAAGCTCCATCCAGCCATCCCCAAACTTCGGAATAACCGCGAAATCCCGTAAGCCTTTCGCGCCGCAAACACTGCATCATTCCAAACCAGAGGAGAATTAATCATGTCTGACCAAAACAGCAAAAAACGCTTTGACCTTGACGAAAATGAGATTCCGCGCTTTTGGTACAACATCAGCGCCGACAGCCCTGTCGCGCCTACGCCAGTCTTCGACCCCGGCACCAAAGAGCCAATCAGCATTGAAACGCTATTAAAGCTCTTCCCCATGCCGCTGATTGAACAGGAGGTTGCCACCGAGCGCTTCATTCCCATCCCCGATGAGGTGCGCGAAGCTTACAAGCTTTACCGTCCCACCCCGCTCATCCGCGCCACCCGCCTGGAGAAAGCCCTGCAGACGCCCGCGCATATTTACTACAAATACGAAGGCGCGTCACCCGCCGGCAGCCACAAGCTCAATTCCGCCATCCCGCAGGTGTATTTCAACAAAATCAGCGGCACCAAGGCCTTGACTACCGAAACCGGCGCCGGGCAGTGGGGTTCCGCGCTGGCCATGGCCGGCGAGATGTTTGGCATCAGCGTGGAAGTATACATGGTGAACTCTTCCTACCTGGCCAAGCCCTACCGCCGCATCATCATGCAAACCTACGGCGCGCAGATTTTCCCCAGCCCGTCCGAGCACACCAAAATCGGGCGCAGCTACCTGGAAAAGGACCCCAATCACCCCGGTTCGCTCGGCATCGCCATCTCCGAAGCGGTCGAGGTCGCGGCTGAATCCAACGGGGAAAAGAAATACGGGCTCGGTTCGGTGCTGAACCACGTGCTCTTGCATCAGACGGTAATTGGCGAGGAATCCCTCAAGCAGATGGACCTGGCCGGCGAATACCCGGATGTGGTCATTGGCTGCGTGGGCGGCGGCTCGAATTTCGGCGGCATCGCGCTGCCTTTCCTGCGCGCTAACCTGAGGGACGGCAAAAAGACCCGCTTTTTGGCAGTGGAACCGACATCCACCCCATCGCTCACGCGCGGCGTCTATGGTTTTGATTACGGCGACAGCTTCGGCATCGTTCCAATCCTCAAGATGTACACCCTCGGCAGCGACTTTGTCCCGGACCCCATTCATGCGGGTGGCTTGCGCTACCACGGCATGTCCCCGATTATCAGCGGGCTCTACAACGCCGGCCTGCTGGAAGCGGTGGCAGTCGGTCAGCGGGATGTGTTCGCGGCGGCGATTCAATTCGCCCGCACGGAAGGAATCCTGCCCGCTCCGGAGTCTTCGCATGCCATTCTTGCGGCAGTCAATGAAGCGATTGACGCGCGCGACAAGAACGAGCGCCGCGTGATTCTGTTCAACCTCTCGGGTCACGGATTTTTGGACTTATCAGCCTATGACCAGTACCTGCACAACGGGATGATTAGCGGGAGCGTCGCGGAGGGCCAGCTGGAAGGATTGGCGGAGCGCCTGCCGAAGGTGAAAATGCCGTAATACAGCCTCATTAAAGTCCAGCGCGGTTGATATCAACCGCGCTGGAGAAATTTCCAATCGAAAGCTTTTCGAGGTTGAGAATATCTGAAGTCTGTGTTCTATGCTGCGGCGCATCAAGAGAATTCACGCAGCATCAGCGCCGCAGAAATCGATTGTCTTGCGTGAGATTTCCCACCTTCGAATCCGCGCCCACAAATAATAAAACTAGTCTGCAAGCATCAAACACCTTTGGGGCTTTACGATAATAATTTCCACATTAATAGAATGAGTATATAATGACCCTGAGGCTTGAGGGAAGCATTTGTTGAGTGGAAAAATCTATATTGCGAACCCATTGACCAGGAGGACACTGGATGGGGAAAACGCCACAAGGTCAGTACCAAGCACAACAACCTTACACACTAGCAGACAGCAAGCGGCAAAGCGTTTGGATTCTCATCATAATCCTGACAATTGCGGCGTTTGCCCTCTTTGCCATCCCAAACGCGAATGCTTCGGATAACCTTGCGATGGTTCAGGTCTTTGAGCCCGATGAGAGCGCCCTTTTTCCGGTCATCGCCAATATGGCGAAGCCGAAAGGGGATTTGGTCACTTTCGTAAAGCAATTTATCGTCTATGAGCGCTACAACAAAGGTTTTCCGTTCTACGGACCTTCTGCGCTCCTGTTAGTCCTCCTGCGCTGGATCGGACAGGAAAAAAACATTCCTTTCACTTTTCTTGTCCTTCGCCAGGCAATCAGCGTACTGCCAATGCTCTGCGGGTTACTTTTATTGGTCTGGATGCAGGATCGCTTCCGAACCTATCGGTCCATCCTCCTCTATCTTTTCTTGCTTATCGTCCCCGCGACAATACAAAACGGCTTCTGGTGGCACCCGGATGGTCTCACCCTGCTGCTTTCGGTTTTAATTCTTTGGTTTTTATACAAAGACCAGCTCGGCTTCGGGAAGCATTTCTACTGGGCTGCCGCGGTCTGCGGCGTGCTCACGGCCGCAAAAATGATGGGGGTTTTCTTCTTTCTCACGATTGCCGCCGTACTCATCTGGGGGCTGATAGAAAAACGGATCACAGCTGGCAAAGCGGTTTTATCTGGCCTAAAGTTCATCACCGTGATGGGCGCCGCGTTCCTTATCAGCAGCCCCTTCCTTCTCTCCGAATGGGGTCGAGCTGGCTACCTGAATATGATGCGCGCTCAGATGGCTTCACTTTCCGCTGGTTATGGCGTAATTTACACGAAAGGCTTCCTGGCAGCCTGGCCGCAAATGCGGGAGTACTTTGGAAGCGCGGTGTTTTTGCTCCTCAGCCTTGCAGTATGCGTATCTGGGCTTGCTTCCAAAAAGTACCGTTTCCTAAATACCCTGCTGCTTACCTGGTTCATTCCTCTGACTATCTACGTGACCACATTCAGCCACTTTAAATATCAATACTGGCTGCCGGTGGCGCTTCCCTTGTTTTCCTGTTGGGTTCAAGTACTGCCGGAAAAGATAAAAGGATTCTCAGTGAAGAATTGGCGGGCAGTGGCACAGATAGCTCTTTCTCTTGTATTCATTGTGCAGCTTTTGAGCTTCGCGCTGCAGAGCCAGCAAATATTTTCCGCCCGGGTGCACCGCGCGGAGAACAACCCCTACATCCAGTTTTCTGACACCGCCGCGCAATACCTTGCTCCGGTTATAGGCGTACCACTGCGTGTGTACTCCGATTACCGCCTGTACGTCCCTGAAACACCCGGATGGCAGCTCAGCACGGCCTACGTCCCGCTGGATTACACGCAGATTGAAGAGGGCAACTTCGACATTCTGTTAGTAGCGCGTCAGCGTGTACGCGATTATCTCAACCCGGAGGCGCAAGGGGTGGACCCCGCACTCTTCGCGGAGAGCCAGCGTTTTTACCGGGACGTGGAGCAAGGAACCGTGGAGGAATTTCATTTTCTGGGCGCGGACGAAGCCGGCCTGATTTTTATTCAGCGGGAACTTTGCGCACAGTATTTTCCTGCAGCGCGTTGCGAGTAAGACTGAATTGGAGTAAAAGGAACCATGAACACCGAGCAAAGGAAATTTGACCGGATTCTCACGGATTTCTTGCAAAGAAACCTAAATGTTTTCTTTGTTGTGGGGATTTCCCTGCTGACGCTGGTCATCCGAAACGAATTCCGCGGTTGGCAGTCTGGGGACTTTATTCAGCACCTTCTCCCCTGGGCCGAATACCTCGAAACTCACGGCGGCTTTGCGGGCATCGCCTCTGGTCCGCCCAACTGCGATTACCCGGTCACTTACCAGTACATCCTTGCCTTTCTGACCTATTTGCCCGCGTCGTACCTGGCAAAAATCAAAGTGGTTTCGGTCTTCTTCGATTTCGTCAGCGCCGCCTTTGTGATGTTAATCGTCCGGAAAATTGGCGGCTACTCCAAAAAGAGCTTCGTTCCCTGGCTGGCATACGCGGTCGCGCTGCTCATCCCCACCCCAATCCTGAACAGCGCGGCCTGGGCGCAGTCCGACTCGATTTACACCGCTTTCCTGGTGATGACTCTCTATTTTCTCATCCGGGAAAAATACCCATTGGCATTCATAGCGTTCAGCCTGGCTTTTTCTTTCAAGCTGCAGGCAGTCTTCTTCTTCCCGGTGCTTCTCCTGCTGTATCTGAAAGGCAGGAATTTCAGCCTCCTGCATTTTTTGATCATTCCGGCGGTCATCGCCGCGCTCAGTCTGCCCGCGATTGTCATTGGCAAGCCCCTGGCAGAAATTTTTGGCGTATACATCGGTCAGGTCCAGTCCTATCCAAAGACCACGTTAAACTTTCCCAATATGTATTTCTTTTTACCGGATTTGCACTGGCAGTTCGCTCTCCCTGGGATTCTGCTGACGCTTGCGTTGATCCTGACCCTCTATTTTGTTCTTCTAAAAAGTGATCGTGTTGTGCTCGCGGGTGGAACCCTGCTTGAGGTCAGTCTGCTGACAGTAATGATATGCGCCTACAGCCTGCCTTCAATGCATCAGCGCTACCTTTTCGCGGGGGATATCCTGGCGGTAATCTACCTCTTCACGCGCAGAGAACGCGCTTACATCCCCCTGATCATCTGGCTTATTAGTGTCAATGGTTACCTTTGGTACCTCTACGGCTTTGGACCGCTGGTGGAACAGCGGTATCTGGCGATGGCGTATCTGTGGATTATGGTCCTGATTGCGCGGGATTTAGTCTTCAAGCCGCTTAGCGCGCCCGAAAGCTTAAAGCAGGACATTACAACCTGATTCTGCTTGACAATAACTGGGACTCCTGTGTTATACTTGCACTTCGCGTCACCCAGAAAGACTGGCTGATGTAGTTATGTGCGTAAGCGAGTAAAGGAAGTTATTATGAAC
>CAZPWL010000132.1:0-4930 GCA_964590535.1 uncultured Anaerolineaceae bacterium
CTGCGCATTTTCTTTTTCCTCCTGGCGATTATGCTTGGCGCTGGCGCGGGGCTGGCGTTTGGCTGGCTTTTTATGCCGGCTGCCGCCCCCAAAAGCGCCGACCTGAACCAGCTGCGCGCGGATTACAAGACCGACCTCACCCTTATGGTCGCTGAAAGCTACGCGCAGGACCAAAACTTGCCCGCTGCGCTCGACCGGCTGGCGCTCATTGAACCGGATGACCCCTACTCTTTATTGGTGAACGCTGTGAACTACGCGCAGGGCGTCGGCTATCAGGAAAACGACATAAAGGTCATCAAAGCGCTTATCGATGCGATTGACCCCGCGGCGTATCAGGAATGGCTGGGAGGGCGAACCGCCGATGGAAACTAACAACCAATCCCACCTGTATCTGATTACCGGGCTTATCCTCGGGGCAGCGCTCGGCTTGCTGATTTCGCTGGTGATCGCCCCTGTGGTGCACCAGGTCGCGCTGCCGCAAGAGCTCAGTCCGCAGGCAAAGGCGGAATACCGGCTGGATATCGCGCGCGCTAATCAAGCCGCGCCAAACCCAGAACGCGCTCTCAGCCGGCTCGCGCTGCTGAATGATGCTGATCCTGCCGCGGCGCTCATCGCGCAGGCGCAGGAATTGCTGGCCAGCGGCGGCTCGGAGGAGAACGCACGCGCGTTGGTTTCGCTGGCTGGCTTGCTGCAGAGCGCGCCGTCCAGCCTCACCCCATAATCCTTAAGCTCCTTGACAACAAAAAGCTGACGAAAAGTCAGCTTTTTTTGTTTCTGTAGCAAGGTCGTCAGGGCAGGGTGTTCGCGCTAGCCCAGTCGTCGCCAAGTTCCACGACAATATCAACCGCGGAATTCGGGTCGTATGCGTAGATGATGCTGCCGGGGGAGCTTATCTTGAATAATTCCGCCAGGTATCTGAGCGTGTACGGCTTGCTGCCGTAGAGCGTGATGCGCGTGTAGACCTGATACCCAGAGTCGCTTTGCTCAACAATATTCAAGCCCTGCCCCAGCAGGTACTCGCCGGTCTTTACAGCCAGCCCCGCTGCGCTGGAGGAATTCAGGATGGAAACCCGGGCTTGCTCGTCCTGCAGAAGCGCCTGGACGTCTTGCGCGGAACCTGTTCCGGCGCTTTCCACGCCATAAAAGATTTCATCACGAAGTTCGCGGATCTTATCGGGGATCGGGCGCAAAATTTCCAACCCGTCGGGTGAGCGTCCGAAATTCACATACTTGCCGTCAATTACCGCTTGTTTAATGGATTCGCGCGGAATGTCAAGCACTTTGAGCCCCAATTTTATGACCTCATCCGGGGTCAGGTTGGTACGGATGCCAGAGGAAAGGTCAGCGTAAATTTCGCCGGACTTTGAAATCAGGGTCGGCATCATATTGAAATCCAGGACACGGTCGCGGATCGCCAGGATAACTTGCTGCTGACGCTGGCCACGGTCAAAATCTCCCCCAGCGGTGCCGCGGGCGCGCACGTAAGCCAGCGCCCACTGGCCGGGTAAGGTTACCACGCCGGGATCCACCCACATGGATAGTTTCGTGCCGACCACATCCAGCTGGATGCGTTCGGGGATGTTTATTTTCACGCCTTCGATGTGGTCAATAAACTTGATAAATGCTTCAAAGTCCAGCTGGGCATAATACTGGATGGGCACACCGAGAAAATCTTCCACAGTCTTTGCCGCCAGCGCCGGCCCGCCGCCCGGAAGCTTGTAGGCTTCGCCGATGCTGTAGGCGGTATTAATTTTGCCGTAGTCCGCGTCGTGAACCTTGACCCACAGGTCCCGTGGAATTGAAATCATGCCCGCCGTAAGGTTCACCGGGTCCATCGTGAACAGGATCATGGAGTCGGTGCGTGGGGCGGTCGCTTCCAGGTCCCTGGAGTCCAGGCCCATAATCAGCAGGTTGACGCGCGATTTTCCATCCCAGGCCTCCTGGGTTTCCAGAATTGGCTGCATGGTCGCGACTGCCGGCGTTTCTTCCGCGCCGGGGGTGGTCGCTGCGCTCGGGGCGTTCTGGGAGACTACCGGTACGCCCGGCAGGTTCAGAATGCTCATACCCGCCACAAAGTTGTTGGTGAAGTTGCCCAACACGGCCGCGCCAATAACCCCAAGCGCGACCAGCACTCCCAGGATGATGCGCGTCTTTCGTTTTTCAGGCAGCGCTTCATTTAGTTTTGCCAAAAATCGTTTCATAGTTGCCTTCAAAGAAAGCGCCTGGTAACTGAGCCCAGGCGTTTGAAAATTTTCTTGTTAACCTTCCTGCGGCGGTGGGACGGGCAGGGCTTCTTTTTCGGTCTTCGCCCATTTATCGCCCTCGTCAATCAGCATGACCGGGATGTCATCCCAAATGGGGTATTTCCGGCCGCAGTCTGGGCAAATGAGCCAGCTTTCGCGGTACAGTTCCAGTAAGCCTTTCTGTTCTTTAACACAGACAGGGCAGCGCAGCAAGTTCAATAATTCTTGGTCAATCACAGGTCCTCCGGTTTCTGTGTCCGTTCCTGGAGCCCCTTCGCGGGTCAGGACCAATCGGACGCATCCATTTTACCATAAGGCGGATATTAGCCCCGACCGCCGGGTTTAGGGCACGTCGGTGCCGGGTCCGTACTCATAAATTGCCTGCCAGGGGATGTAATTCGTGGTGAAACTGTCGTCAAAGTACAAGGCGCCGCCCCGAAATACATTGCGCGTGACGAAAACCGACGCTCCTTCCACCGCCCAATCCACCTGCTTGATGGTGCCAGCGGACAGCTCGGGATTCTCGCGGTAGAGCGGTTCTGGTGGAGGCTGTACGTTGGTCACGCCAGTGGTATCCCATTCAACGCTGCGTCCGTCGCTGGTGGAGTAAAACTTCCAGGTCAGGGAGTAGCCGCGCAGATAGGTTTCCATCAGCAGCCAATAAGGCGTATCGTTGGTGAACTTGAAATCCACCAGCGGGACGTAGACGGTCGCGTCCAAGCCAGCCAGGTTGGTATCCCTCCCGCCGTTGGAGCGCTGTTCGTAATAACCCACCCGGTAGGCGTGCGCGTGCCGTTCAACAATAGGAAAACCGCCGAAGAAAGCCGTGCGGAAAAGCGTGGTGCTCACCTGGCACACGCCGCCGCCAACGCCCTTCACGGTTTCACCGCCGACGATAATCAGGGCTTCGGCATAGCCATTTTCAAGGCTGATGTCTGTCAGTTGGCTTGCCATGGAGAATGTCGCGCCCGGAGGAATGAGCAAGCCGTGAAAGCTGCTGGCAGCCGCGCTGATGTTCTGGATGCGCGCGTCGTCCGAGCCAAAAAAGTACGAGGTTTCGGCGATGACCAATTCGGTGATGCCCAGGCTTTCCGCCGTCGCGTCATCCTTTACCTGCGGGTCAACATACTCCATCACCAACACGGCTGAATGCGCGCCGCTTTGCAGAGCGTCCAGCACGGTTTGCACGCTGGCTTCCAGGCTTAGCGCCTGCCCGATGGTCGCGGGTTGGATGACTTCCAGTTGACGCGTGTCGTCATTAAAGATGAAGCGCGCGTTCACCGGTTCGGTACGGACCGCGGGCGCCAGCCTGGCGAGGTAGCCGTTGATTGCCATCTGGTTGACCGCGATTTGGTATTCCGCGCCAGCTCCGCCCTCGCCGCGCTCAATAATGATGAGTTTTGCCAGGTCGGCAGGCTCAATCACCCAGGGACCCAGGTTAGCGTAGCCCTCAGGCATTTGCAGCGTGAACGGCTGGGAAAGGATTTCCCGGGCCAGCGCGCCGGCTGCCTGGGCGTCCATAATCTCCGGCTGCTGTTCGGTCACAACCAGCGGGATGATACCGTCGCGTTCGTGCAGCAAAAGTTCATCCAGCAGGGCCAGCGAGGCGTTAATATCCACGCTGCGCCCGGTCTGCCCGGCTGTCACCTGCACGTCCGTGCCATTCAGCGTGATTTGCGCTTCCACGACCGGTTTATCCACCTGGCTGGCCACCTGCTGCAGCACGGCATACGCCTGCCGTTGGTCGTAGCTGGCGGTGGGTCCGATGCGGACGCCCTGGCGGGCTGAATTCAGCTGAGCTGCCAGGCTGCGCACCAGGCTCGCGTCCCGCCCTACCGCGAAAGCTTGTTCCGCGCTGACGTAGGGGTCCAGCGCGTAACCAAGCTGTCCGGGCGTATACAGCCAGCGCATCTCACCAAAGGTGAAAAGCAGCTTGCCCTGGGTGGAATAGTCGCTCTGTTCCTTCAGCTTCAACACAGCCTGCCCGACCGTCATGTCCGAGACGTCCACGCTTCCGACGCTGACGCCTGGATAGATGGTATCGGCGTGCCGGGTTTCGTAGGCGAAAAGCACCGCGCCACCAACAAGCGCTGCCAACAGTACGCCCACCAGCAGGATAAAGAGAATTTGAATCTCCGCTTTGTATTGTTTGCGTTTTCCGTTTGTTTCCATATTATTGTGATTATAACGATTTCCCTTGAACCCGCGGATTCTTGGAGAGCTTGGGTACAAGGTTCGTCTGGGCTCTTCTTTAGGACGGAAAGGGCGCAAAATTGTTCCCGGCGAAACAGGTTTCAGGCAGCAAGGGTATAATCAGGGTACATTAACATCCAGGAACGCATGCGAAAACAATTCAGACTCTGGGCGCTGCTGCTGATCGCGGGATTGATCGGAGGGGTTCTCTTAGCTGCGCCTGTGGGTCGTACTGCGCTGGCGGCGGGCCTGGGCGCCCAAGCCCGGCAGGACGCGCAGACAGCCACGCCGGGCGTGCCCGGGTTCATCACCTCCACACCCGCTGCGGATGGCAGCATCACACACATCGTCCGGTCCGGAGAATTCCTCATTACCATCGCGCAAGCCTACGGCATCAGCCTGGATGAGCTGCTCACATTGAACAATCTCAGCGCCGAAAGCATCCTGCAGGTGGATCAGGAATTGATTATTCGTAAGGCGACCAACCCTCTGCC
>CAZPWL010000133.1:0-4901 GCA_964590535.1 uncultured Anaerolineaceae bacterium
GTGATGGCCAGGGCGTGCGCGCTGTGGGTGGATTGGGCGTATTCCTGCTCGAACGCCTGGGTGACCTCACCCATGGTCAGCCAGCCGGAGCGAATCACAGCGCTGACCGCTTCCAGTTCTTCCGGTCCCAAGTTCACATCCGCGAGAGGAACGCGCCAGTTCACAGCTTACTCCGGCAGGAATTGAGAACGCATCTGTTCAAAATCCAGGCAAGCCTGCGTGTAGTCCTCAGGATTGCCCAGGTCGCGCCAATAGCCGCTGTATGGGTAGCCAACCACGCGTTCGCCGTTCGCCAGGAGAATTTTCACCAGGTCAGGGAAGTCGAGATACTCATTCTTGGGGATGTAATCCAGCACGCGCGGTTCGAACATATAAATGCCCATGCTTACCCGATAATTAAGCGTAGGTTTTTCAACATAACCCGTGATTACATAATCACCGTTATTCTGCTCAATCACGCCCAGATCGATGTGGACCGGCCGATTGTACATGGCAATGGTGCAAATGCCGCCCTGCTGGTGGTGAAACGCGAAGAAATCGTGGAAGTTCAGCAGTGAGAGCACATCGCCATTGGTGACAAGAAAAGCCTTATCCAGATTTGGAACCAGGGCAAGCGGACCCGCGGTTCCGAGCGGCTTCGCTTCGAATGAATAGGAGATATCCAGATCCCACTGCGCGCCGTCCTGGAAGAAGGCTTGCATCAGACCCGCCAGATGGCCTACAGTGAGGACAACGTGGTTGATGCCCGCGCGTTTCATTTGGCGCATGAGCACTTCCAGGATTGCTTTGTCCCCGATTGGCATCATCGGTTTGGGCAGCACATAAGTATAGGGTGCCAGACGTGTTCCTTTACCCCCTGCAAGAATGACAGCTTTCACATGCTCCTCAACTTTCTTGTCCGCTGATCTAAAAATCGCGCCCGCTATGGTAGTTACTTTTTTTAATCGGTTAGTGATTAACTTTACTTTACTGCTGCGCTGTTGGCAAGACAGATTGTTTTCAGGCGTTTGATGGCGATGAAGATTACCCCAACAGGTCACAGGTATGGACGAAGTCTTTGGCACAAAGATCGGGTTTAAGCGAAATAATTGCGCTCGTTTAGGCGGTAATGCAGGTCAGCGCTCGTAGCGGCCAGGGCGGTAAAAATCCATGTGCGCGCGCACCCACGCGATGGTCTGGGTGAGGCCTTCGCGCAAGCCCACTTTAGGCTCCCAGCCCAAAACCCGGCGGGCTTTGGAATTATCGGCGAGCAGGCGCAGGACTTCGCTTTTTTCAGGGCGCAGGCGTTCTTCATCCACCACCACGCGCGCCTGACTACCCGTGAGCGCGAGGATATCTTCGGTCAGCTCCCGGATGCTGACCTCGGAACCTGAACCAAGGTTAAAAGTCTCGCCGTCGATGCCGGGAGTTTCAGCAGCCTTGATGAACGCCGCAACCGTATCATCCAGGTAAGTAAAATCCCGGCGGGCTTCCAGGTTTCCCAGATGGATTTCCTCTGCCTGGAGCGCCTGGGTGATGATGGTCGGGATGACTGCCCGCGCGGATTGACCGGGACCGTAGGTATTGAACGGCCGGATGGTGACGGCAGGGACGCCGAAAGCGCGGTAGTAGCTTTCCACGAGTTTATCCGCGCCGATCTTGCTAGCGGAATAGGGCGACTGCCCCTGCAGCGGATGCTGCTCGTCAATGGGCACGCGCAGGGCTGTGCCATAGACTTCGCTGGTGGAGGTGTGGACCAGGCGCGACCCGCTTTTGTGGCAGGCTTGCAGGACTGCCAGGGTACCCAGAATGTTGGTTTGCACCACTTCGACCGGGTGTTGGTACGAGTAGGGAATGGAAATGAGCGCGCCGAGATGGAACACAAGCGCCGTTCCGGCAGCGGCTTTTTCCAGCGCGTCTTCGTCGCGCAGGTCGCCCATAATTATCTCAACGCTCCGCAGAACATCGGGGGGGAGGGCTTTGAGCAAGCCGGCATCCGCGCGGGAGTTGTAGCGCACGAACGCGCGCACGCGCGCGCCGCGAACGCAGAGGACTTCTGTAAGGCGGCTGCCGATGAAACCGCCTGCTCCGGTCACGAGAATCGGCAGGCCTACAAGAGAATTGGTTTCCATTTATTCCTGCACTTCGATTTTTCGGATAGATTTTTCCAACACTTTGACCAGGTCCGGGATAATAATGAGTCGGGCCTCAGTCGCGCGGCAAGTTTCCATGATCCGGTTGTTTTCTTCGGGGGAAATGTTCGCAATGGCGTAGACCAGAATATTAATTTTATGTTTTTCTACCAGAGCAGGAATGTCGCGCGTAGAACCCAGGATCCTGCACTCCTGCAGCCATTCACCGTGTTTGCGGGGGTCGTCATCCACCAGACCAACCACGCCAAATAAGCCTGCCAGCTTGCTGCGCTGCAGCAGCCAGAGCGCCAGGTGCCCCAGGTCTCCGGCGCCGACAATCAGGATGCGCTCGGCGTATGAAGCTTTTCCACCGCGCATGATGAGCCAGCGGTTGGCAAGACCAGTAAAAAGGCGTTCCCGATAACGCACAGCCACCAGACCGATAAACATCATGCTTCCAATCAACCAGATCATACTGAACGGGATCCACGGCTCCTGGAACCACAGGCGGGTGACAGCCCAAAACAGGAACATGGTAAGCCCAACGGAAAGCCCGAGGTCAATCACGTAGGTCGGGCTGGCAGATTTCCACATAATGCGGGGCAAGCCGATGATGATGTTGATGAGGCTGTTGGTGAGCGCGACGGCCAGGGCGACGATAATGTAGGTGGGGATGCCAAGATTAATGACCGCGCTGATGCGCCAGATGATGCCGGACAAACCTACCGCGATGAAGCAAACCAAGACATCAGCAATAAACCAGGTCAGGTGAAAATGCGCGAAACGGTAAAAAACGCCGTTATACAGCCTGGCTTCCGCGACTGGCTCGGATTTTAGGCGGGGAAAAAAGACAATCGCTGTCATGGCGATGACATCCAGATCCGTGAGGAAAGTCCGGTTTTGCACGTAAAGCTGGTCCAGGCGTAGTTTGTCCGGCAGGATCTTAAGCAGGTAGGCATCCATAAAGCCGGAACCCTTTAGCAGGTCTTCCTCATCGCGGTAGATAACGGAGGCGGGGCTGGTGATGCCTGGCCGGATGGAGAGGATCTCATCACGTACTGCAGGCGGCCAGTTCTGCACAAATTTTGGATCCTCCGGGCGCGGACCGACAAAGCTCATTTCCCCCTTGAGGACGTTCCAGAGCTGCGGGAGCTCGTTGACTTTTGTCCTGCGCAGCCACTTGCCAATGGGAGTCACGCGCGGGTCGTTGTTTAATGTGATTGGAGAACCGTTGTAGCTCTCAGGGGTCTCGTACATCGTGCGAAACTTGAGGATCTGGAAGGGCTTGCCAAACCGACCGACCCGCACACCGCGGAAATAGACAGGACCTGGCGAGTCGCGTTTGATGCGCAGCGCGATAATGCCGAAAAATGGTGAGAGCAGGATCAGCGCAACGAAGGCCACGACAATATCAAAGGCGCGCTTGCCGATACCTGCAAGCGTGACTTTGCGGCGCGTTTTCAAACTTTCCGCGGTGCTAAAACTCTCTGATAATTCCTGATCCATAATTTCCGATTTTGCTCCCTCGTGTGTGAGGGTTTGGGAGAAACGTTAATCCAATTTTACCTTTTGTGACAGCAATCAACAAGTTTTGGCTCTGTTAATGCAAGTTTTTATCGACAAGAACCAGGCGCAGAAATCTGCCACCGGACACTATAAAGCCCAACATGGGATTCAGCACATCACACAATAACCAGGCGTAAAAAGCTGATGAATCTCGTTTCTGAGAGCGTGACTGCATGCGCGCGCAAATAATAAAGTGATGACCCAGCGAAGGTTTTGGTTTTTCTGACTTATGGCTCAAGTCAGGAGGATAAGTTTGCAGGGGAAAAACGCTGGGCGCTTTGATCATGCTACGTTCTTTTTTAGTTGACTGTTTCTTGTGTGAGTGAGCTGCCATGTGACCCAATGCGTTTCGCTTTGGAGAGTCGGGATTTTCACTGTTATGCAGTGAGAATAATCGGGAGGGACGGGCGAAAGCTGGCACAAATTGCGAAAAAGCCTGGCAGCTGGCGCGAAGAACCAGGAGACGTCATTCGAGAACATTGATGTTAGAGCGGTCATCGGAGGGTGGGTATTCGTCATAGGAGCAAACGGGATCTCCCCAATTCACCACGATGCTAAGATCGCGGTCTTCGACATCAGCTTCATTGGGGGTTTTGCCATAGGCATACTGGATGACTGCTAATTTCTTCTGGAAGTTGCCTGAGTCCAACCACTCGCGCAGGATGGCTTCAAGGCGGGTAATGGTCTGGCTTTCCTGTCCAATTTCGACCGGTTCTTCGAGCAGGGATCGGGCAAGCTGGGCGATGAGGTCAGATTTGCGGGGCCGACCTCGGCGGTTTATACGGGGATCGCCTTTTTGGAATGGCTTAAGGTTTTGCGTGTTGGCCAAGTTTTCTCCTGTTGAGCTCTGGATGCGCTGCTGGTGAATAAGGCCTTACCCAGGCTGCTGAGGGGCATTATTCGCACATTTGAGCTATTTATTGGAGATTGTACAGCGAATTGGCCGGGTTGGCGGGAGGAAATGGAGGAAAAATCGGGGATTGGTAATGTTGCTTTCTGGGGGTGTCAGGATATTACGAGTGGGTAGTTAATCAAGAAGACTTGCGGTCAAGCACGTCTCTCGGTTTTTCCACCCAGAGGGTGCAGGACACCCAGAGGGTGCAGGTAGTGAGGATTCGTACTACCGAAGGAGGATTTTGTATTCAGGAGAGAGGTGAAAATAGAACCTGAGATTCTTCGCTGCGCTCAGAATGACCAGGTCTCGCTCAGAATGACAAAACCGAT
>CAZPWL010000134.1:0-1660 GCA_964590535.1 uncultured Anaerolineaceae bacterium
AGTGGTGTAGCCAGGGTAAGAAGAATTTTCAAAGGCAATGCAAAACTTGTACTGGCTCATCCAATCGATCTCTTTACCTCGCGGCACTGGTTGATCAGTATTGAAAAAAACCTTTCCTCCGGCATCTACTTTTTTATACTCAGATAACATGCTGAAAAATTGATTGCGTTCTTGTCCTTGGGGATTGGACGCCAGGAAGCAACAAAATTTTCGCGGTTTTGAGATGATCTGTTCTGAGTTCCTTGGCGCGAGAATACTTTGATATGCTGGGTAGAGCCGATAAAGCGGTAAACGGTAATTTCGTTCTGTGATAGGGAAATCAAACGAAAAGGCGTAGTCGCACTCTTTAAAATTCGGCTTGACGTTCTCGCCCGCGTAAAAAATGCGGACGCAGTCATATTTCAGATGCTCAAAACCAAAGCTTGAATACAACAAAAAATCAGGCTTCTTAGAAAGTTCAAGATCATAGTATCGGGAAAGTAGTTTATAAAGTGCGTTCCTCTTAATATATCCAAGGGTTGGTGGACGCCAAAAATCCTCAAACATTATTTTAATTTTTTCTTTCACAGTGGAGTATTTTCCGCTTCTTAATTCAATTTGATTGTTGTGAGTCTTACACAGTATCAATGAAGGTCTTTTCCACCCGGTTGAAAATCACCGCGCCAATAAACAAGAGCAGCAGCGTGCAGCCAAAGCTATAGGCCAGGCGCACCCAGGACGCATCCCCCTGGCCGAGAAAACCCATTCGGAATGTCTCGATGATTGGTGTGACCGGATTGATGTTGGCCAACCACTGCCAGCGCTGCGGGATTGATGACACCGGGTAGATAATTGGAGTCGCGTACATCCAGAGCGATACGCCAAAGCCCACCAGGTAGTTCAGGTCGCGGTATTTGGTGGTGAGGGAGGAAATGATGATGCCCAAGCCCAGCCCAAGGCCTGCCATCAGGAAAACAAGGAGGGGGAAGGCCAGCGCCCAGCTTGTGAGGTGGATTTGCGCGCCATTGGCAAAGAAGAACAGCCAGAAAACAATGAATAAAACAAATTGGATGGCAAGCGTTATCAGGTTGGAAATTACGATGGAAATTGGCATCACCAGGCGGGGAAAGTAGACCTTGCCAAAGAGATGAGCGTTTTGAATGAAGGTCTGCGCGGTTCCATTCAGGCAGTTGGAGAAGTAATGCCAGAGCACGGTACCGGAAAGGTAGAAGAGCATCTGGGGGAGGCCATCGGTGGGGAGCCGGGCGATGTTACCAAACACAACAGTAAAGACCAGCGAGTTCATGATTGGCTGGATGACGAGCCACAAGGGACCGAGAATCGTTTGCTTGTAACGCGATACGAAGTCACGCCGGACAAAGAGGGTTATGAGGTCGCGGTAGCGCCAGACATCCCGCAGCTGCAGGTCGTACCACTTTTTGCGGGGGGTGATGATGAGGTCCCAGGTTTCAGTTTTTGGTTCGTCCATCGTGTTGAATCTTCACTCAGTTTAATTACTTTTGGTAATGGTTTCCAGATGATAGTAACGCGCAGCGCAGCGGTTAATCCAGTGTTTCGGATTGTTGTCCAAATCGGAATACCCGTAGGCATTCACAAGCATTGGGGCTTGCGCGTTCTGGGTGCCTTCTGCTGCAAGCGCGCGTAATTCCTGATCCCGGGC
>CAZPWL010000134.1:1680-4898 GCA_964590535.1 uncultured Anaerolineaceae bacterium
AGAAATAAGGAAACCAGAGCCAGGCTTTGAAGAACAAGATTAGCCCACTTTCGAGGTTTTGGATCAACGGGGAGATTCCCTCGTCCTACTTGCGCGAATAGGCGACCAAGCAAAAAACTACACGCGCCAGCCGCCGGGACAAGAAACGCAAACAGAAGGATCATCGCGCGTGAAACCGGGGCATCTCCTTGAATATACGACGAGGGCAGTGCAGCGATAACGGCCAGACCGAGAACAATCAAACTTATCCAAAGGATAGATTGCATTGTGGATTTTGGATTGCTTTTGGTCTGTGTGGGTTCCAATTCTTGCAGGGAGTTTTGTTGAAAAATGCCAAATGTAAATGGTACAAGAAAGAGCGGCAGGATCCAATAGCGCGCATGGATGATGAAAACGTAGAACTCCACCAAGGTGGACCACAATACCAGCCAGGGCAGTTGCGTCAGAGGCGTGGGTTGCGGATGACCGGAGGCTGCCTGCCGGACTGCGTTGCCGGGCGCAACATAGACAATGCCAAAGGCTAACACGGAGATGAAAAGCGCTGCGAGTACCGCCAGAAAGAAACGCCTATGAGAGGCTCGGATCTTAGAAAGAATCAGGTAAGCACTTAAAGAAGCGAGGATTGCAATTTGAAGAAGGCCAAAGATTTCAGAAAAACCCCCGGTGACAAAAACAAGCAGAATTATTGGGATGAGCGACTGTTTATTGTTATCAAACCAAGCGCGCAGAAGAAGTCCGACCACAACCGTAAAAAGGACCAGCGGCATGGTGTAGTTAATGGACCCTGCTCCCCAGACAAGCGATTCGAAGAAGCTTGGCTGAGAATTGAACAACACAGCCATGTAAAAGCTGCTGACCGCAGCCGCAAAAAGCAGTGGGGGTTGCAGCTTGAGATAAGTAAATATTGGAAACAGCGACCAAATTAAGCCGCAGAACCAGAAAACTACCAATAGCACAGGAAGCACTCCGGCGAAACGCGGACCAGCCAGGCCAGCAAGCCCGCTGAAGCTGATGTAACTGTAACGGCCAGTCCACCCAAGATAATCGTTTTTTACATACTCAATGAACGGGATATCTTTTACAGAGCCGGCTGTGCACAAATCATCAGTGATGGGACGGTTGTAAAGCGCAGGCGCGAATTGCGCGGCAATATCAAGTAGCGACAGGCTCAGGACGATAATCAGTAAAAGGTCAAGCTTTTTATTATTCTTCATCAGTCTTGTTATTGATATATCCCGATGAGCCTTCATAGGAAATTACCTTTCCCGGTAACCCAACCACCACGCCGGAAGGCGGCACGTCCTTGGTCACAACACAGATAGCGCCGATGGCAGCGTTGTCGCCTACGACGATCGCACCGAAGAGCTTGGCACCGGGGCCGATGTAGACGTTATCCCCAATCCTTGGAACACCGGCACGCGCACCCCTGCGGCTGACGCCGATGGTGACCTGGAGCGAAAGGTTGCAGTTCTGACCATTTACAGTGTACATGCTGACCACTATACGACTTTCGTAATTGCATTCCAGACCAGCAAATCAGGGCGCCCATATTGTTGATAGTGCTGATAATTGGCTTCCATCATTGCTTCTCTCTTCTCTTTGTTCTCCATGAGCAAGGTTGTTTGATGAATGCACTCCTCCACATTGGTAAATCCAAGGTAATTGGACCCATCATTCAGCTCAGGGACAAAATACTCAAGTTTCTCAGAGACGATTGCCTTTGAAAACGCAACATATTCGGCAAACTTCCATCCAATGGACTCGTGTAGACCGGTTGTTGCCACGCCAATGGGGTACTTTTGCATTAAACGAACATAATTACCGAACTGAGTCAATTGTGGGTCTGTAATCAAGCAATCTGGAAAGTTTTTGATCGTATATTCATTGTGGGACAATCCACCCATAAAACGTTTGCCAAATTCGCGTTTGAGGCCTCTTATGCAATTGACACGCATCAGATTTATTTCTTCTCTCTGCTGCCTGTACTTGGGCTTTGTTTCCAAAGGATCCCACAGACGGCACATGAAAATTATGGCTGGAGAAAGGTTAGGCTCTGGTGGATGTGAGCAATTGGTAATGTTGAAACGAAATCGAAGTGGATTCTTGGAGCCGAGTAAATGAACCGAAGTTTTTAACAGGTGCTTAAATTTCTCTTTAATTTTTCCAGGAAAGAACGTATGAATTCAAAACTATCTGGTTTTTTGGGGTACACGCAATAAGTCAATCCAAGTGGGAAAAACTTTGTCCTGAGTGAAGCAGGAAAATCCTGGTGGAGTGGAAAGCTGCGTTTAAAGTATGCATCAACTCCGTTGATTAGGTCAGTTTTGATTTCTCCGAAATCACTCGTATCGAAAACCACCAGCTTTGTGTCGTTAATCTCCACGAGGAGGTCGACAGGCGATAGACCGCGCAGATCAAAAGGGATTTGCCTCGTAATCCGATACTCCAGTGATATTCTTTTTTGTTGCTGAAGCAAACTGAAGCCAGTATAGATTATTTGTAAATGTTCGGAATTGGAAAGGCAGTAAAGTTTGCAGTGGATGTGAGGTGTCAAATCTTGGCTCATCGATTTCTACGTTACGTATTCTTTCGAGTGATGTCTACTATGAGATTGCTCAGTGCTGGATAGTTCTTACCGCTTGTCGAATCTTGGAAGCCACGTTCCAGCATCCTTGAAAAGCTAGTTCCAGAAGGAATTTTGGAAAAGCGATTAATTGTTCGTGAATTGGACGTTTGATACTCGAGTATTCCTGATAGTTGAAGTTCCGAATGCCCAGAGACTTGAGTGTGACGGCAACAGCGCTCTTTCGCTCTTCCGCGCTACTGACCGAATCAATCGCGCGCGAAGTTACTCTCTTGAACTGCTCCCGGGGATTTATGCAATAGTATTTATCCGATATTGCATATTTGCGCTCTTGATTGACTCCAAAGAAGTAAGGAAGCCAATAATCTATACCGGTAATTGTAGGAGTTTGCGGGGTATACACGTTCATGAATTCCAGCAATTTTTCAGTTGGGAAGATTGGACAGGTAATTTCCACGAAATTCACGTACCTGAGGGATGTTTTGAGTCTGCGTTGAGTAATTTTGTGACTAACTTTGCCAAAACCCGAGAAAGCTGGCTGAAGCATCCACAGATCCTGCTGCTCTAAAACTCTGAATAAGGCAGAAAGGGGCCGGGGGGAAATAATGACATCATCGTCCGCGACCATCACGGC
>CAZPWL010000135.1:0-4894 GCA_964590535.1 uncultured Anaerolineaceae bacterium
TCGCCCGCACCGGTATCGCCCAGGCTATCGCCACCGAGGAACAGGTCGCCGCTTACGGCGGTCCACAGTATCAGGTGACCCAGCAGGTCATGAACCGATTCGCCGAAGCCGTGCAGCAGTCTCGCGTGGATGTGGTGCCCAGAGTTGTTGTTGGCGGGTCCAGCGGCGAGGGCGGCGCGACCGGCAGCAGCATTATGGAAGGCCTGCTCACGCTCTTGCTCTCCGACAAACTGAACCTGGAAGTGAGCGCCGCAGCGCAAAAAGAGCGCAGCGAAGAGACCGAACAGCTGAAAGCTGAGATCAAACGCAGCCTGACAGAGAAGAAAGCCCCCGCGGAAGGCCAGGCGCCGGAAACAAAGGGCTAAATCCCGGTAAATAACGTGAAAGGGATTGGTTTACACACCAATCCCTTTTTGTTTTAAGCTGCTTCCTGTGGCTCTTTTTTGCTCAGCAAGTGGCACAAACGGATGCCCGCGATTCCCAGCAGCGCAAGCGCCGCCCAATAGAGCAGCAGCATCCCCAACACAAGATACATCTGCCACGTGCCTTCGCCTACCCTGCCGGATGCCAACCCCAACCAGACCGCCAGCATCTGGCTGAAAACCAGCAGGAAGAATGCCGCCGCGAATGACCAGATGACCAGTTTCCGCCCGGTTTTTGCCCGGATGGCCGCCCAAATCAGCAGCAATCCCCCCACCAGGCAAAACAACGCCAATTCAGCCGGTATAAGGTAATCAAGATAGAACTTCCCTCCGCCAAGCAGAGGTCTGAATGAAAACACGAATGGCAGCAGTACCGGAACCCAGACCAGGATGCTCCCAACGATAATCAGGACCCTGGTAAACACAGATTGCTTTTTCATATGCACTCCAAACACTCGAGAAGACGATATCATTCTAATCCCGTATTGAAAACCCAGGGTTTCTGGTTCCCAGGTGCTTGACGAAGACCCGGAAAAGCGTTAAACTATGCAGTCGCCGGAAATTCGTCCGGTAAACAACAAGGCGAGGGCAGCCCCAGGTGGGGTCAGAGGCGCCGAAAAGGAAAATTGAAATGGCACAAGAAGAAATTATCATCCAAGCAGAAAATCGAACCGTCAAGGGCAAACAAGTCAAAGCCCTGCGCCGCGCCGGCATTCTCCCGGGCGTCATCTACGGCCGCCACCTGGAAGCCTTCCCGATCCAGATGAACGCGCACGAAGCCTCGCTCAAACTGAGCAAGCTGAGCTCCTCCAGCCTGATCACCATCGACGTTGAAGGCAAGACCCACGCCGTCATCGTGCGCGATCGTCAGCGCGATCCAATTTATGGTCGCCTCATTCATATCGACTTCCTGGCGGTCTCCCTGACCGAACTCCTGCGCACAAACGTTCGCATCAGCCTGACAGGCGAAGCGCCGGTCTCCAAACTCGCGGATGTGGTCATCCTGCACAATCTCTACGAACTGGAAATCGAATGTCTCCCGAGCGACCTCCCCTCCAAAATCGAGGTGGATATCAGCGGATTAACGAGCATGGATGACAACATCACAGTTGCCGACCTCAAGCTTGGCGAGAAGGTCACGATTCTGACCGACCCCGAAGAAGTCATCGTTTCTGTTAGCTACGCGCAACAGCAAGCCGTGACCGAGACCGAAGCCACAGCCGAACCCGAAGTGGCTGAAAAAGGCAAGAAAGAAACAGAAGAGTAATTTACTTCTGCCTGTATCAGATATCAATAAGGCTGCCACGAGGCAGCCTTATTTAATTAAAAAGTTTAAGGAACTCCTGGGTCATCTGCGCGGTAGCGCCCCAGATTTTTTCACCATCGTAGAGCTGGTAATAAACAATCTCATAGGATTTGCCTTCATAAATGCGGGTGCTGGTGTAAAAATTGACAGGGTCTGCCAGCCAGCTGAGCGGCACGATGAACGCCCGCGCGACCTCCGCCTCCTCCAGGCGCAAAGGATACGGCCATGGAATGATGCCGACAACCGGCGTGACCAGAAAACGCGTGGTGATGCCAATCGCGGACATATCCCCCAGCACGCGCACCTCCTCAGGGCGCAAACCAGTCTCCTCCCAGGCTTCCCGAAGCGCGGTGGCAATCAAGTCCTCGTCTTCTACATCCCAACTTCCCCCGGGAAAGGAGACCTGCCCGCTGTGGTTCAACAGACTGCTGCTTCTGCGCGTAAAGAGCAAGTGCCATTCACCTTCGTACCAGAGCAAGGGCACCAGCACCGCGGCAGGTTTGTAACCCTTGGGGTCAAAGCTTCCATCGGCTTCATATTCAGCGCGCGGTTTAACACGCGACGCGGCAAGTTTTCGCGCCAGCGCGTCAGGCTCAATCACGAATTCTTTCACGTCAGCTCGTTGACCTCCCCATCAAAGAGCTCGTCGCTGCTTTCGAATACTGAACGCCCAAAAATGAGGTAACCCGTGTGCGCAACCATGCGGTCCACCGGGCGAAACCTGTCCCAGTCGGTCTTGAAGTAGCGCAGGATAATTTCACAGACTTCCACAAAGGCAAATTGCTGCAGCCGGAGCGCCTGCAAGCAGCGGGTGACCTGGTTGACAGTCGGCACCAGGATACCCAGATAACCGCCGCCTTTCAGGCTGGCTTTCGCCTGTCCGATGTAATCATAGGGGTTCGGTAAATCCAGGAACAGCGCGTCCACGTCGCGTTCAACAAAGCCGTCCACTGCTTCACCTAATTTGAAATCAACCCTGTTTTCAAATCCCAGGCGGGCCAGGTTGGAGCGCGCCAGCGCTTGTACTTCCGGCTTGCGTTCGTACGAGAAGACCTTTCCATTTTCCCCCACCATATAGGCAAACGCGGTGGTCAGACCGCCAGAGCCTGTCCCCGCCTCCAATACGCGCTTTCCCGGGCCTACGCCCATCACCAACAGGATATAGCCGATATCCTTGGGGTAAAGGATTTGGGTTGTGCGCTTTGTCTCGCGAATAAGATCTGCCAGACCGGGTTGAAAAAGATAGAATGGGCTGCCGGTATGCGACTGCAGGCGCGCGCCCCAAGGCTGGCCGATGACGGCATCGTGCCGGACCACGCCGCGGTGTGTTTGCAGCACGTCGCCGGCTTTCAAGCGCAAGATGTGGCTCTTATAACCGCTGCCCTGGAGTTGTACCAGGTCGCCGTCCTGGGCAAAAGCGCTCATACCGGCTTACCAATCTGACTGAACCAATGTGAGAGAAAGAGGAAAATCAGGGAGCCCAGCAGCGCAGGACCTAGATGAAGCTCGCCGATATCCATGATGTGCAGGTCCAAGGCATTCGCAGCCAGATGCCCCAGCCAGAAACCAACCCAACTGGCAAGGAGATACAGGATTAACTTGCCCAGTCCGCCGTCACGCCAAAGGTGAAACAAAGCCGCCATCAGCGTGGCAAACAAGAAACCATATAGGATAACAGAAAGAATCATGACCGTCCTCTTAAGAAGTCGCTGCGCATTGGAAAAGTGCCGTTAGTTCAGAACACCGCGCCGGCTGACCCCAAGTTTGAAGTATTTAACTTTTGAATAATAACACAATTGACGTGCGCTGTCGGTTAAACGGGGTGCGGCGCGTTCCAGGTCCAGGCGTAGGCTTTACGCGGGAAAGCAGCGCGCCTGTCCTTGCCATGGAAAGAGTTTTCCCGTATGGGAGGGTATAATTCCAGCCGGGAGAAAGCCCAATGTTCACCGATACACACTGCCATCTCGATTTTGACGCGTACGACGTAGACCGCGCGGAAGTGATCCTGCGCGCCAGGCAAGCCGGTCTGGCATTTATTGTCAACCCAGGCGTGGACCTGCCTTCCGCGGGGGCTGTGCTGAAGCTGACCGAGGACTACCCAGGTTACATCCACGCGGCTGTCGGCATCCACCCCAACTACAGCGCCGACTGCGAGCAGGACCAAATTGCCCAGCTGGAAGAAATGGCCGTCGCGCCCGGAGTAGTTGCCATCGGAGAAATAGGTCTGGACTATTATCGGGATTACAGCCCGCCTGCCCAACAGCGCCGATGTCTACTTTGGCAGCTGGAACTGGCTGCCCGCCTGGGATTGCCAGTCATCATTCACGACCGCGATGCCTCGCAGGACTTACTGCCAATCCTGCGCGATTGGCACCGCGCGCTGCCAGCCGCGAGCATGCTCCGGCAGCGAGCTGGGGTGATGCACGCCTACAGCGGTAACGCGGACCAAGCCCTGGCTCTGGCGGAGCTCGGCTTTTGTTTTGGCATCGGCGGACCCGTTACCTATCAGAACGCGCAAGAACGGCGCCTGGCGGCAGCCCAAATCCCCCTTGGAAATATCCTGTTGGAGACGGACGCGCCATTCCTTACCCCGCACCCCCACAGGGGCAAGCGCAATGAACCCGCCTATATCCCCCTCATTGCGGAAACAATTTCAGCGCTGCACAGCATTAGCAGCGCTGAATTAGGTGAAATCACCACGGCAAACGCAGCCGCCTTATTTGGTCTCATAGGCAAGCCCGGATTTCAAAGTTTCGCCGCGCTTTAAGCCTTTTCTTTTTCCTTGATTTTAAATTCCGGCACAAAGGTCTGTGTGCTCATCGGGGGGCGCACGTAATTGTCGTCCGTCTGCCTTGGAGGCAGCACAATTGGTTCCGGGGTCAGGTCCTCGTATGGGACCTTTGAAAGCAGATGGCTGATGCAGCTTAGGCGCGCCAGCTCCTTATTGTCCGAATTGACCACGTACCAAGGCGAAAGTTTGGTATCCGTATAACGGAACATTTCGTCCTTGGCTTTGGAGTATTCCACCCATTTGGTGCGGGAAGCCAAGTCCATTGGGCTTAGTTTCCAGCGCCGGGTAATATCGTTGATGCGCGCCTGGAAGCGGCGTTCCTGTTCCTCATTGCTCACGGAGAACCAGTACTTAATCAAGATGATGCCGGACCGG
>CAZPWL010000136.1:0-4887 GCA_964590535.1 uncultured Anaerolineaceae bacterium
TGGCAGTGCCCAACGCCGTCACCAGGGGGCAGGATTTTTCGCTGGCGGAGGAAGTGCTGGAGAGCCTGGACGCGCTGGTACTCAACAAGTATTTCCAGCCGACGGACTGAGCCAATCGGATACCGCAATAAAAAAAGGTACGCGTCCTTTGAACGAGCGCGTTTTGTTTCCCTGGCAGGGTAATTCAACGCACTGTGAACCTATTTTCCCCCGGTTGCTTGCAGCCGCTATGAGCCTTTTCGGGGCTGGTGAAGAAGATGGAGTAGCCCGGGGGCATGGATGCTGGATATCTCTGCCTTCTGCAGCCTGGGCACCTGGCGAAGCGGAGAAAAAACCGGTCGGCTTGAAGCGCTTTCAAAGGGCGGGGAGGCTACAAGGCATGCTGTTTTACGCCCATGGGCGGGCTCTGAAGGGCTTTTTGGCAGCGGTATTCTGCTATAATTCCGGGTATGAAAGTACTCGTCATCGGCGCGACCGGTTTTTTGGGCTGGCACACAACGCTGAAACTGCTTGCGCGCGGGCATCAGGTCAGCGCGCTGGCGCGGCCGCCCCTGCCGACGGAAGGTCTGCTGCCAGCGGATGTGAAAATCACTCTGACCGATATGGAAACGCTGCCCGACGCGGAACTGCTCGCCCACCTGCAAGGACAGGACGGACTGATTTTCGCCGCCGGTGTGGACGACCGGGTGACCCCCGCCCGCCCGGCTTACCCCTTTTTCTACAAAGGGAACGTGGTCGCGACAGAAAGGCTGATGCGTCTGGCAGTTCAAGCAGGCGTGAAGCATGCGGTCATTTTCAGCTCCTATTTTCTCGAATTTGAACGCCGTTGGCCAGAGCTGCGCCTGGCGGAGCGGCATCCGTACATCCGCAGCCGGGTGGAGCAGGAAAAAGCCGCCCTGGCTGCCGCGGGGGACCAAATGGCAGTGAACTTTTTGCTGCTGCCCTACATATTTGGCTCCATGCCCGGGCGGGAGCCGCTGTGGAAGCCGCTGGTTGCCTACCTGAACAGCTGGCTGCCCTGGGTCTTCTACCCGGCGGGCGGCAGCGCGATGGTCTCGGTGGAGGAAGTATCGGACGCGGCAGTGACGGCGCTGGAACGGGGCGAAGCTGGCGCGCGCTACCCGGTGTGCGCCGAAAACCTGAGCTGGCAAGAATTCTTACAGCGCCTGGGCAAAATCCTGGGGAAAACCAAACCGATTATCACGCTCCCCAAAGCGCTGGTGAAGCTGGGCGCGTGCTGCGTCAGGCTGATGCACCTCTTGCAAGGTCGGGAAAGCGGGCTGGACCTGGTGCCTTTTGTGGAGCTTCAGACCCGCCTGGCCTTTCTGGACCCCGACTATTCCATCCGCGCTCTGGGTTATGCCCATACGGACCTCGAACCTGATTTTGTGAAGACCGTGCGGGCTTCTCTGCCTGCCGGCAGGAATTAAGATGAACAATTACAGACGCCCATCTCCATTTGACCCGCGCGGCACAAAAATTGCCTTCCTGGTGCTTTCCGCGGTCCTGAATATCGCAGCGGGCTTGGCATTCTTTAGCCTGGTGGACTGGTTGATGCTCACTTACGGCAATCTGATGACTGGCGTTGATACCACACTGATGCTGGGGATGTTTTTGGCTGCGCTGATGATTGGCTTTATCATGAGCCAGGTCGCGGCGGACGGCAGAGGCATGACCTACGGCGTGTACGGCGGATTGGCGGGGCTGGCGCTCTCGGTGCTGCGCATTTGGAGCAGTTCGCTGCTGCTAGCGGCGCTGGTTGGCTTGGTTTGCGTTTTGGGCGGCTATAACGGCGGCATGCTGGGAGAGGGCGTGCGCCGGATGCGCGCGAAGCAGAAGAAATCGCGTTGAGGGTTTGCGGAGGGAAGCGCGTTAGAAAACTAGACCAAGAAACTCGGTGAACAGCTCTGAACCCGGTTATGCCCCGGGTTTTTCCTTGCTGGTAGGCAGCCAGGGCATATGCGGGCCCGGCAAGCCCAGCAGTTCCGCCAGGGCGGCGCGCACTGCCTGCCGGTCGTCCCACGCGTATTCGGTCTTCCCAAAGCACATGGACTGCTCGTGCCCCTTGCCGCACACAATCACCAGGTCCCCCGGCTGGGCAGCTCGCAGCGCCGCGCGGATAGCCTCGCCGCGGTCGGGCACGCGCCAAAAGTTCTCGCCCTCGCGCCCGCCGGCTTCTGTGGCAGCCTCGGCCATATCCTGCAGGATGGCCTCCAGTGATTCGGTGCGCGGGTCCTCCGCGGTCAGATAGCTCAGGTCTGCCTGCCGTACGGAGACCGCCGGCATCATTTTGCGCTTTTCCCGGTCTCGCAGGCCGGCTGAGCCGAATACCGCGATCAGGCGCCCCTTGGTGAGACCGCGCACGGTTTCCAGCGCGCGCGAGAGCGCGTTGGGCGTGTGGGCGAAATCGACAATCACGCTGTAGGGCTGCCCCAGGTCGATGCGCTCCATGCGTCCGGGCACGCCGGGCAGGCTTGCCAGGGCTTGCACGGCAGTTTCGGCTGGCACGCCGAGCAAATTCACGCACAAACTCAGCGCGGCCAGGCTGTTGGAAACGTTGTAAAGCCCGGTCATCGGCGTGCGCACCCGCAGCGTCTTTTCCTCCCCAAAGTGGCAGCTGAAAGCCAGCTCTGTGGGTTGGTTATCGATTTCATCTGCCCACAAATCAGCCTGGTTCAGCATGCTGTAGCTGATTTGGCGCACCGGAGAAACGCGCTTGAGGTAGGCGTAGGACTGGTCGTCTTTGTTCAGCACGGCGGCGCGCAGGTTGCCAACGCGTTTGCGCGGCGTATGGGAAAGGCTCTCGAACAGCATGCCCTTGGCGCGCAGGTAGTTTTCGTACGAGCCGTGGTAATCCAGGTGCTCGTGCGTCACGTTCGTAATCACTGCGGCGTCAAAGTCGCAGGCAGCCACCCGCCCCTGCACCAGACCGTGGGAGGTCGTCTCAAGGACGCAGTGGCTGAGCCCCGAGCGCACCATTTCCGCCAGGTAGCCCTGGATATCGGGCGATTCGGGCGTGGTGACGTGAAAGCCGGTATCCAGCACGCGCTCGTCGATTTGCGCGCTGACCGTGGAAATCATCCCGACGCGGATGCCGGCGCTGCGCAGGATGTGGTAAATCATGGATGTCGTGGTCGTCTTGCCATCCGTGCCCGTCACGCCGATCATGCGCAGTTTGCGGGCAGGGAAGTCGTGCAGAGCGGCGGCCGCGTAGGCGATAGCTTCGTGGATATCCCCGGCGATTTGCAGGTAAGGCAGGGTCAGGTTCGCGGGGGCCGGCAGCGTCCCCATCACAGCCGCCGCGCCGTTAGCAATCGCCTGCGGGATGTAGTCGTAGCCGTTGGCGCTTTCGCCCTTAATCGCGGCGAACAGCCAGCCCGGGCGGACCGTGCGCGAATCCATGCTGACGCCGCGAATGCGGACGTCTGGGATTGTGGATGCCGCGAAGGCGGGCATGCGCTTGAACAACGTTTGGAGATTTCTACCGCGTGGAGTACTCATCTGTGCCTCGCCAAGAGTGTACCCGAAAACCGCAAAACCTGCAGCTTCTGCAGGGCTGAAGAGCGGCAGGTGGGCGCTGCCCATAATCGTGCTGTGCCAGCCCGGCTGGATTATCCGGGGGGCTTCAACGAGAAGTATGGTAACTTGCCGCGCCTATCCCGACAAAAGACGGAAGGCAGGCTTGAGCTTTCTTCTGATGGGCTTTGCTCAACCCAGCCAGGCGGAAATCAGCAGCGCGGCCAACGAGACTACCCCGACCGGGATGAGTTCAATCGGCACCAGCTTGCGCATCACCAGCGCTTCCTGGTTGGTCAAACCCACCGTGCTGCAGCCCACAATCACTTTCGCGGGGGACATCACGCTGCCCAGCGAGCCGCCGGCTGTCTGCGCGGCAAGGATCAGTGGGACGTTCAAGCCCAGCAGGCGGGCTGTTTCCATCTGCAGCACGCCAAACAGCACGTTGGAATTATTGTTCGAGCCGGTCAGGAACGCGCCCAGCACGCCAATGAACGGGGCGACAGCCGGGTATGCCGCGCGGGGGATGCTCTGGCTGAGGCCGCGCGCCAAAAGGTTGGTCATGCCGCTGGCTGTCATCACCGAGGCCACGCCTACCATCGCGATTACCCCCAGTGTGACGTCCCCGGCACTCGCGCGGACTGCGCGTAGAATTCTGCCTGGCGCGCCAGGATGGAGCAGACCTTTGGCGGAGTAGATGCAGGCGGAAATCAGGCATGTGTAGAGCAGGATGGTGCCCGGGTGCGAAAAAATGCGAAAGGCACGCCCGGCTTCCGACGGACTGACCCAGCCCAGCGCGGTGCTGAGCTCGGGGAATTGCGGCTGAACGCTGGCCTGGCTCAGGAAGGCGTTCAGCGGTTTGATGAGCACCACCGCGAAACCAATCAGCATCAGCAGCAGGTAGGGAGAGACCCGCCACCAGAAGCTGGCCTGTTCTTCCGGCTTAGCCGTTGGCGCGGAGGGGGGCTGTTTTTCAGCGCGATACCGGGGCAGACGCGCGAGTAGCAGCAGGGCAAATATTCCGAGCACGGCGGAACCGGTGGCCGCCAGCGACCACAAGCCGTTTGCAGCCAGCAGGTACTGCCCCGAAGCCATCACAAGGGAAATCACGAGCAGCGCCGGGAAGCTGTGCCGCAAGCCTTTCCAGCCCGTGCCGATGAACGCTACCAGCGCGCCGGCTGGTAAGATTGCCAGCCCGAGGAGCAGTGCCGAAAAGGGAGCGAGGAGCCCGCCGGGCAGGTCCGTGACCGCCAGCAGCGCGGTAAACGCGGTGGACATCGAGCCGAAATTCACCGCCCATGCGTGCCCAAGCGCCGTCATCACCACCGCGGTGACCGGCGTGTAGCCCATCCCGACCAGAATGGGCGCGCA
>CAZPWL010000137.1:0-4817 GCA_964590535.1 uncultured Anaerolineaceae bacterium
ACCCCCACGCCTGCTTCCACACCCGACCCCCTCAGTCTGCTGCCGGTCGCGCCGCGATTTGAAGCCGCTGACAGCGGCCAGCGCGTCTACTTCGGCGATGCGTACAAGCAATTGCCGGAAGCCGACACGGTGGATGAAATCATCATCCCTGAGCTTATCATTATCCACACCGACGGACAAACCGCCAACCTGCCGCGCGACTGGAACACAGAAAGCACCTTCCACGGCTTGGGAGAATGGTATTCCGTACACTTCGCTGTCAGCCAGTACGACATTTTGCAGATGCTGCCGATGTATCCCGACGGGGTGCTGCACGGCAGCGGCGCTGCCCCGCAGTACAATGACCAGGGCGAATGGGTGACTTATAACAACCGCTCCATTCATATTGAGATGTCCGGACACGACTTTAACGCCCTCATTGCAGGCTGGGCAAGCCCGGAGATGAAATCAGCCATTGAGAAGACCACCGATAAAACTACTGACCTGGTTGTATCGTTGATGTGGTTCTATCACATAGACCCCGCCAATGTGCTCGGGCATTACCAGGTGGGGCGCGGAAAAGCTGACCCCGGAAACCTTTATTTTGAGCAGTATTTCCTGCCCCAGCTGCTGGAAAAATGGGAAGCTTTTCAGAAAATACTGAAGCCCTGAAGAAGCAGTATTGTTAAATCCATGTAAATTCGTCCCAATTCTGCCCGAATAAACTCCACAGGCAGCCAAAAAGCGTTTGACAACCCGCGCATTAGGTGTAATATATGCGGTCGGCAGTTATACGGACAAATCGATTCATCCATATCCTCAGAAAGTATTATCATTAAACCCTCTATGGAAGCACAAACAATTCAGTTAGGTGCGGAATTAACCCAGCGGATTCAGGAACTGACGCCTGATCAACTGTACCAGGAACTCAATTCCAGGCCTGAAGGCCTTGCCCAGGACGAAGCCGCCCAGCGCCTTGGCGTGTACGGTCCGAACGTCTTGAAAGAAGTTAAAGGCAAGCCGCTCATCGTCAAGCTCCTGGCCAACTTTACCCATATCATGGCCATCATGCTGTGGGTAGCCGGTATCGGCGCGTTTATTGCCCGGATGCCTGAACTTGGCATCGCGGTATGGGCAGTCAATATCATCAACGGCGCGTTCAGCTTCTTCCAGGAATTTCGCGCGGAAAAAGCCACCGAGGCGCTTAAAAGAATCCTGCCTTCGCAGTCGCGCGTGATGCGCAACGGTGAAGAAACCAGCGTTGTGGTGCAAGACCTGGTGCCCGGAGATGTAATCTTCCTGCAGGAAGGCGACAGCATACCGGCGGACTGCCGGCTGTTAAACAGCTCCGACCTGCGTGTAAACCAGTCCACGCTCACTGGCGAATCCCACCCGGTTAACCGTTCAGCAGAACCCGTCAGCGTTGAGCAGATGTCCCGCACGGATATCCCCAACCTCATTTTCGCGGGCACATTTGTGGCTGCCGGTTCCGGTAAGGCGATTGTCTACGCGACCGGCATGAACACGAACTTCGGCCGGATAGCCCAGATCACGCAGTCTCTGAAGGAAGAGCTCAGCCCGCTGCAAAAGGAAATGGAGAATGTCACCAAGATTGTCACGGTCATCGCGGTAGGGGTTGGCTTTCTATTCCTCGTCATCGCGCTGCTGCTGGCAAAAATCCCCTTGATTGAGAGCTTCATTTTCACGCTCGGCATGGTAGTCGCCTTTGTTCCCGAAGGCTTGCTTCCAACCGTTACCCTGGCGCTTGCGATGGGCACTCAGCGCATGGCAAAACGCAATGCCTTAATTAAAAAACTATCCGCGGTCGAGACTTTGGGCTGCACCAATGTTATCTGCACGGACAAAACCGGAACGCTGACCCAAAACGAAATGACGGTCCGCTCGGTGTGGGTGCCAGCTTCGCGCGATTTCGAAACGTTTGCCGGACGGGAAATCGCGGTTTCCGGCACTGGTTACGACCCAACGGGGTCTTTTTCAGAAAATGGAACGACTCTGGACCCGCGCATGGTGGGTGCGGTCAATGAGGTCATTCTGACCCAGGCGAAGTGCAACACCGCTCGATTACTCCCGCCGGAAACGCTGGAAGACGGCACAAAAACCGGCTGGAAAGTACTTGGAGACCCAACCGAAGCTGCCCTGCTCGTCCTTGCCGAAAAAGCAGGCTATTCCCGGGCGGATTTGCAGAACGAGCAAAGCATCGCAGAACTGCCTTTCGACTCACGCCGCAAACGCATGGCGGTGGTTCATATGCAGCGGGTGGAAGGTGCCTTCCAGCGCGTGGCATACATCAAAGGCGGAATTCGAGAAATTCTGGATGTGTGCAGCGGCATCCGCGTAGGCGACCAGATTGTCCCGCTTAACCAGGATTGGGTCAGCTTCATCATGGCGCAAAACGATGACTTTGCCCGCCAGGGGCTGCGCGTGCTGGCAGCTGCCACGCGCGTGCTTCCGCGCGAACTGGATGACTACCAGGTGGAAACCATTGAGACGGACCTGACCTTCCTTGGCATGGTTGCCATGATGGACCCGCCGCGCGTGGACGTCACAGAGGCAGTGGAAAAGTGCCGCAAGGCTGGCATACGCATCATCATGATTACCGGGGACTACGGTCTCACCGCGGAAAGCATCGCCCGCCGCATTGGCATTGTGAAAGGCGAGGATTTGCGCGTGGTGACCGGCGTGGAACTGGAAACCATGAGTGATGAGGACCTGGTGAAGGCAGTGGGCGGACAGGTAATCTTTGCCCGCGTCGCCCCTGAACACAAGCTGAAAGTTGTTTCCGCGCTCCAGAAACTCGGAAACGTGGTCGCGGTGACAGGCGACGGCGTGAATGACGCTCCCGCGTTGAAAAAAGCGGATATCGGCGTCGCAATGGGGCTCTCCGGCTCGGACGTTGCCAAAGAAGCCGCGGATATGATCCTGACGGATGACAACTTCGGCTCCATCGTAAACGCGATTGAGGAAGGCCGCGCGGTTTATGAGAATATCAAGCGCTTCACTACCTACATATTTACCAGCAACGCGCCGGAAGCGGTGCCTTTCATTGCGCACGCGCTCTCCGCGGCGCGCATTCCGATTGCGCTGAACGTCATGCACGTGCTGGCAGTGGACCTCGGTACGGATATCGTACCTGCGCTGGGGCTGGGCGCGGAACCGCCGGAGGCGGGCACCATGAGCCGTGCGCCGCGCAAGCTGAGCGAACATCTGATTACCGGCTCGCTCCTGTCGCGCGCCTACCTGATCCTCGGACCGGTGCAGGCATTGGCTGCCATGGCGGCTTTTTACTTCTACTACTGGACCAACGGGTACGCCGGTCAGTGGATTAATCTGCCCAACAGCGGCCCGATTTATCGCGCTGCGACTTCGATGGCGCTGGCAGCGGTTGTATTTACGCAAATCGGCAACCTCTTCGCGCAGCGCGCAACACGTCGATCAATATTCAAGACCCCGCTGTTCAACAACAAGTTGATCTGGTATGGCATTTTGAGTGAACTGGTCATCGTGCTCGCGATTGTGTACGTTCCGTTCATGCAGCGTTTCATTGGCACGGGGGCTTTTGCACCCAAGTACTGGCTCTTCCACATGCTGTGGATACCCAGCCTCCCGATTGCGGACGCGATTCGTAAAGCGGTGCAGACCCAAAAAGAAAAACGTGCCCAGCAAAAGCAAATTCTTGCCGGCAAAGGAGAAACAATATGAAAGTAATCATCATTGGGTGTGGACGTGTCGGTGCGGGTCTCGCGAAAAACCTGAACCTTCAGGGCATTGACGTGTCAATCATCGACAGCGATCCCAAAGCCTTCGAGCTGCTCGGACCGACTTTCAAAGGCAAAAAGGTCGTCGGAATCGGCTTTGACCAAAAAGTGCTCTCGGATGCCGGTATTGAGCGCGCGGACGCGCTGGCGGCTGTGACCGCTTCAGATGAAGTTAACCTCGTGGCCGCCCGCATGGCAAAAATGGTTTTCAAGGTGCCTCAGGTATCCGCGCGCGTGTACGAGCCGCAAAAAGCCAAAATCTACCGCCGCATGGGCATCCAGACCATCTCTCCGGTCACCCTGGGCATAGACCGGCTGATTAGCACACTGATTTACTCGCAGCTCAACATTGAGCGCATGATCGGCGCGGGTCAGGTGAGCCTGATTGACGTGGACGTCAAGCCGCAGTTGGTCAACCACTCCATCAAGGAGACGGAAGTGCCGGGGGAAGTCCAGGTGGTCGCGATCACGCGCAGCGGTAAAACCTTTATCCCCAACGCCGCCACGCAGTTCCAAAAGGACGACATCGTGCACCTGTTCGTCAAGTTCGGATCAAAAGATAAAGTCGGCCGCATTTTTGGGGCATAGGCAAAGGTAAGGAGGACAACATGAGAGTAATGATTATCGGTGGTGGTAAAGTCGGCACTTACCTGGCAAATTATCTGATCAGTGAAGGGCACGAAGTGCGCCTGATAGAACTGCGCGAGGAAGAGAAACAACGCATTCTGCTGGATGTTCCCGAGAAAATTGTTTACATTGGCAACGGCACTGACCCGGACGTGCTGGAAGCGGCTGGCATACGGAAAATGGACGTGATTGCCGCCGTAACGGGTCAGGACGAGGTCAATCTGGTTTCCACCAGCCTGGCGCGTTTTGAATTCATGGTTCCGCGCACCATCGCGCGCATCAACCATCCCAAAAACGCCTGGATGTTCACCGACGTCATGGGCGTGGATGTGGCGCTGAACCAGGCTGACCTGATGGCTGCCCTGATTGCCGAGGAAATGTCGCTGGGCGATATGATCACCCTGCACAAGCTGCGCAAAGGAAAATTTGACCTGG
>CAZPWL010000138.1:0-4770 GCA_964590535.1 uncultured Anaerolineaceae bacterium
AACAATTAACTCCTTTTCAGCGACAACTTCCGTCCGGCTGATGACCTCAATTTTATCCCGGCAGGCGGCGCGCATGGGGTAGCAGCGGACGTGGTCCAAGCGCGGCCGGATGGTTTTGCGAACGTCCTGCTTCGTTTTAATATATTCATCTTTCTCCAGCAAACACTCAAAGACGCTGTACTGCACGGGAGAGGCAAAAAATCACCTTCTCGCTTATCATTAACACGCGAGAGCATACTGATGAACAACACGCCTTACCACATCCCGGCCGCGCCGGCGGAGAACGAAATCCTGGTGGTGAACTCGCGCTTCATCGCCAATCTCAGCCCCGCCTTCAGCGTGGAGGAAGCGCGCGCCTTCCAAAAGAGCATCCGCCAGCGCTTTCCGGATGCCACCCACCACGTGCCGGCTTTCGTCATCGGGCACGGCAACAGCGTTATCACGCACTGCTCGGATGACGGCGAACCTTCCGGCACAGCGGGCAGACCGGCCCTGGCGGTGCTGCAGGGCAGCGGGTTGGGGGACGCGGCGGTGGTGGTGACGCGCTATTTTGGCGGCACGCTGCTGGGCACCGGCGGCTTGGTCAAGGCGTATGGCGACGCGGTGCGCGAGGTACTTAAATTGGCGCGCCGGGCTGTCAAGGTCCCGACGACCACCATTGGCTTACAGCTTCCATATGCGCTGTTCGAACAAGTCCAGCGCCTGGCAGCCTCCTGCGGAGGCGAGCTGCTGGAGAGCCAATTCCTGGCGGATGTGACCCTGATGCTGCGTTTCCGCGACGAGCGGCTGCAAGCATTCGTGGAACAGGCAAGCAACCTGAGCGCCGGGCAAATCCAGCCGGTGGTGCTGGAACATAACCCGGAGACCATCTTCCCCCTGGATTAGGCTCCCGAAAAGGTCAATTAAAGCGCTGTTGAATCGAATACAGCCGGTGGTATAAACCTTCCCGGGCAAGCAGGTCCGCGTGCGTGCCGATTTCGGTAATCGTGCTGCCTTCCAACACGGCGATTTGGTCGGCGTTGCGGACCGTTGAGAGCCTGTGGGCAATGATGATGGTCGTCCTGCCCTGGATCAGGTGCTCTACAGCCTCCTGGATGAGCATTTCCGTTTCCGTATCAACCGCAGAGGTGGCTTCGTCCAGAATCAGGATCGGGCTGTTCTTGAGCAGCGCCCTGGCAATCGCGATGCGCTGTTTCTGCCCGCCGGAAAGTTTGACCCCGCGCTCGCCAATCATCGTATCGTACCCATCCGGCATGGCAGGGATGAATTCCTGCACATTGGCAATTCTGGCAGCAGCGAGCATTTCATCCTCGCTGGCTTGCGGATTGCCAAACAGGATATTCTCACGGATGTTGCCGTGGAACAGAACCACGTCCTGCAGCACCATGCTAATTTGGTTGCGCAGCTCTTTTGTGTCCAGGCAGCGGATATCCACGCCGTCCAGCGTCACGCGCCCGCCGCAAACGTCGTAAAAGCGGGGAATGAGGCTTGCCAGGGTTGATTTTCCCACGCCGGTGGGACCAACCAACGCGAGGGTGCTGCCCGCGGGGATATCCAGCGAGATATCTTTCAGAATTGTTTCCTGCGGGATGTAATGGAAGTTCACATTCTCAAAGCGCAGCGCTCCCCGCACTGGATTTTGCAGGGGGACTGGTTTTTCGGGTTCGTTGATATCCGGGGTTTCATTCAGAATTTCCGAAACGCGCTCAAAGCCCGCCATGGATTCTTGCACGGCTTCCCAGGCGTTGTTCAGGTTGCGCACGGGTTGATAAAAGCTGTCCAGGTACAGGAAAAAGGCAACCAAATCCGCTATCTGCAAAGAGCCTTTCATAGCCAGGCGGCTGCCGAAGAATATCACAACCAACTGACCTATCCCAGCGGCAAAGTCCAGGATAGGCGTGAAAATCGCCATGATTTTCAGGGCTTTCAAGTTCGAGCGCAGGTAATTCTCGATGCGCGCGCCTACTTTGACCATGGCGATATCTTCGTGCGCGAAGGCTTTAATTTCCCGGACGCCTGAGATGCTGTCATTCAGCACGGCGTTCAACTCTCCTAGTTCACTTTGGCGGTAGCGGAAAGCAGGGCGGACCAGCTTCGCGTAGATTATCAAGGTAATCGCGATGATGGGGATGGGTATCAGGGTCAGCAGGGTCAGCTTCCAGCTGAGGCTGAAAAGGATGGCGGTGACCCCGATGAGCGTGACCGCATTCACGAACACGTCCGGCAAGGCATGCGCGATCATGCGTTCAAATAGCTCAGTGTCATTGATCACGCGGGACATGAGCTGGCCGGTTTGCTTGTCCTCATAGTAGCGCAGGGAGAGACGCTGAAGCTGTTGGTACACGAGCTTGCGCGAGTCCGCGACCACGCCCCAGCCGGCGATGTGCGCCTGAAAAGAGCGCACAAACTGCATGAAGCCGCGCGCGATGAAAACCAGCAGCGCGATGGCAGTCAGGCGCGTGATGGTGTCCAGGGTTGTTTCTGCCAGGTCGGCGGAAGTCAGGGTGTTAATCAGCGTGCGGATAAGCCAGGGAATGATGAGCTGTGCCGCGACCAGACCAAGCATGGTCAGGATTGTGAGCATAATCGGCCAGGTGTAGCGCCTGGCGAGTTTGAGCAGAAGCGGAAATGGTTTCATGAAGGCAGGGTATCCTGGTCCTGGCGGGTAACCAAAACGGTAGCACAACGGCCGATTATCGGCAGACGAACGCCCCAAGCGCGTTTGAAGGGCTCATCTTCCATCCAGAAGAGTTCTGAATTGGCTTCTGCCCAGGAATTAATAAAGCCCCAGGGAGTCTGAATACCGCCGTGATTGGTGTGTTCCGGATCAAACGCGGCAAACAGCATGGTGTGACCCGCGCTTGATTTACTCTGGTTATAGTTCCAGGCGGTTGCCCCGCGATAAATTGCTGGCGCGCGGCCGCGCCGCCAGTAGATGGTCACAATAGCTGCCAGATTATCGTCCCCAGGCAGGTTGCGCAATATTTCTGGAGTGGTGTGCAGCAGACGCGCGCGTACCGGCAGACCGTGCGTGCGTGCCAGATAGTTCACGATGCTTACCTGCATGGGCGGCGTGACCGCCCAACCGGGCAGCACCCGGTAGAGCCTGCCGCGCCACCACAGACGATTGACTTCCGAAGCAAGTCCCTTTGGCGCGAGATGAACTCCGCACAGCAGCGCAAGCGCGGCAGAAATCGCATGCAGCGTGCAGTCGTTGCCTTCCTGCAAAGATTGAAAGCGCGCTAATTCCCATTCCGGGAGAGATTTAATGAAGCGTTTATTCACACAACAATTTTACATTGGATTGGGCGGGAGGGGTCGGTTAACCAACAATTTACCTTCCCGGGAATGTCAACTAGTGGAAGCATTTTGCCGCGCGCGAAAAACATACACAGGTTTTGACAGTTCCTTACCTTCATGGTATTTTTAACAGAGCACATTCACAAAATAATTTGAGGTAACCCGATGCCCGGAAGCCAGGGTGTAAAGGTGGAAGCTGGTGCAAGTCCAGCGCTGTACCGCAACTGTAAATCGCAAGATAAGCCAGGAAGCCTGCCTCAAACAAGTCCCTTTGCGACCTTCTCGGATTAAGAAGGTGGGTATGTTTTTTCAACACCGACAAAAACCCAACCCTAATTCGAGTTGGGTTATTTTTTTTGGAGGCAGCATTGAAAAAATCAACCCGACTACTATTTTTCATTCTCGTTCTTGTCCTTTCAGCGTGTTCCGTGGCGCCAGCCGCCCAGGTGCCAGCTAAAGCGGATGCCGATGCGACCTTGCGGTCATTCCCGGTTCGTTTCGCGCAGCATTTCACACTGGAATTTGGCGAGGGCTACAAAAAGCTGACCGTTCTTCAGCCCTGGGCTGGCGCGAGCGAAGCCATGGTCTATTATCTCGTCCCGCGCGGCTCGGGCGTGCCAGAGGGGGTGGGTGACGCGCAGGTCATCGAAACGCCGGTACGCAGCCTTGTGGCCATGTCCACCACATACTACCCATTCCTTGAAAAACTTGGAAAGCTGGACGCGCTTGTTGCGGTTGACGACGCGACTTACGCTTACAACCCGCAAGTGCGCGCCAGAGCCGCAGACGGCAGCCTCGTCCTGGTTGGCGGCGGCGCGGGCGGAGGCAGCGTGAACGTGGAAAAGCTGCTGGCCTTGAGCCCGGATTTGATTATGACCAGCGCCAGTGGTTCACCGGAGCTGGATGCGCACCCGAAGCTGTTGGAAGCTGGTTTGCCGGTGGTGATTAATGCCGATTACCTGGAGCAAAGCCCGCTGGGCCGAGCCGAATGGGGCATTTTCATTGCGGCCTTTTTTGACCTGGAAGACCAAGCCGCGCAGGATTTTGACGCTCTTGCGCAGCGTTACGAGGCGGCCAAAGCGCTAACAGCGACCCTGGATAGCAAGGTCAGCGTCTTTACCAACACCGACTATCAGGGAACCTGGTATGTTCCTGGCGGTGAAAGTTACGCCGCGCTGCTGCTGAAAGATGCTGGCGCAAGCTATATTTTTGCGGACCAGGCGGGTTTTGGAGCTGCTCCGCTGGCTTTTGAAGCGGTTTACGATGCCGCAAGAGATGCGGATTTCTGGCTGAACGTAGGTTTTGCGACCGACCTGGACAGTTTGCTCGCGATGGACACCCGTTATGCCGAATTCAAAGCTTTCGCGCAGGGCAGCGTGTATAACTACAACGCGCGCGTGACGGAGATGGGCGGCTCGGATTATTTCGAGAGCGGTGTGGCGAATCCGGATATTATCCTCAAGGATCTTA
>CAZPWL010000139.1:0-4741 GCA_964590535.1 uncultured Anaerolineaceae bacterium
CAAAAACCTTGATGCGAAAATCTGAAAACCTCTCGCTCTATGCCTTCAGACGCGAATTGCTCTGCGTAAACCGCACCGCGGGTGTCGGTGGAGACGATGCAATTCCAGGTTGCTTTCCCGTCGGCATCCACCAGGCACATCCCGTTGCCATAACCGGTCAGCCCGATACCGATGATGTCCCGCGGGTTTGCTCCGCTAATCTGGAGGACTTCGCGGATCAGTTCCACATTGGTCTGCCAGACAAGCTCCGGGTCGCGCTCGGTCATTCCTGGCTGTGGAATAATCAGAGGCGCCTGCCTGGAGGACACTGCAACTTCATTCCCTTGCAGGTCAAACAAGGCGCATTTTGTTTTTGAGCCCCCGTTATCGATGCCGAGAATGTATTGCATATCTACCATCCTTCCCCAAAAGCCGCCAAAAACCGCGGCTGCTGCCAGTCCTTACAGAAACTTCTCGACGACTTCGCCGATAGCGTTGCGATTGTTACTCCGGCGCGTAATGTAATCCGCTGCGGCTTTTGCGTCATCGCTGGCGTTACGTACCGCGATGCCAATGCCCGACTTTTTAATCATTTCCACGTCATTGGAAAAATTGCCTACCGCGATAATGCTTTCCGTCGGTATTCGTAATCTTTGCGCCAGAAAACTGACCGCGCGCCATTTGTTAATCCCGTGCTGGAGCACATCGTAATAATGCGGCTGGGAGTGCATGGTATACAGGTTCAATCCTTCGCGTTCGATGAGCCGGTCCATCGCCGCGCGGGAGGGATAACCGTACACGCAAAAGCTGTCAATTTCGGTCAGAGGGGCATCCGTGGGTTTGCGGACAATCACGGGCTGGTAGTTCGCGTAGCGGGCAAAAGCTTCCACGCTCGCGTCCATCAGCGTGGCGCCCCAAAAGCGGCCGCCTTTGATATGCAAGAGCCTGTTCTTACGGATGAAGTACTCCAGGACGATTTCTGCTTCGCGCGGGTCCAAGCACTCGTGCAAGAGGACTTCACCCGTGGCTAAATCGGTGATTTTCGCGCCGGTATCCACGACAAGGTAGTCCGCGTACGGGAAGCGCGGCGAGAGGGGCAGCACTTCAAATTCGCTTCTGCCGGTCACGAAGCAAATCGCGGCGCCTTTTTCGCGCGCGCGCTGCAGGCTGTGCACGGTAGCATCGCTGATTTGTCCGTGGTCATCCACGGTAGTGCCGTCCAGGTCCAGCGCCAGGAGTTTTGAATGCGTGTCAGGCTTTCCGGTCACAGTTAATTAAGCGTCTCCCGGTAAGCATAGACAGGTTTCATAAATTCCTTCACCCGTTCGGGGTCCACTGGATTGAAGAGTTTGCCATCCACCTTAAATGTCGTCGCCACTACCGCGCCGTCGCATATCTTCAGCTTGTCCGTGATGGTGTCCTTGTTGCAGCCGGTATTCGCGAAAACGATCGTTTCGGGCACGGATTCCTTCACTTGCGCGAGCAGTTCATTTTCCACGCCCTTTCCAGCAGCCGAGCCCGAAATGCAGAGCGCATCCGGGGAGGCTTTGAACACCAGCGAGCGGGCAATCGCCGTCAGGCTGCGGGTATCCAGGTTGGTATCGGATTCCGGGTTGAGGAAATAGAGCAGTTTGAGTTTGTCCAGGCGCAGCGCGCTTTTTCTGCGCAGCAGTTCGGAAAGCTCGTTGTTGTAAAAGCCGCCGTCGCCAACATAAACGCCGGAGAAGGTGCCGCGGGCAAAGGACGCGTCCACCGCGGCGGAAAGCTCGATGGTCGCCAATCCGTCCGAAATGCAGTCCACACCGTATGGTACCCGGATTTCATTCATCAATTCACCGATAACGCGCGCCATCGCGGCGGGAGTTACAAAATTCATGTGCCGTTGGTAAGGCAGGCTGAATTCGTTAGAAAAAATGATCCCGTCTACGCCCCCGTCCTGAATAGCGTGCAGGTCCGCTCGAGCCAGTTCAATCACGCGGCGCATGCTGGCGCCTTCCTTATATAATGGGTCGCCCGGCAGGGGCTGCAGATGCAGCATAGAGATGATCGGTTTCTTGAGGTGGAATAGTTCTTCAGTCCAGTTCATTACAGTCCTTTTCAAAAATGATCTGCGCCCAAATGAATTCGGGCGCAGCTTGTTATTTTTACCAGCCTCGAATTGGATGGGACATTGGATGATCCGCGGTGTTGTAGTCGCAAATCAAGGTCACATTCGGAATGTATTTCGGCAGCAGCGTCACCGGATATTCCAAAGTGGGCTGGCTGAAGAGCGCCACGCGCACCACGGTTTGTTTCCAGGCGCCGGTCGCAATCATCAGCACCGCGCGTTTGGCGGTGAGCATGGCCTTGAAACCAAGCGTTACCGCTCTGGGCGGAACGCGGTCGTAGCATGCGCCAAAACTGCGCTGGCTGAGCGCCACGATCGTGTCGTCAGTCAGGTCGACAATGCGGGTTTTAGAGCGGGCGAACTCTTCGAGCGTGAGGCGGTGTGTGTAGGACCGCGGCGCTTCGCAGAAAGCGACCAGTCCCTTCGCGCCAACGCCCGCCCAGAGCGTATCCACGCCGCCCATTTCTTCGACCAGGTTGTCAATCGCGTCCAGGTCGTTGATGCGCGGCCAATGGCGCTGCTCCAGCGGGACGTTGAGTTCCGGGTCAATTCTGCCGTAAAAGGCCGCGTTCATAGTGCCTTCCAGGCTCTCATAGGTATCCGCCACAGGATACGGGCGCCCTTCCCAATCCAGGAAGTCGTCCATGTGAAAGACGTGCAGGTTGCGCATGCTGATGCGCTCGCGATTTACGCGCTCGATGAGCACATCGTACTCATCGGTCGGCCCAGCCGGCAGCACCCATTTAGTGATCTTCCCAAGACGGTTATTTTCTACGATTTCATCCGCCATCATGTTGCCGATGAGATGCATGGCGGTAGGCCTGTCCTCTTTGATGACCAGGTTAATCTTGCGCTCCGGATGGTCCTGAAGCTGCTCTGCTGGCAAGCTGCACCAGCGGAAAAGTTCTTCGCGGGTAATATCCATTCTTACGCCTCGCCTTCCAACAGCGCTTTGATGACGCTGTAACCGCGCGCAGTGGCGTATTCCGGCTCTGTCTGGTAGCGGGTAAAAAGTTCCAGGGATAGGTAGCCGTCGTACCCGACTTCTTTCAGGGTGCGCACGATGCCGTGGAAGTCCATCTGCCCGTCGCCCGGGATGAGGTGGTCTTCGCTGTCAATCGTCGCGTCGATAAAGTGGATGTGGCGGATGTCACTGCCGCATTTATTGAAGTACTCCACCATCGGTTCGCGGGAGAGCAGCGGGCAAGCCAGGTCCAGCATTCCTTTTACCATTGGCGAGTTGACCGCCTGGATAGCCCAGTGCAGGTCATCCGAGGTCACCAGGATGGTACCTTCGTTAGGGGTCACGGGTTCCAGAATGATGGTCTGACCGATTTTCTCGGCGTACTCCGCCAGGACTTTCATATTATCAACGAAGAGGCGGCGGATGTCGTGCTCGTGCCGGCCGTAGCCAGGATGATTGCAGGCAAACATGCAGTACTCAGAGCCTATCAGTTTTGCGGCATCCAGCGTGCGTTTGAAGTATTCAAGGCTTTCTTGGTTCAGTTCCGGGTCTTGGAAGACCAGGCTGTAAGGTGAGCCGGTGTTTTCGGGAGCATAGCTGACGATCGGGAGTTGGTAGCGTTCGGCAAGCGCGCGAATTTTCTTGCCGCCGTCGCGCAGGATATCCAGCGCGTAGGCGTGCGGGCGGAAACCGCCGATTTCTATCGCGTCGTAGTGGTACTTGGCGGCCAGCTCAAAAGATTTCTCAAGTGGATATCGGGAAATCCCCGCGGTAAATAAACTAATCTTCATAAACTCTCCTTTTAATACCTGTGCGCTTGATCCAGGCGCATATTCTCAAAAACCACCCCCAGACTCGTTGGACTGAAGGGCAAGAAAGCAAACGCAATAAACAGATAACTTACTGCCTATATTTTACCACGATTGCGCAAAAATCAATAGATAAGCTATTGACAATATTGTACCAATGGGTGTAGAATACGAAACATGCTGGCAAAAACTTCATTTTTACCCGCGCTTTCGTCCTGGAAGCTAACAAGATGATTTCTGATAAATCAGCTATGAATTATCCTGGTTTTATCTTCCCCAAATCTTTGCATCGGAATTCGTTCCAACTCCTCTCGTCCCATCCTTTTGGATTGTCATTACGGCAATCACGTACATCGGTTAGCCGCAATTTTTATCAAATCACACAATTGTAAAGAAAGGATTTAGTTAATGGCAACGCAATCTGAAACACAAGTTTCACCAGCTGTCGGAGCGGAAGGCAACGTTCTCGGCCGTAAACTGGGCTTCCTCGCAGTCCTCGCTATTGGCATTGGTACTACGATCGGTTCCGGTATTTTCTCCTCTGTCGGCGAAGTCGCCAATGCTGGCGGCAGCGCGCTGATGACTGTGCTGGCGTTCCTCGTCGGCGGCATCATTATGATCCCCCAAATTCTCGCCTATGCAGAGCTCTCCTCCGCGTATCCCGAGAACGGTGGCGCGTACATCTACTTCCGTGAAGCAGGCTCAGATTTCCTGGCCTTCCTCTCCGGTTGGATCGGTTTCTGGGGCACAGACACCCCCGGCATTTCGATCATGGCCCTTGCCATTGCCAACTATATCGGTTTCCTGACCGGTATCGAAGGCATTTGGCTGAAGCTGATCGCTATCGCGTTCATTATCTTCTACGCCTGGACCCACATCCGC
>CAZPWL010000140.1:0-4626 GCA_964590535.1 uncultured Anaerolineaceae bacterium
TCTCCATCCTGGGCACAATACTCCTGGCGGTCAGCCTCCTAAACGGACAGGGCTTCGCTTATCGTCTGCGTGAATACGCCGCGCAGGGGCTGCGGCTGGTCGCTTCGGTCTTGGTTGGCTTGCCCTCGGGTCTTATCCAGTCAGCGCAGAACACGAAAGTGGACCCCGCGGCGGTTTCGGGCAGCGGACGGCGCCGCTCGGGCGCGGTCCTGCGCGGAATTCTCATCGCGCTGCCGCTTGTCGCGCTTCTCGGGCTTTTGCTCGCCTCCGCGGACGCGGTCTTTTCCAGCCGGGTCTCAGCCCTGTTGGACTGGATCAAGATAGAAAAGCCTGAAGAATTTGTCATCCGTCTTCTGTTTGTGCTCGGTCTCACCTATGCATTATTCGGACTGGTTTGGCACGCGCTGACGAAGACCACGCAAAAGCTGCCGCTGGAGCCGGACCAGCCGCTCGTGAAAGCTTTTTTGGGAATGACCGAAAGCACGATTATCCTTGTGGCGATAAATGCATTGCTCGCGGCTTTTGTGCTCGTGCAGATTAAGTACTTTTTTGCCGGCGCGCAGAACATAAACGTCGAGGGTTTTACATACGCGGAGTATGCCCGGCGTGGTTTCTTTGAACTGGTGGTCGCCGCCATCATCACCCTGCTCGTGCATTACGGGCTGGCATCGTTTACACGCAGGGAAGACCGCGGGCGAAAAGCGCTTTTTTCCATCCTGGCAAGTCTGCTCTTGCTGCAGACGGGCGTCATTTTGTTTTCAGCTTTCCAGCGCCTGAGCCTGTACGAAGCCGCATACGGCTTCACGCAGGCGCGTCTGACCGCGCATGTATTCATGGCTTTTTTGGGTTTGGTGCTGGCGCTCTCGATTATTATGGAAATCACCCGCGCCTATAAACGCTTGGCGGTCAGCTTGCTGCTGGTGGTCTTGGCATTTGGGTTGACGCTTAGCTTCCTTAACGTGGACCGGACTATCGCCAGGCAGAACATTCAGCACGCTCAAGCCGGCAGCGACCTGGACCTGGCATACCTGGCGGGCAGCGGGCTTTCTGAGGATGCCGCGCCTGAGCTTGTGGCCGCCTTTGACGACCCCGCGCTGAAGCCGGAACTTAGGGACGCGCTGGGCTTGGCGCTTTCCTGCCGGGCGGCACGCTTTGCGCAAAAGAATACCGACCTGACCTTCTGGGCTTCGTGGCACGCCTCCCGGGCATCAGCCGGGCGCGTATACCTCAGCCGCGCGGACGACCTGGCGGGATACCCACTGCAGAGCTTCTCAGAAGGCAAAGGTTTTTTGATAGAAGGCTCTCCTTTCATCTGTGTATACGCAGAATCAATGCCGTAAGCCAGCTGAAACTGACAAGTGCTCAAACACAGCGCGCGGTAAAAAACCGCGCGCTGTTTGTTTTACGCCTGAATCTTGTATAATAAAAACGTCCCGCTGTTTTTCACATTGGAGGAAAGATGAAGATTTCCAAGATTAGCCGTATTCTATTAAGTTTCGGGTTGATTGCGCTTTGCGCGGCAGCCTGTAAGCTGCCATTCTCGTCCACGCCCACGCCGGATGCGCTTGCTACCGCCGCGCAGCAGCTGGCGCAAACCCAAATGGCTTTGAGCGTCACGCAGACCGCCGTCGCGCTGGTTCCAACGGAAACCTCAGCGCCTCCCACCGCTGAGCCCACTCTGCCGCCGACCGCGGAAGTTGACACGCCTTCACCGGGCACCATCCGCTACACTTTTGGGCATCTGCAATTTGACATGCCGGCTTACCTTGCGCAGGACGTTAACCATATCATTGTGCCGGCTGTGCTGGAAGGAGATGACGCCTTCCCTGGGGATATCCAGCCGGAATACCTCAGCATCACTTTTGACGGCTATATCATCCCGGATGCTTTCCACAACCCGGAAATCCGGGTCTATCCCGTTGCGGATTTCATTGAAATCAGCCAGCGGGCGACCGACATGTTTGAACGCTTGAATACCTTACTGGAAACCCGGCCTGAAAACATCCTCTATGATGCCGGCTTGCCGTTCATTCCCTTCTGGAACGCGGGGCAGGTTTTTAATGCCCAGGCAAAGTTCGTTGATTTCAAGTCCGGCGCTGGCATCCGCTTTCTTTCTATGTATGCACAGGCGATCTATCCGGTGGATAACTACAACATTTTCTTCACCTACCAAGGGCTCAGCGCTGATGGCGCTTACTTCATCAGCATGGTACTTCCGATTAACAGCGCGGCCTTGCCGATGAACGCGGAGGACCCTGCGGATTACGAGGCGTTCATGAATACCTTCACCACTTATCTTCAGGAGACCAACGCGGCGCTCAACGCTGAGGCTCCGGACCGCTTTACGCCCACTCTGACCGCCCTGGACGCGATGATTGCCTCAATGCGGATTATCCCCTGAGGCTAACCCCAGTTTTTCCTGCCAGGTCTCAAGGAATCGCAGGGAGCCTTTGGGCTCCCTGCGGCTTTGGGCTTAAGAACCTGCTTCAGCCCCGTCCTGCGGATTAATTATCGGTTATGATTACGGCATGTTTATCCCAAGCACCCCCGAAGAACTCAAGACACTGAACTGGCCGGAGCTCGACATTATCCTGGTCAGCGGAGATACATATATTGACAGTCCGTATTCCGGCGCGGCGCTGATTGGCCAACAGCTGATCCGCAGTGGTTATCGCGTCGGGATTATTGCTCAGCCGGACGTAAAGAGCGCAGTGGATATCACCCGACTGGGTGAACCGCGCCTGTTTTGGGGAGTCACCGCGGGCGCCGTCGATTCGCTGGTCGCCAATACCACGGCCTTGGGCAAACCGCGCCGCGCGGACGACCACACCCCCGGGGGTCTGAATAACCGCCGCCCGGACCGCGCGACCATTGTCTATGCCAACCTTATCCGCCAGCATTTTAAGCACACCGTGCCGATTGTGCTGGGGGGCGTGGAAGCCTCGTTGCGGCGCGTGGCACATTACGACTTTTGGTCGGATTCTCTGCGCCGTTCGGTAATTCTGGATGCCAAAGCGGATTATTTGCTCTACGGCATGGCGGATATGTCCGTGCTGGCGCTGGCGGACGCGCTGCGCGACGGCGTGGACCCACGAGGCCTGCGCGGACTGGTGTATGCCAGCTCCGAAATGCCAACGGATTATCTCGAGCTGCCCTCATACGAAGAGGTCTGCGCGGATAAAGACCGATTCATCGAGATGTTCCATGTGTTTTACGATAACAACGATCCTATCAACGCGCGCGGACTGGCGCAGCGCTACGGCGACCGTTTTGTGGTGCAAAATCCGCCCGCCCCAACCCTGACGACCGAGGAGATGGACTCGGTTTATGCCCTGCCGTTTGAACATGCCGTTCACCCCTATTACGCGGCGCAGGGCGAAGTGCGCGCGCTCGAAACCATCCAATTCTCCATTCCAACCCACCGCGGCTGCTATGGTGAGTGCAACTTCTGCGCGATAGCTGTGCACGAAGGCCGGCGTGTCGCCTGGCGTTCCAAGGCGAGCATCCTGGCGGAAGCCCGGGCGATGAAAGACAGACCGGGGTTTCACGGCATCATTCACGACCTTTCAGGACCGACCGCGAATATGTACGGCTTTGAGTGCCGGGTGAAAGCGCACAAAGGCGCCTGCCAGGATAAAAGCTGCATCTATCCGCAAGTTTGCCCGATGCTTGGGCTCACCCACGCTCCACATACCGGTCTGCTGAAAGCGCTTCGACAGGTGGAGGGCGTCCGCAAAGTGTTCATCGGCTCCGGGATCAGGCACGACCTGGTTATGGCGGATGAGGAACACGGCGCCAGCTACATGGAGGAATTGGTCGGGTACCACGTTTCAGGCCAGTTGAAGCTTGCCCCGGAACATTCGCAGCCCGCAGTGCTGAAACGCATGCGCAAGCCCGGCACCGACAGCCTGCTGGCGTTCAAACAGCGGTTCGAGGCGATCAGCGAGCGTATGGGCAAGGAACAATTCCTGACTTACTACATCATCGCCGCGCATCCCGGCTGCACCGACGGCGACATGGTCGCGCTGCGTCAGTTTGCCAGCGAAAACCTGGGCGTGCTTCCGGAGCAGGTGCAAATTTTTACCCCGACACCCTCCACTTATTCCAGCGTGATGTACTACACCGAAAAAGACCCGTTCAGCGGAGAGCCGTTGTTCGTGGAAAAAAGCCTGACCGGAAAAATGCGCCAGAAAGCGGCTATCACCGGATGGGGGAACAAAGGCAGACCTGAGCAAGACCTTGACAGGGAGCCTTTGCGCAAGAATGAGCAGGTTGAGGGCGGCCGGACGGAAAAGCAAAAATCCGTCGAACCAGACTACGAAAGCCGGCGAGCCCCAATCATTCGCGAGGAAACAACCCTGAGCGACAGGGAAGACGCTCCCGTCGTACGGGTTGTTCGCGATGATTTTGGCAGCTTTTTACATAACCAGGCCCCGGAAGGCTGGGTGGAACGAAGAACCGGGCGGGCGGATACGGGGCGGAATGAACAGCGCCAGAAATATTCTGATTCCAGGCGACCTTCGCGCGAAGGTGGGGATAGACCTTACCGCGAGGGCAAGGATTGGAAGCCGCGCGAGGGCAGTTCCGAAACGCGTCCGCCGCGCGAAGGCTCCTCGGATACCAGAC
>CAZPWL010000141.1:0-4598 GCA_964590535.1 uncultured Anaerolineaceae bacterium
GCAAACCCCTCAATATAAGCGTCCTTTTCCTGGGTTTATCCTTATTTTTGTTCCTTTATTTGTTGGAACGCTGCCTGACCTATCTCACCAGTTCGCGCATCAACGTCTTCTCGACTGCTCAAAGCTCAAGCAGGCTCCAATCTCCGGAACTTATGGGTGCCCTACTGTTCATCGCATTCGCTCTTATGTTTTGTGTATACGGCCTGCTGCGAACAGGAGCGCTGAATGGGAAGAGCTGGATTTGGCTGCTCCTGTTGACCTTGGGAATACTCATCCCCTCCACATCAATCCGTTTATGGGTGGTGCCCTACCGCTGGCTTACAGACGCTTTTGTGGCTGCCCCTGTGATGCTGTTTTCTGGAGCTGTACTTCAAAGGATTCCTTCTGAACGCATGCTGTTCTTTCTAAGCCTGCCGCTTTTCTTTTTATTTCTTGCATCTTCCTCTGCATTAATGTTTGAAAGTTTTGGGGCGGAATCAGATAAAGTCCGACCTACGCTTTTGACGGTGATTGGCTGGGAGAAAGCCATGAACCTGCACCATGTTTTGCTCATCGCAACGTACGCCGCTCTGGGAGTCTACTTTTTTGCCAGCGGCGCGTGGCCTATCGCCTGGCCTGCCGCGTTTATTGCCATAATCAGTCTGTTTGAAGTTTTTCAACTGGAACGTATCGCGAGAGGGATGAAGCCGCTTTGGGGGCTGTTGAGAGCGACCGCTGTGCTGCAGTACCTGGGAATTCTGTATATCCTTTTGTTTGCGTTTCTCGCTCGTTGACCGTTTAATTAGGAGAAATATTCCAAAGCTAAGGAGAAATAATGGCACTACAAATTGGCGAAAAAGCCCCAGATTTTGAACTCCAGGATCAGTTCGGGGACCTGCATAAACTGAGTGATTACCTGGGCAAGAAAGTCATCCTATATTTTTATCCAAAAGACAATACACCCGGATGCACCACTGAAGCCTGTAATTTCCGCGACAATTATGCTTTGTTCCGCGCGAAAGGTTTGCAAATCCTGGGTGTCAGCGCGGACAACGTAAAATCCCATAAAGGCTTCCAGGAAAAATTCTCGCTGCCCTTTCTTTTGCTTGCGGATACCGAACACGCGGTTAGCGAATCCTACGGCGTGTGGCAACTCAAGAAGATGATGGGGAAGGAATACTATGGCATCGTCCGCACGACTTTTGTGATTGACGAAGAAGGTAAGATTCAGAACGTTTACGAAAAAGTAAAACCCGAAGAACACGCCCAGGAAATCATCCAGGACCTGAAACTCGGTTAACCGAAAAATGGCTCCGAACCGGAGCCATTTTTTATTTTAATCTCAAGAGGATTTTGCCAGCTTTCCAGAGTTCTTCCAGCTGGTAAAACTCGCGCTTTTCTGGCGAGAAAAGGTGAACAACCACTGAACCATAGTCCATCACCATCCACCCGGAAGCCGGAAGGCCCTCAATAAAGGGATTGAGCACTCCCTCAGCCCTGCTATTTTCCTCTGTGCTCTCAGCCAGACTGGTCAGCATACGGTCGCTGGTGCCGGTGGCTAAGACGAAGAAGTCAGTAAAATCACAAACGCCGCGTAAATCCAAAAGCAGGATGTCCTCGGCGAGTTTGTCTTCCAGATAAGAGACGATTTTCTTTGCGAGTGTTATTGGTTCCAGTGTGCACCTCTGCTTTAGTTTAACATATTTTGTAGTTTGGCGCGAAACAAGGCAGTGTATACCGGTCCACCCGGGTTTAGGATGCTGCGGTATAAGATGATTTCGTTGAATTGGTCCGCGCCAATAATACTTTCTTTAAGAAGCGCTACTTTTGCCCCGACAAGCGTCTTCTGTTCTTCCGTGGAGAACTTATCCAGCCGTCCAAGCGTCAGGTGAGCCTTGAATTTGCTTTCGTCCTTAAAGCCCAGAGAGCCAAGCGTGCGGCGTACGTCTTCCGCCAGTCGGATGAGAGCCGGGTTGGGGCGGATTCCAAGCCATATCACCTGGGGCTGCATCAGAGAAGGAAAACAACCCGCTCCCGCGAGTTCCAAGGAAATTGCGCGGTGGTTGGATGCCAATTCGCGAAGAGCAGCCTTTATAGCTTCGATTTTTCCCAGCGGAAGTTCACCAAGAAATTGCAGAGTGAGGTGGTAATTCGTGGATGACACCCAGCGCACAGGCGCGCCCGGCAGGGCAAGGCGGAGTTCATTGGCTAACGCAGCCACCTTATCGAGTGTCTCAGATGAGAAATCACAGGCAATAAAAAGGCGCATAGTATCCATAACGCCATTATATCAACCAGCAGGCAAGTTCCGTCGAGAAGAATGTTGGATTGACCCGGAGTGGACTGGACAAACGCTGGCACGCTATTTGCAGAAATTTTGAATTATGGTATAAGAAAAGCACCCTGCTGTGTTCGTGATGCGGCACTCAAGTTTTGTACCAACACTTCCAAAAGTGGTTCAAGCTCACAACAGGTGATGTGATAGACCCCGGTCAAGACTGATCCTGCAGGGAGAACCAGTCCTGCAATTTGCAGGTTCAAAACATCACCGCACACGGCATGGCGGGGAGGCATTATTTAAAACGGGGGTAGCAACAACTGAACAACAAAGATTTAGCGGCTAAGTCTCTTTTTTGAGATGACGAGGTGGAGGTTCCTTCTCGCAGGAGAAGTGTTAACCCGGTTTCCGGGGAAAATCGATTGATCAGCGGATGCCTCCGAAACCTATCACAGGTTTCAATCTTCATGTTTCGAGCAAAAATAAAACCGAGGGGTGACCTCCGGCACAAAATCAGCTTGGTGAGCAGATCGGCTTCAGGTCTGGATAACGTTGAAGCATTTTGTGCATTAAGAGGAGTGTGACATGGATACCAAGGATTTGCTCAAGCGCGTAAAAGAAGACAAGATTAAGTTCATTTCCTATCAGTTCACAGACATCAATGGGGTAGTGAAGTCTCTGGATGGTCCGGCGGACCGCCTGGAAGAAAGCATTGATAACGGCATCTGGTTTGACGGGTCGTCAATCGAGGGCTTCGCCCGCATTCAGGAAAGCGATATGCACCTGCGCGTGGACCCTGAAACATACGCCATCTTGCCCTGGTCGCCAGACGAATTGAAGCGCGCCCGGGTGTTATGCGACATCATGCGCCCCAATGGCGAAGCCTTTGAAGGTGATCCGCGAGGGAAGCTCAAGGCTAATCTGAAGAAACTGAAAGAAGAACGCGGCTGGACCCTAAACATCGGCCCGGAACCTGAGTTTTTCCTGTTCCTGCGCAACGGCTCGGAGTCGATTCATCCGGTCCCCTACGATATCGGCAGTTATTTTGATTTTTCCGCCAACGACCAGGCAGTGATTGTGCGTACTGAACTGATGTCCGTGCTCAAACAGATGGGTCTGAACGTCGAGGTCGGGCACCACGAGGTGGCATTAGGCCAGCATGAAATCGATTTTCGCTTTGACGATGCCTTGAAGACCGCGGATAACGTGCTCACTTTTAAATCAGCGATAAAAGCCATTGCTGCCAAGCACGGCTTGATTGCCTCCTTTATGCCAAAACCGATTTTTGGAACCAATGGCTCAGGGATGCATTGTCATCAGTCCATCAGCAAAAACGGCGACAACTTGTTCTATGATGAATACGACCCGAACCACCTTTCACCAATCGCTTACGGGTTCATGGCTGGGCAGTTAGCCCATGCGCGCGCTCTTTCAGCGGTTGTCGCCCCGAGCGTAAATTCTTACAAGAGACTGGTCCCGGGTTATGAGGCGCCGGTCTATATCGGTTGGGCGCAGGTAAACCGATCCGCGCTTATCCGCATTCCAATGGTAAATAATGGAAATAAAAATGGTGTGCGCATAGAATTGCGGTTCCCGGACCCGTCTGCCAATCCCTATCTGGCATTCAACGCGATGCTTGCCGCAGGATTGGATGGAATTGACCGCGGGCTGGCTTGCCCAAAACCGCTGAACAATGTCAATGTGTATGAATTAAGTGAAAAAGAACGGAATGAATTGGGCATCGAAGTTTTGCCAGGTTCATTAAAAGAGGCGGTCGATGTGTATCTGACAGACCCACTTCTGCACGCTGCTCTTGGAGAAACGCTTTCTGATAAATTCGTAGATTCCAGGCTGGCAGAGTGGGAAGAATACCGCATAAACGTTTCCGATTGGGAAGTTCGGCGCTACCTGGAAGCGATTTAGCCCCTCGCGATTGCCCTCCGTTCGTAATTTTGGTATGATGGAGTTATGCACAAAAAGACCCTCTTTACCACTTTTTTGCTGGCAGTTTTCGCGCTAAGCCTAAGCGCGTGTATGCCGGAGTGGGTCAGCATTGACACGCTGCCCTGGCTTAAAGAGGGTCAGGTTCTTTTCGCGGAAGATTTCTCTGATCGGACTACCGGCTGGGAAAACGTGAATGATGTCTATGAACTGAAGGGGTATTCCGAAAACGCATACATCATTTCGTTGAAAAACCCGAACTCACGCTCTTGGTCTGTGCCCGGGCTGCGCTTCAAGGACGCTGCAATTTCTGTCAATACACAACGCATCAGCGGAGCGCAGGATACCAACTTTGGCTTGATTTGCCGTTATCAGGACGCTGGGAATTATTACAGCTTTG
>CAZPWL010000142.1:0-4579 GCA_964590535.1 uncultured Anaerolineaceae bacterium
ACATCAAGATGATTCAAGGCGCGCCAGTCGTCACCTGCCACAGCTGCGGCACAACCTATCAACTTACAGAAGAGCCTAAGTGGTAACAAGCATGAAAAAACAATACAGCCTCGTTCTTCTCCTGGTGCTGGTTGCAGCGTTAATTTTTCCAGCGGCGGTTTCCGCCCAGACTTACCGTTTCACGATAAGTGAGTACGAAGTGGAAGCCTACCTGGAAAAAGATGGCAGCCTGACCCTGCGGTATTACATGGTGTTCGATAATGATCCCTCCGCGGATCCGATTGACTTTGTTGATCTCGGTCTGCCGTACGCCCAGTACGAAATTAAAAACATCAGCGGAACAATCAATGGACAGAATATCCCAAAAATTGGAAATTCCGCCTACGTTCACGGCGCCGAGCTTGCCCTGCAGGACCTGGCAATCCAGCCAGGTGAAACGGGCACGGTAATCGCCACTGTAACCGGCATTACCGGCGTTCTGTTCCCCTATGACCAGGGCGACCGGGAAAACTACGTCAACTTCCAGTTCTCGCCGAACACGTATGGTTCCGATTACGACCGTTCAACGGCGACCAAGTACCGCATGACAATCGTCCTGCCGCCCGATGTAGGCGTGAACGACGGCGTGTACTATCGTCCCTCCGGATGGCCGGGCAGCGAGACACCCGAGGCCTCGACAACTCAGGATGGACGTGTGTACTACTCTTGGTACACCGAAAATGCGAATGTACACACTGATTACTTCTTCGGAGCTGCCTTTCCCGCCTCTGTCGTGCCTGCTGGCGCGGTCAGCAGTAAAGAGGAATACACCCAGCAGGAAGAGCAATCATCTTCGGGTTCAGGTGGTTTCCCCTTTGATGTAGGAACGGTATTCTGCTGCGGCGGCAGTCTGATTTTTGGAGCCGTGGTTGTGCTCGGAATAATCAAAGGCGCCAAAGTTGAAAGTAAACGCAAAATGGCTTACATGCCCCCCAAGATTTCCATCGAAGGTCAGGGCATTAAGCGCGGTCTGACCGCTGTGGAAGCTGGCATCCTCATGGAAGAACCGCTTGATAAAATCCTGACCATGATAATGTTCGGGCTGCTCAAAAAGGAAGCCATCAGCGTTACTCAGAAAGACCCGCTCACCATCAAACCAAGTGAACCGCTGCCAGAGGGCTTGTATGACTACGAACAAGGTTTCATCCTGGCGTTTCTTGAAGACAAACTTCCAGAAAGAAAACGGGCTTTGCAGACCACCATTATTGACCTTGTGAACAGCGTGACCGCCAAGATGAAAGGCTTCAGCAAAGCGGAAACAGTCGCTTACTACAAGGACATCATCACCCGCGCCTGGAAAGCCGTAACTGACGCAGATACGCCCGAGATTAAGAGCGCGCAATACGACCACACCCTGGAATGGACCATGCTGGACAAGGACTTCAACAACAAAACTGAGGAAACCTTCTCCGGAGGTCCGGTTATCGTACCCATGTGGTGGCCGCGCTACAACCCCGGTTGGCAGCCGTCCGCGCAAACCAGCGGCGGTGGCGGGCTCAGCGCTCCAGTCAGCACCGGCACAGGTCTTCCATCAGGCGGCGGCAGCAAACCTTCGCTCTCCCTGCCCAATATTCCCGGTTCGGATTTTGCCGCTTCGATGATTAACGGCGCGTCCAGTATGGCTGCTGGCGCTATTGGCGACCTGACCGGCTTTACCGGCGCGATTACCAACAAGACTAACCCAATCCCGACCACCAGCTACAAAAGTGGCAGCGGTGGTTTCCGCGGCGGCGGTGGCGGCGGACATTCGTGCGCTTGCGCCTGTGCTTGTGCTGGCTGCGCTTGCGCTTGCGCTGGCGGCGGCCGCTAATTCTAAAGACGCAAATGGCGATTTCTTTTCTCTCCCATAAGCCTCTTCCACCTGCCGCGCCTGGCTTGTATCAGTTCGATATTGCTGATAACGGCTCAAAATCCCGGGTGCACATCAGGTTGGACGAGGACGGCAGTGGGCTGCTCGTCGTGAACGCCAGCCGGGTCGTACATCTGAACCCGACTGCGGTCCAAATGGCATACTATCATCTCAGCAAAACAGAAGAGAAAGAAGCCGTCCGCGCGCTCAGCAAGCTCTACAAAGCGCCAAGACGCCAGATTTCGGAGGACTATGCCCGAATTTCCAGCCAGGTAGACGCGCTGGTGGATGAACAGAGCGGTTTATGTCCGGTATGTGATTTGGGGTTGGAAAAACATATGCCCTTTTCCGCCACTTTGTCCGCGCCTTACCGCATGGATTTGGCGCTGACCTACCGCTGCAATAACAACTGCGCCCACTGTTACAACGCCCGCCCGCGCGACTACCCAGAATTGGATACCAAGACCTGGAAAGAAATCCTTGATAGGGTCTGGGCTCTGCGAATCCCCCACGTGGTCTTTACTGGCGGTGAACCCACCCTGCGGGATGACCTGGTGGAGCTTGTCGCCTACGCGCAGGAGCTTGGCCTGGTAACAGGCCTGAACACCAATGCCCGCTGCCTGGCAAACCCCAAACTTATGCAAGACCTGGTCGCCGCGGGGCTTGACCATGTACAAATCACGGTTGAATCCCACAACGCTGCTGTTCATAACGCGATGGTACGCGCGGCCGGCGCCTGGGATGAGACCGCGGCGGGCTTACGCAACGCGGTTAACTCCGGCATTTACCTGATGACAAACACCACGCTGCTGAGAGACAACGCCGGGGAACTCGAAGCTATCCTTAACTTTTTGGCTGAGGAAAAGGTCCCGACAGTCGGGCTGAATGCGCTGATATATTCCGGGCACGGAGCGACGGTGAACACAGGCCTGGCGGAGGCGGATTTGCCGCCCCTTTTGGAGCTTGCCAACCGGCTTACCCGACAGCACAACCAGCGCCTGATTTGGTACACCCCAACCCAATACTGCCACTTTAATCCCATCCTGCTCAGCCTTGGAATCAAAGGTTGCACCGCAGCGCTCTACAACATGTGCGTGGAGCCTGATGGGCAGGTTATCCCCTGCCAGTCTTACTATGAAGCGCTCGGGCACATTCTGGATGACGAATGGGAAAGCATCTGGAATCATCCGCTTTCGCTTGAACTTCGCGAGCGGAAAAACATCCCTGAGGGCTGCCAGCAGTGCGACTTCCTGGTGGAATGCGGCGGCGGCTGCCCTCTGGCGCGCGCCCATCAATCCGTCCACCCTATCACGGCAGACATTTTTTAGCGGAGGCACAATGATCGACTTCATCAAGCACTTGTTCTCCAAAGAACCCGCTCACCTTCCCCTGGAATCCGGCTTCCACGCCTACCACAGCCCGAAGGATGACCCCGAACCTTACCGCCTGCACCTGCGAATCGAACCGGACGGTGAAGGGGTGCTGATTGTGAACGCCTCTTCGGTGCTGCACCTCAATCAAACCGCAACCGAGTTTGCCTACTACCTGATCAAGGGCAAACAAGATGCTGAAATCACACGCCTGGTTTCCGAACGTTTTTCCGCGCCAACCGAAACTATTGCCGCGGATGTCGTCGCTTTTCATCAGCAGCTGCTCACGTTCATCCGAAAAATAGACCAGGAGCCGATTACTATTTTTGGTTTTGAGCCCCACACCCAATTCCAGGATATTTCCGCGCCGTACCGCCTGGACTGCTGCCTGACGGAAGCTTCTGAAGCGCAGACCGAGTCTGCACCGCTGGAAAATGAACTGGATACTCAGGGATGGAAGAAGGTCATCCATAAAGCCTTTGAGGCCGGCATTCCGCACATCGTTTTCTGGGGAGGCGAACCCACCCTGCGCGCTGACCTGCCGGAACTGCTGGCTTATTGTGAAGAACTAGGACTGGTAACTGGACTGGTAAGCCGCGGCCGTAAACTGAACGATGAATCCTATGTGAGCAAGCTGATTGAAAGCGGGCTTGACCATCTTTTTGTTCCTTATCAGCCTGGCGACGATTTTCTGCTCTCCGCGCTGCGGGAAATTCTCCCGCTGGATTTGTACACCTGCGTCGGGCTGCTTCTTCATCCGGATACCGAAACCCGAAATACGATTGAGGAGCTCAAGGTTTTCGGAGTGAACGCCTTCACGCTCATTCCGCTGAGCGCTGACGCGTCTCCAGTAATCGCGCAGGCGGAAGCAGCGGTTCTTGAAACCGGCCTCCCGATGATAAACGACTTGCCGCTGCCGCTTGACCTTCGGGCTGCCTTGCCGGAGCAAAGCTTCACTGCAGCGCCAAGCCTGGAAGCTGAATTTGTCACGCTCGAAGTCGCCCCAAACGGCGAACTGCGGACGCTGCCAGTCTACGATAAATACCTTGGGAACATCCTGACCGACACTTGGCGCGAGATATGGAAGCAGCGCTACCAGGCTTAACATGAACATCCACACCTGGCACTCCCGCTATGTTCTTCAGGCGCTCTGGACGGCAAAACTGCGCCAATTTTTGCTCAGCAAGGTGAACGCACAACCCGGAGAGCAAATCCTTGAGGTCGGCAGCGGGACAGGCGCCTTGTTTCCAAGCTTTGAGAGCCGCGGGCTGCGCGTGGTGGGTCTTGAGTACAAACCCAAACGCTGCCTCTATTCACTTCC
>CAZPWL010000143.1:0-4398 GCA_964590535.1 uncultured Anaerolineaceae bacterium
TAACGCGCGATGGGCGTGGCAGTTGTGGATTTGGGCGGCGGCACGACCAACCTGGCAATCTATATTGACGGAGACGTTTGGTACACGAACGTGCTGAACGTTGGCGGCAGTCATGTCACATCGGACATTGCGCAAGGGCTCAGGCTGCCCGTTGAAGTGGCAGAAGAGGTCAAACTTCACCACGGCTACGCGGTGCTGGAAGAGATTCCTGAGGACGAGAGCTTTAATATCGTTTCATTTGGCTCGGAACAGAGCCGCAAAGTTGCCCGGCGCGAACTTACCGATATTATCGAAGCCCGCGTGGAAGAAATTTTCATGCTCGTCCACAAAGAGATAAAACGCTCCGGGTACGATGGGATGCTGCCGGCAGGTCTCGTTCTGACTGGCGGCGGCAGTCTTCTGCCGGGCATCCGCAAGCTGGCGACCCGCGTTACCGGGCTGCCTGCCAGAATCGGGAAACCGGAAAAAATGGTGGGACTGACCGACCAGATCAGTTCCCCAGCCTTTGCCGCCAGCGTAGGACTGCTGCAGTGGGCAATTCTGATGAGTGAGTCTAACCAGCTTGCAAGTGAGCATTCTGGAAAAACCAAAAAACCACTCGATGTCAAAGCGGACAAGATAAAGAGTTGGTTTGGAAAATTGTTACCATAATTAATTGTCAAGAGGAGAAACGAAATGGATGCTAAACAGACTGAAGTAAATGCAAGAATTAAGGTGGTAGGCGTCGGCGGCGGCGGCTGTAATGCCATCAACCGTATGATTGCCGAAGGTTTATCCGGGATTGAGTTCATCGCCATCAACACCGATGCCCAGGCGCTGCTAAAATCCAGCGCGCCGACCCGCGTCAGGATCGGCGATAAATCCACCCGCGGTCTTGGCGCGGGAGGTGATCCCAGAATTGGACAGGCAGCCGCGGAAGAGTCCGCCGAAGAGCTGTATGAGGTGCTTAAAGGCAGCGATATGGTTTTTGTGACCGCTGGTCTCGGCGGCGGAACCGGCACCGGTGCGGCTCCGGTTGTGGCGCAGATTGCCAAGGAAATTGGCGCGCTCACGATTGGCGTCGTCACCCGGCCATTTAGCTTTGAAGGCAACCACCGCTCGCGCGCGGCTGAAGAAGGTGCCATGCGGCTGAAAGAGCATGCTGATACCCTGATTGTTATTCCCAATGACCGTCTGCTGCAGATTGTCACCAAGAACGTGGCTCTGCAAGACGCTTTCCGTATTGCGGACGACGTACTGCGCCAGGGCATTCAGGGCATCTCCGAACTGATTACCGTTCCCGGGCTGATCAACCTGGACTTCGCGGACGTGCGCACGATTATGTCCGAAGGCGGCGCTGCGCTGATGGCAGTGGGTGAAGCATCGGGCGAGGATCGCGCCAGGATTGCCGCTGGACAGGCTATTTCCAGCCAGCTTCTGGACGTGACCATCAATGGCGCGCGCGGCATCATCTTCAATATGACCGGCGGTTCAAACTTCTCGCTTTATGAAGTCTACCAAGCCGCGGATATCATCAAAGAGACCGCGCATCCGGATGTCAACCTTATCTTTGGAGCCGTGGTCGATGAGTCCATGGGTGACAAGGTGCGCATCACCGTCATAGCCACCGGGTTTGATCACGCAAGTACTCCTGCAGAGGTGGAGGGCAACACATTTTTTCGCAGCGCGCCTCCCCGAAAACAGGAGAAGGTAACAGCTGGAGAGCTTCCCAAGCGCCAGGAACCCGCGCCCCAGGCGCAGGCACCTGTTGACAATTACTCGTACGCTTCCGGCGCGGATATCGATGTGCCAACCTTCCTGCGTAAGCGCCGCGACCAACAGGGCAGTCAAAACGGATAAACGCGCCTGACCTCCTCTTGCGCAAATTGCGTACAGTCTTCCTTCCTCCCTGGTCAAACTCGGAGGAAGGAAGCGGACGCAAGCCGGTCTGTGAGAGCAGCCTCTTGGAGCCGCGCTGTGGCGCTTGATAAGAATTAGCATTCCGCATTCAATGATATGCAGGCATGATTCTTTTTCTGCCCGCCCGTAATCTCACGCGGACGACGGGCAGTTTCTTTTTAAGCTATCCATGGCCAAACACAGCAGCGCGACCTTGCTGCTGAAGCCTTGCCCGGAGTCCCGACCTTGCCTAAATGTTACCCTGAAAGGAACACAGCCAGTCCGCAGCGTGATGGCTCTTTGCTCCTAAAAAGCCAATTGCCGCCCCACAAATCAACCATTGATTCCTTACGATGTTTTAATGAGATCAACATTTTTGCGCTATTGCTGGCAAATAGTTAGCAAACCACGCGCAAGGTATTTTTCAACGAGAAAAAATCGCCGAATTTAGTCGGGGAGCGCATTTGTCTTTGTGCTGTTGGGTTCGGGCAGCCGAATTTTCGCAAAATCTTAAAGTCTGTCAAATTTTAAGGTAAATTGTTTTGGAATTCTTGCCCCAGTGCATAAACCGTGCTAAAATTTCAGAACCAGACAGGTGGGGGATAATACTATCCGCACCACCATATATTGGGGTAGATTTGCAAAGGAGAGCGGGATGAATTGCCCATTTTGTCAGTATCCTGATTCCAGGGTCATCGACACGACCAAAGATTCGCACGGCGGAATTCGCCGGCGCAGGGAATGCTCCTCCTGCCATCAGCGTTTCAGCACCATGGAACGCGCAATTCTCGTTACCCCAATGTTAATCAAACGCGACGGCACGCGTGAAGAATTCAGCCGCGAAAAACTGCTGCAGGGACTACGCATCGCCTGCGCCAAGCGTCCGGTCTCCGCGGCAGCTTTGGACCAGCTGGCAAGCACGATTGAATCTGAATTGCAGAAAAAGGGACGCCCCGAAATCAATTCCCGTGTCGTAGGCGACCTGGCGATTAAAGGTCTAAAGGAACTGGATCACATTGCCTACGTGCGTTACGCGATTGTTTATTTGCGGATGGATGATCTGCATGTCGTCCGCAACGAAATTGACCATTTGCTTTCCGAAGAAACTAAGTAAGGACATCTAATGGAACACTCATCAACCCCACCCGCGGGTCTATTGCCCACCCCCCCAATGCCCCCTGATTTACCCATGATCACGCTGAGCGAAAATTCCCGCCAGATTCTTACAAGGCGGTATTTACGCAGGGGGGATGACGGCGAACCTGTGGAAAGCGTTGAAGAGATGTTCTGGCGGATTGCCTGGCACGTTGCCGATGTTGAAACCGAGGAATCCCCCCTGGAAACAGCCAAAGCATTTTACCAGCTGCTGGTGTCCAAGTCCTTTTTCCCAAACTCCCCGACTTTTACCGGCGCTGGCACGCCGCTCGGGCAATTGGCTGCTTGCTTTGTGCTGCCCATCTCCGACGATATGGGCAGAGCTTCGGACGGTATTTTCACCACGCTGCGCAACGCCGCGCTCATCCAACAGACAGGCGGTGGAAACGGCTTCAACTTTTCCCGCATCCGGCCTAAAGGCGCGATTGTAAAAACATCCTCCGGTCAGGCTACCGGTCCGGTGGGATTCCTGAAAGTCTACGACAACGCCTTTGGCGAAATTGCCCAGGGCGGGACGCGCCGCGGCGCCAATATGGGCATCCTGCGCGTCGATCACCCGGATATCGAAGAATTTATCAGCTGCAAGACCAACGAAAACGCGATTACGAATTTCAACATCTCCCTCGCAATCACCGACGCGTTCATGCGTGCTGTCGAGCAAGACGCGCCCTGGGAGCTGCGCTTCCCGGATGTGAGCGCGCCTGCTTATAAAAGCTTCTCTGGCACCCTGGAAGCCGCAGAGCGCGCAGGATTACCTATACGCAATTACAAAACAGTTAGCGCCCGCGAATTATTCAAAAAGTTCGTTGCCCAGGCGCACCACAACGGCGAACCTGGCGCGCTTTTCCTCGATGCGGCCAACCGCTCCAATCCGGTCCCTCATCTATACGACCTGGAAGCCACCAACCCCTGCGGCGAGCAGTGGCTTGGACCGTACGAGAACTGCTGTCTTGGCTCTGTCAACCTTGCCACGCACTGCGCCCCCGATGGAACAGTGGACTGGGAAAAACTGCGCGAATCCACTGTCCTTGCCACCCGCTTTCTGGACCATGTGGTGGATAAAAACGCGTACGTGCCAGCCGTACCTGAGCTGAAAAAATCGGCTTTGAACGCCCGGCGCATCGGACTGGGCATCATGGGTCTGGCGGACTTGATGTACCATGCCGGCGTGCGCTATGGCTCGGAAGAATCCTTGGAATTTGCCGGCCAGGTGATGGAGTTTATCCGTTACCACAGCATGCTAACCAGCATTGACCTGGCATGCAGCCAAGGCCCATTCCCCGCGATCAAGGGCAGCATTTATGACCCTGAAGACTTGAAGTGGTCCGCGCCGGAACCCCTTTTACCCTACACGCGCGATTGGGG
>CAZPWL010000144.1:0-1442 GCA_964590535.1 uncultured Anaerolineaceae bacterium
TATATGTCCGTAAAATGGAATATTGTTTTCCCCATCCTGGAAAAAATATCGAAATACAACATCGTGGTGGACACTAAGAAAGAAGAAGAAATCGCGGGTCATTACAAAGAACGCATCAATATTAAAACTCCCAGCCTGACACAGCAGGTCATTAATCTGAGCGGTGGGAACCAGCAGAAAGTTGTCCTGGCAAAATCCCTGGCGGCTGAATCAGACATCATCATCTTTGATGAGCCTACCCGGGGAATTGATGTCGGCGCAAAGCAGGAAATTTACCACCTGATGACCGAACTGGCGGAGCTTGGCAAGACCATCCTGATGATTTCCTCAGATATGGAAGAATTGTTGGGCATGTCGGACCGCATCCTCGTCATGTGTGAAGGGAAACTGGCCGGGGAAGTCCAAAAGGAAAACTTCAATCAACACTATATACTCGACCTTGCGTCGGGGACCAATTAATCGCCGGAGGGAAGCTGAATGAATAATCGCTCTGAAGTTTTGAATAATCTTGGCGGCAAGATTGCCGCTGTGATGAAAAAGAATGTTCCTTTTGTAATCCTGGTGTTCTTGTTGGTCCTGTTCTCGTTCATCGCGCCAAATTTCATGACCTTCGGGAACATACGCACCCTCGTGCGGCAGATTTCCTTTGCCGGGATCAGCGCGGTCGGCTTGATGTTTGTGATGATTAGCGGCGGCATAGACCTTTCTATTGGGTCGCAGATCGTTTTCAGCAACGTCCTTCTGGCCATTATGATGGCCGATTGGAAACTGCCGCTTTCAACCGCCATACCGCTCATCATGTTAGTTGGGACTGGTCTTGGGGCGATAAACGGCTTCCTCTACATCAAGCTAAAAATCGCGCCATTAATTATTACGCTGGGAACATCCGCGATTTTCAAGGGTTTTGGATACATCATCAATCACTCCCGAAATATCATGGGCTTCCCGGATGCCTTCCGCTGGTTTGGTCAGGGTTACGTGGGTGGTATCCCTGTTCCGGTCATTGTCATGGTGATTGTCGCGCTGATTGGGTCTTTCATCCTGACGAAAACCTACTTTGGGCGGAAGGTTTTCGCGTTGGGTGGTAACGAAGAAGCCGCCCGCCTGGCAGGGGTGAATGTGGATAAGATGAAAGTAATCCTGTTCATGATTTGCGGCTTTGTCTCCTCAATCACCACCATCTTGCTGCTCTCCCGGGTTTTCGCGGGTCAGACTATCACCGGGCAAGGCCTTGAATTTGACTGTCTCACGGCCGCGCTGCTGGGTGGTGTCAGCTTTAAGGGCGGTGAGGGAACCATTTTCGGGCTGATGGTCGGCATCCTGATTATCGGCGTGCTGAACAACGCCATGCAGCTGGCCAGCTTCCCGGACTTTTCTCAGACGGTGGTCAAAGGCACTGTCCTTCTCATCGCGGTCGCCTTTGATGTTTATCAGAAAAAACG
>CAZPWL010000144.1:1542-4398 GCA_964590535.1 uncultured Anaerolineaceae bacterium
ACATCTATAACGACCAGGCGGAACTTTTCAAAGCCCTGGCACATCCTGCCCGCATACAACTGCTGTTGTTATTGCGGGAGGGCCCGCAGTGCGTGTGCCACATCGAAGCCCATCTGGGCTTACGCCAGGCTTATATTTCACAGCAGCTTGCGGTGCTCCGCGAAACAGGTCTTGTGGAAATCACCCGGGAGGGCTGGAATGTTTACTACTCTGTGAGTAAACCGGAGATTTTCACGGCGTTGGATGTGGTGCAAGCAATGACTGGGGTCACCAAGACGCCGGAATTTACAGAATCCAGCCACTGCCCGTGTCCAAAGTGTTCTGCCAAAAATGTACCAATCACCGAAAATATATCGATAAAGGAGCAAAAATGTTAAACATAAAAATTCTTGGGTCGGGCTGCCGCAACTGCCAGAACCTGGAAGCAACCGCCCGCCGTGTCGCGGAAGCGAACGGGATTGACGCGGAATTTGAGCACGTCACCAACCGGGAGGACATCATGTCCTACCATATCCTGGCTACACCTGGCCTGGTGGTCAACGGCAAAGTCGTATCCGCAGGCCGCATCCCTTCTGATGAAGAAGTGGCTGCCTGGCTGAAAGCGGCCTGACCAAGACAGTGCGGACAATTCAATCTGGTGGACGCTGCTTGTTTTTTGCCGCTGCCAGCAAACATTCGCAACCAAAAAAAGCATAAGGCAAGGTAAGATGTCCGACAATTTTCAGTTCACGATTGACAAATTTACGTTTAAAGTTCGTACCGACCGCTTCTACACAGAAGAAGGCTTGTGGGTTCTGGATCAGGATGGCACCCTGCGGGTTGGTCTATCCGATTATTTACAACAGCGCAGCGGCGACATGGCCTTTGTGGATACACGTCCTGTTGGCACGCGGTTGGCGGCCGGGGAAATACTTTTCACCATCGAGACCATTAAGACCGCACAGGACCTTTATAGTCCGGTCGACGGCGTCATCACCGCGGTTAATCCAGACATGGTCACCGCTCCGGAAAAAGTAAACAGCCAGCCATACGAAGAAGGTTGGGTCTGTGAGCTAAACCCCGAAAACTGGGAATCCATCCGTCATAATTTGATGAGTCCCGAAGCATACTTCGAAAAAATTCAAAGCGACGCGGCGAAAGAGCTGGAAAATGATGGCAACTAAAAAGGTAGTTATCGTCCCTTGCAGCGGCGTTGGAAAACCATTCGGCACAATCACGCGCGAAGCTGCTTATCAGGTTACTGAAGATGACCGGCCGGAGGATACCCGCATTATTCCGCTTTCCCTGCTCGTGCTGGGCGACGAAGAAGCGCAGACCGCCCTCGTGGACGCGGAGGTGATCAGCATCGATGGATGCGCGCTCATTTGCGCCACAAAAATGGTTCGGGAATCCGGCGGGAAAGTCAGTCGTTCTTTCAACTCCATGGAAATTTACCGCGCCAACCGCGACCTGAAACCCAAAGGCATCGCGGAACTGAATGATGCCGGTTTGGAACTGGCAAACAAGTTAGCGAAACAAATTGATGAGACCGTGGATGAACTGACAGGAAAGGCAGGAGATAATGCCTGAGTTAGCGCAAAAGAAAGTTGGCATCATTTCCTGCTCGGGGGAGGAAATGCCTGAAGGCACTGTTTCCCGCTTAGCTGCTCTGAAGGTGTTGGAGGAGCTGCGCCCAGGCGAAACTGTGACGATTTGCCTCCCGCTTTTTTTGGCTGGCGGCGAAGGAGACCGCGCTTTCGCGAAGTTTTATCCAACCATTGCCATTGACGGCTGTGACAAGCGCTGCGCTTACAGGGCAACAGAAAAGTACTCCAACACACCCGCGGCAGGGATTGTGGTTTCAGACCTGATTAAAGAACAAGGACTGCAAGAACCGACAGGCTGCCGCCACCTGGACCAAAACGGCCTCGCGTTGGTGGATGTGATTGCCGAGCAAGCCGCGGAAAAGGTGGACATGCTGCTTGGCAAGCCCTGGAGCCGCCGACAGGGGCAGTTCATTCCGTCCGCGAACGCGCCAGAAGAAAAACCGGAACCCATCCAGGCGACGTGCTCCTGCGGCTCGGGCATCCCCATCCAGAAGTTATTGGTGGACGGCCAGGAAATGACATTTGTGGCGCTCCCGTTGATTTTTCAGGAATTCGCGGACAACGGAAAAAGCCCATCCAAAACAGCCCTGGAAGAGCTTATGAGCGCTGTCAGGCTTTATAATCCCATCGCTCCGCAATTGGAGACCGCCGCAATAGCCGCGATTGACGAGGCTTACAAAAGTTTTTGGAATAATGATCGAGGACAGAATGGCTAAAACCGCAGTGTATCACACTACCACCAGCTGGAAGGGCGAGCATTGGGGGCATCTTGTCATGGGCAACGGGCCGGAGATGGATTTTTCAGCTCCCCCTGAGGCAGAAGGGCACGCGGGTGTGTTCACCCCGGAAGACGCTTTTGTGGCTGCCGCCAATACGTGCGTGATGTTGATGTTCATCTGGGCAGCGGAGCGCTTTAAGCTTAAGCTCATCGCTTACGAATGCCGCGTGGAAGGCACCAAGTTGATTGAGCTCGATCGTACCGAAATATTCACGCATCTCAGATACTGGCCTCACATCAAGATATCCGCAGGGGGCGAACCGCGCGAGCTGGTCTTGTCCCGCACCGAACGCGCGCTAAAAGCCGCCCAGAAGTACAGCCTGGTGGCCAACTCTGTAAAATCGGAAATTATCATCGAACCGCTTATCGAGATTGTTGATTAATAGTCGCGGAGACAGAGGAAACAATGAACCAGGATGCAGCTGACTTGTATCAATCGCTTGAAAAGGGGTTTGAAAAACTGGGCGCTGAAATACCCGGACCAATGTCTGG
>CAZPWL010000145.1:0-4355 GCA_964590535.1 uncultured Anaerolineaceae bacterium
ATCAGGAGAGATCCCACCCTCATGAACCAACTTGCCAAGCAAATCCTCCGCGTTGCCATCCTCGACAGCGACCCCTTCAGCCGCAGCTGGAACGCTTCCCTCCTCATGCGGGACTGGCGTACACGGGTCGTCGCTGAATTAGAAACCTACGCGCAACTGGAAGCACTGCTCGCCCAGTCCCCCATGCCGGTAGATTTTGTCATCGTGGACCTGGATAACGGCGAGGAAGCCTGCAGTCTGCCAACCCTGCTGAAACGCGTTCAGGAATGCTCCACAAAGACCCAGGTCATTGCCATCAGCCAGAAGCTTGATGAGGAAGCGCTGCATCTCTTCCAGATATCAGCTTTCGCCGGGTACCTCCTGAAGTCCGAAGCAAAGGTGTCGTTGGCCTGGGCGGCGCGGGAATGTTCAGCAGGCTTCAAGCTTATCACTCCAGGTGTGGAAAAATCAGCGTCCAGGCTCGGTCTGACGCTTCCCAAAAACTGTGTTGTCCTGGAAGAAAGCGAGGCGTCTGGCTTTCTCAGCAGCGCTGGGCAGTTCAAAGTCCGGCTGGCTTTCGTGATGAGCATGGAACGCGACGCGATTGCGGATGAAATGCAGCTGGAATTGGATTCGGTGTTCACGCTTATTTCGCGCCTGTACGAAAGCGTGGGGGTAAACGACCTGAGGGAGGGAGATAACTGGGTTCAGCTTCTTTGCGGAGAAGATCCCATCTTGAAGGAAAAAATCAAGGCGTTTCTGGAAAACAAACCCGGTGCTCCCGGCAAAGAGAGCGTTGCTTTCCACCTTGTCACCATGCCTTATTTCCGTAAACCGCGATTTGAGTAAACGCAGGCGGGTATCTTAATATTTTTTTCTGAGTAGAAAGACAAGCTCAAGGAGCTTTGAGACCAAATTCGATGGATTGAGCCACACATTTGTCGGGTTTATCGTTCTCTCAGAGCTTGGTCTGGTAAAATTGAGACAGGTGGTTTTCAGCTTTGCACGTGGAGGGAGTAGGAATGGCAGCTATCGCAATCGTACAAAAAATGACAGCGCAAGGGAAAGAATGCTTTTTTGGCTTCAGACTGACCTCTGTCAGATCAAAAAAGCATGGCGCGGATCCAGATTATCTCATTCTCAAACACCAACAGGCCTCAGCCCGTTTCATCAATTTGCTCTATGACCCCGAGCGGGAGGTCACGTATGCCCTGCGCTACATCATTGAACCCAATCAGCAAAACTACTCAATGGGCGACATCCAGGTTGCCTTGCTGGTGAAGATACTCCTGGACAGGTCGAAGACAGACGTCCGCGGCGAAGTCACCCAGCTGGCCACTGTGCTTAAACCGCTCTTGGGGAGTTCCTTTAACGAATACTCCTGGAAGCAAATCGACGCTATCGATGAACTTCAGCAGTTCCTGAATCCCATCCAGTGGACAAATGGAAATTTCGCCGAAATCCGCCGCAGGGAAGACAGCATTCCCCTCGGAACATTGGTCCCACAGCGGTCGGTTGGCTTTATGCAGCCTTGCGGCCCCGACCGCGAGGAAAAACCGAAGTTGGTCAATTACATTCACCCCTACGTGACACCAAAGCAGGGTTTCCCAAGGGTCCTGAAAGCGCTGCTTCAAGGCTCCAGTAAAACCGTACTGACCACACTCCTCAAACCCACTGTCTTTTCTGAAAGCGAAAAAGGAACGCTCTCAGAGCAAATCGAATTTATCGAAGACGGCATGCGCCGCGACGATTCCATGATGGAAATCCAAAAGATTCGAGCAAACATCCTCATTGATGGGCTGCTCAGGCAATATCTGACGCTGCAGGACGCGCCTTTTTACCTGACATTTACGGTAGCATCCGAGTCCATGTTGGACAGGATAATTCTGGAGATGATTGGCTTGGGAATTACGGAGCCGATTGGGCAGAGTGGAGCTGAAAACAATCACACGCTGCATTTTGGCGGTTATGATGTTGCCCGCCCCCAGGCAGACATCGAACAGGCAATCCTGATCGAAAATATGCGTTCATTATCTCAGAGGCCGTGGCCAGTTGAGGGTTCCGACCAAGAGACACCCAGATTGAGGTATTTGTTTGACGGTAAGGAAGCTGTAAGCGCTTTTTACCTGCCGCTAAACATCGAGGAGAACCTGCCCGGCATTGCAACCCACTATATGGAAGAACAAGCATTACCGCGCGAGATGATTGAGCCAGTCAAGAACAAAAAAGGGTCCATCTTGATGGGACGCAATCATTTCCTGGGCTTTGAGCAGGATTTGTTCGTCTCTGAAGCTACCCGCCGTCAGCATACCTATATTATCGGACAGACGGGTACCGGAAAGACGACCCTGATGAAGACAATGATTCTTTCTGATATGAAAGCAGGGAACGGTCTGGCTGTAATTGACCCGCACGGCGAACTCTACGATGACTTGCTTGGGCTGATACCGGAAGAACGCAAGAATGATGTTGTCTTGCTCAATCCATCCGACACCCTGTTTCCTGTGGGGTTTAACATGCTTGAGGTTAAGCATGACGATGAACGCGAAGCAGTTATCAAGGAAATCCGCGCGATTTTGAAGCGATTTGTTTTTGAGTATTACGATATTAAAGATGGTGGTTATGCTGGACCCGTCTTTTTTACTCACATCCAAAACAACCTGCTCCTGGCAAGTTCCGACACCAAGAACCCTGGCACTATCCTGGAGGCTAACAATATTTTTCTAAAACCCGATTACTGGGAGCGGTGGATGCCGCTGAAGTGGAAGAACCACGTCCTTCAGGATTGGGTCACGAACCAGCTGCCAAAGGTGGATTATCAGGCGGTATCTCGCGATGGCGGGATGTATGGCGATTTCTTCTCCAGTAAACTCAGCGAGTTTACTAATGACCCACGTGTTTCGCTCATTTTTGGTCAGCCGTTTTCCACGATTAATTTCGCCGACATCATCGAAAATAAGAAAATATTGTTGGTAAACCTCTCCAAGGGTTTGTTAGGAGAAGCGAGCGCGTCCATGCTTGGGATGATTTTAATGGCGAAATTTAACACCACTTTCATGGAGCGAAGGAAATACCTGGAGGAAGGCAAAAAGCTCTCGTCGTTTTATCTGTATGTGGATGAGTTCCAGAACATCGCGACTGAAAATTTTTCCATTCTGCTATCAGAAGCCCGTAAGTTCGGACTGGGACTCGTGCTCGCCAACCAATTCATCAGCCAGGTGCGGGAACAAAATATCCGTGAGGCAATCTTTGGCAACGTGGGCACGCTGATCTCCTTCCGGTTGGGAATTGACGACGCGAATATCATGGAAAGCCAATTTCTCCCGCATTTTAATTTCCAAGATATCTGTAATTTGCCGAATTATACGGCGATTATCCGGACTAACATTGAAGGCAAACGCACGCTGCCCTGCAACTTCCACACCATCTTACCGGAGTACACCGACAAGTACAGCGACAGGAAAGAAGTTGTCAACCTTTCCCGCCAAAAGTATGGCATCCCTAAAGAACTCGCGGAGTTTCTGGTAGAAATTTCCTTGGGACCAGACAGGCTGAGCGCTACGGAATTCTACTTCCAGAATAAGGAGAAAGCGCCAGACGAGCAACTTCTGAATTGTGATCTGTCTTTACCCCTCAGCGTCTTAAGCGAGAGTCCGGAGATGTATCGAATAAACTTAGAAAGAGTCTTCTTCCGGATTAAGGCCCAGATTATTCGTTATCTGGTTTATGAAAAGTCAGTACCGACCTCTGAAGTAGCCAAGCTCTACAGCCGCATGAAAGACGTGAAAAACGAGGAGTTCTTTGAAAATCCGACGAAATTCTTGAAGTTGTTTTCCAATAACAACCCAGAGCAATATCGCGAGTTCGTTGGAATTTCAAATTTCACCATTCGGGACACAATCGTGCCGAGGCTACATTCCTACGCCGAAAGAGTGGGGAGCAAGGAAGAAGCGCTTGTTTTCCAGGATATCTTCGACCTGATTGAAGAGGAGAACTGGGGAAGTTGTTTCGCCAAGATTGGCGGGTATGTGGGAATGTTCTCTGCGCTACAGGACAAAGGCGGCAGATTTGTTGATAAGTTTCGGCTTTGATCCCTTGAGCCTCAAGTATTGCTTGCGTTGAGGCATTTTTCGACGAGAGGGATGATAAGCCGAGCGCGAACTGAGGCTGCCAGCACTACGAAACTCTCTTGTCACGGCGAGAACAAGTAGTGGCTTGTTTTTCTGCGTATCATGCAGGCCTCAATATCTCCGCCAATTCCTCTGTAAGCTCTCAGGCTTGAGAAATGGAAAATTCCAGAAAATTGCAAAAGTTTAATTTCGGTAAATTGATTGTATTGCCGCCCACAGAAAATCATTTCTGCCATTTTGGTCAAT
>CAZPWL010000146.1:0-4345 GCA_964590535.1 uncultured Anaerolineaceae bacterium
TTCGGAGGGATGTTATCAAGCTTTTCGAAGATTGTTGAGGGGTCCATTTTTCCACACTGGTTTGGTGTTGTAATGGACATTATAACAAAGACGAATTGGATAAGAAGCAGATCAGCCTGGTTCTGTCTGAAACTCCCCATCGTTGATCGCCAGGCGTCCCTGTTGAAACTGGTGATCGTGAAGGCACACAGGTCGATATTTTTGGTGGCCTCAAGCTGGTTGCAGATGAGGGAGACGAAGGCGCTGTTTAGAAAAGTCAGCCTCATAACCCGGAGGTCAGTCGTTCGAACGCCCTGAAGGGTGCAGGTCGGCTCCCCGCTACTAAAAAACACTTGCCTTCCGGCGTGTGTTTTTTGTCTAGCCAGCGCTCGCCAAGGAAACCCACAAAGCGCTCAGTCGTAACTTCGCTGCGCGAGCAGAGGCAAACACCCCGAAGGGTACAAGCACCTCATAATCATCTAATCCCCTGGAAATTCATGTTAAAATCCAAGCAGTAACCATCTCGCAACCCCACGCCCAACAAACGTCAAGGAACCGCAGAATGACCCGTCCAGCCGCACTAAACCCAGCTATCTATCACGGCCTGAACCGGAAGCCGCCGTTCTTTGAAGGCTGGTACTATAAGCTGGTAAGCGCGGACGAGAAACATAAGCTCGCGATTATTCCCGGCGTGATCCTCGGAGAGGATGCCCACGGCTTCGTCCAGGTTCTGGACGGCGTGGAAGGGACGGCCGCTTATGTCAACTTTCCCCTGCGGGATTTTCAGGGGGACGGAAAACGTTTTTCTGTCCAGATCGGCGCAAACCAGTTCGACAGCCACCATTTGAAATTAGATCTGAATGACCCCGAATGCCAGCTCAGCGGTGAAATTGCGCTGGGGCCTTTCAACCCCTGGCCTGTCACCTGGCTCTTGCCGGGCGTTATGGGTTGGTTCGCCTGGGTGCCGGGGATGGAGTGCTACCACGGCGTCCTGAGCTTTGACCACAGCTTGCAAGGCAAACTGAACCTCAACGGCAAGGAGATGGATTTTAGCGGCGGACGGGGTTACATGGAAAAGGATTGGGGGAAGAGCTTCCCCGCCGCGTGGGTATGGTTCCAGAGCAATCATTTTCAGAACCAACGCGCCTGCATCACCGCCTCGGTAGCTCTGATTCCCTGGCTGGGGAATACATTCAAGGGGTTCATCGTAGGCTTCTGGCAGGAAGGCAAACTTCACCGCTTCACCACCTACTTGAACAGCAAAATCGAAGCGCTGGAGATCTCAGACACGCACGTCGACTGGGTGCTGCGAAATCGCACGCACCGGCTGCGCCTGAACGCCTACCGCGCGGAAGGCGCGGCGCTGCGCGGTCCCACCCTCCTGGATATGGGCCAACGCGTAATTGAAACCCTGAATGCCTCCATCCACGTGACGCTCGAAACGCTGCAGGGCGAGCTGCTCTTTGACAGCGCTGGTGAAAACGCCGGGTTGGAAGTGGTCGGGGACCTGCAGCGCTTACTCGTTCGAAAGCCCTAAGGCGAATGTGTCCAGTCTCCAGGCAAAAATTACCCTGAGGGTCCTACGACTACGGGCGTACTGTTGGGCTCAAGGCTCAATCCCAGAACAGCGGGCCAGGCTTAAGAGGCTCACCGCGCTTCTGCCAACTCCAAAGGACATCAGCATCACCAGAGTGGATGCTGCTGGCGTTCCGGCGGAACTTATCCATCCCAACAGCGCCAGGAACGGCATCATCCTTTACCTCCACGGAGGCGCGTATACGCTTGGTTCGCCCCGGGTTCATCGGGAATTCCTTGCCAGGCTGGCAAAAACCTGCCAAAGGCAGGTCCTGGCGCTCGATTACCGCCTCGCGCCCGAGCATCCTTTTCCGGCAGCGCTGGATGACTGCCTGAGCGCCTGGGATTGGCTGCTTCTCCAAGGCTTTGCTCCCGAAGAAATTGCGTTTGCCGGCGATTCCGCCGGAGGCGGACTGGCCGCGGCAGCCTTGATTGCGCTGCGGGACGGACAGAGAGCGCTGCCAGCTTGCGCGGTTTGTCTCTCCCCCTGGTTGGATCTTTCGGTTTTGCCAGTGAAAACCAGCGTGCAGGACCCGGTTCTGAATCAGGAAATTCTTGATACCTGCGCAAAGGACTATGCCGGCTTACATGACCCCGCAAATCCCTTGGTTTCACCTTTGATGGCGGATTTACACGGCCTTCCCCCGATTAACATTCAGGTAGGCGAGCACGAAATCCTTTTGGAGCAAAGCAGACAATTTCTGGAAAAAGCACAGCAGACAGGGGTGGAAATCAATCTGGAGTGCTGGGAAGGCATGTTCCACGTGTTCCAAATGGTCCCCATCCTGCCAGAATCAAAACGCAGTCTGGAAAAAGTTGCCGCGTTTCTGGATGAGAAGCTTGGCGGAGGTAGCTGAGACTTCCCCCATAGACGCAGAGTCTTTGCTTTTGGAGCAAATTTGCGGCCAAGGCTGGGTTCGTTGGTTAGACGTAGGATTCATCGAAGATTTATTGCCGGGCTCTCAAGAAGCCTCAAAATTCATCACTTGCATATCTATTTCTGGCGTATTCTTGAGCAACCTCTACCTTCAGATCATTCGTGGGGATTATAATAATTCTATCCGGGAAATATCTATCTGGTACGAGGTGAACTATGCTGCCAGAAAAGCCAACCAAGTCAAGCAAAAGCACAAACAAACAACAGATCGAAAAACGTAACCTTCTATCATCGTTTTTCATCACTCTCTTGATCGCCCTAGCATATCAAGAGATGATTGCCCCTGTGAGAGAGTCGCTTCACACATCTGGCATTAATTTGGAAACTCTTCTTTTAATGGCCATCTTTTTGTTGACTACGATGCGATTCTTTGTCGGAAATCAATTACATTTGCTCAGCGAGTCTCTCCTTAAGATGCCGGGCTTAGTTTGGTTCTACGATTTGATGGCCATAATTATCCAATCAGTCGTTCTGACTTTTCTTGGTGGCGAATCATCGGTTGAGGCTAATCGCCAAACCCCCGTTAACTTTGTCCAATTATTAATTTTGCTGTACATAATCGATGTTGTATGGATAGCGTCACAGTGGATTTTAGGAAAACTAATCCCATCTTGGCGCCGGGCATTTATTCCATGGGCATGGGCTATTCTGAATTCAGTGTTAGTGATTTGCATGGTAGTGCTTGGTATAGTTGTCAAGGATGTTTTCTCGAGAGCGGGCATTATTAGCCTATTTGTTCTTAATCTTATCGGTTTTGGCGTGGATGTAGTGCTTGTGGACTCCTACGATGCCATTTAGGAAAATCATATGTCCTATCCGCAATAGTTGTTTCATGGGTGGATTTAACATTCTTTAGAGCAAAATTTTATTTACGAAGCTCTTCACATATTTACAAAACAATATTGACAATTGGATGTAAGTAACAATGAATAAATCCTTTTTTATTACGATGAGACGGTGGGCTTCTTAGTAAAGCAAAACCGAAAAGTGTCACAACCAGAAAAGTACAGAAACAATTAGATGAAAACGATAGATGTCCTTAACGAAAAAAACATAATAATCTCTATTAATGAAATAATTTATCGCGGCTTAGAATCCAGAACATCCCAACGTGATTTGCATTCCTTCCTTCAAAACGAGATTTCAACGCTCTCTGAAAGATTTGCCTTAACGTCTAAGAAGGAGTTTGTAGCACGTAATTACTGTACGGACCATCGCAACGGTCACATTGACGTGGTTTGGTACTCCGGTGCAAGAATAGTCGTTGCATTCGAAATTGACTCTTCATTACGAGCGAAATCCATCCGAAAGTTAGTGGCCTCAAATGCAAGTTTTTTGTTCTGGGTATACTATGGTAATCGTCCTTATGAACAGCTGCTAAACTCAATAGATATTGCAGCAAGAGTCAATGTGCTCCACTTTTCGTTGAAGGCTGGCAAAACGCTGCAAAAGTCCCAATGCATAAAGGCAATGAAAAAGACAGCTTCATCGCACTTAAAAAGCTACAGCTTCGCAAAAGTACGTTTGCGATATGCGAATGCTTACAAGAGGTGGACCGCAGAAGAGGACAGAATCCTTATAAGGTTGAATATGGAGGGAACAACGATTGTCGAAATGGCAAAAAGGTTCCAGAGAACAACTGGCGCCATTCGAGCAAGAATTAAGAAACTAATGTAAAAGCTTAGTAAGCCCTCTCGTAGCTTGTGAGGCTAATTCAGGAGACTGCCTCGTAATCGATAGATGCAAATTTTGCGGCTGGGGTTTTTCTTTGTATGGCAATCACCAGAGTACACTCCGCACCCATTCTGCCATTGTAGTTGTTTGCAATCACTTTCTGCATTGCAGAGTCGGGTC
>CAZPWL010000147.1:0-4317 GCA_964590535.1 uncultured Anaerolineaceae bacterium
CCATGCCGAATTCGGCATTATCCTCGAACAGGGAGTTCGACCAGGCCGGACCGCGCCCGTCCAGATTTTTGGAGTAAGGCGTGGTGGGCAGGTTGCCGCCGTAGATAGAGGTACAGCCGGTGGCGTTAGCAATCACCATGCGGTCGCCAAACAGCTGGGTAGCAAGCTTGATGTAGGGGGTCTCGCCGCAGCCGGCGCAGGCGCCGGAGAACTCAAACAGCGGTTCGAGCAGCTGGGAGTTCTTGATGAGATGGGTGGAGATGGTCGTGCGGTCCAGCATGGGCAGCGACAGGAAGAAGTCCCAGTTCTTGATTTCTTTTTCGCGGATGGGAGGCTGCGGAGCCAGGTTAATCGCCTTGCGGTTCGGGTCAGTCTTATCCTTTCCAGGACAGTTCTGAACGCACAAGCCGCAGCCGGTGCAGTCTTCGGGCGCTACCTGAACAGTCCAGGAATAGCCGTCTTTCCATTCGCGGGCTTTGGAGGCGGTGGATTTGTAGCCTTCCGGCGCGTTTGCCAGCAGCTCGGTCGGGTAGATCTTGACGCGGATGGCAGCATGCGGGCAGACAAACGAGCAGCGCGCGCACTGGATACAAATATCGGGTTCCCACACAGGGATTTCCAGGGCAATGTTGCGCTTTTCCCACTTGGTGGTCGCGGTCGGGAAGGTGCCGTCCACCGGCATCTGGCTGACCTTGATAGAGTCACCCTTCCGGTCAATGATGGTGCCGATGACTTCCTTTACATAGTCAGGCGCATTCGCGGGCACCGGGCTGTGGCGCTCGATGGTGCTGGTCACCTGGGTTGGCAGCTTAACTCTGTGCATATTCGCGACAGCCTGGTCTACCGCTGCGAAGTTCTTGTTCACCACTGCTTCGCCGCGCTTGCCGTAGGTTTTCTCGATGGAATGCTTGATGGCCGCGATGGCTTCATCCCGGGGCAGGATTTTGCTGATAGCAAAGAAACAGGTCTGCATGATGGTATTGATACGCTGACCCATGCCGGTTTTTTCCGCCACCGAATAGGCGTCAATCACGTAGAATTCGATTTCTTTCGCAATCAGGTCGCGCTGCATTTGCTTCGGCAGGGTGTCCCAAACTTCCTCGGGACCATAGATGCTGTTGAGGAGGAAAACCGAACCCTTGCGGGCGTATTTCAGCATGTCGAAGCGGTCCACAAAACTGACCTGGTGGCAGCCCACAAAAGTGGCTTCACCTTCGGAAATCAGATAAGGGGCTTTGATCGGCTTGGGACCAAAACGCAGGTGGGAAACCGTGACTGTGCCGGATTTCTTGGAGTCGTAGTCGAAGTAGCCCTGGGCGTGGTTTTCGGTCTCGTCACCGATAATCTTGATGGAGTTTTTGTTCGCGCCAACCGTGCCGTCGGAACCCAGACCAAAGAACATAGCCTGGATGACGTCATTGCCAAGCGCCTCAAATGTCGGGTCGTAAGCGATGCTCAGGTGGGTGACATCATCGTCAATGCCCACGGTGAACTGGCGCTTGGGATGGTCCTTTTTCAGTTCGTCGAAGACGCCCTTGGCCATGGCGGGGGTGAAGTCCTTGGAGGACAACCCGTAACGTCCGCCAATGATGACCGGCTTCTGCTGGAAGGGCGCACTGCCCTCATCTAAAGCGACGGATACGGCATTGACCACATCCTGGTAGAGCGGCTCGCCAAGCGCGCCGGATTCTTTGGTGCGGTCCAACACCGCGATTTTCTTGACCGTCGCGGGCAGAGCTGCCATGAGATGTTTCATGGAGAACGGGCGGTACAGACGCACGTAAATCACGCCAACTTTTTCACCTTGTTTGGTGAGCAATTCCGCGGTTTCGCTGGCAGTCTGCGCGCCGGAACCCATCATGATAATTACGCGTTCCGCGTCGGGTGCGCCGTAATATTCCATGACGTGGTATGGACGGCCGGTCAGCTTGCCGAACTTTTCCATTTCCTGTTCAACGATTTCGACAGCGGCATCGTAGTACTTGTTCACGGTTTCGCGCCCCTGGAAGTACACATCCGGGTTCTGGGCAGTGCCGCGAACAACCGGCGCGTCGGGGGTCAGCGCGCGTTTGCGGTGTTCGATGATAAGTTCGTCATCAATCATTGCCCGCAGCTCTTCGTCCGCGATGCGTTCAATTTTATTGACTTCGTGCGAGGTGCGGAAGCCGTCAAAAAAGTGCAGGAAAGGGACGCGTGCGCGCAGGGTGGCGGCAGTGCTGATCAGGGCGCAGTCCTGGGCTTCCTGGACAGAGCCGCTGGAGAGCATCGCCCAGCCAGTCTGGCGGCAAGCCATCACGTCCTGGTGGTCGCCAAAAATGGAGAGCGCCTGGGCTGCCAGAGAGCGGGCGGAGATATGGAAGACCGTAGAGGTCAACTCGCCGGCGATCTTGTACATATTCGGGATCATCAGCAGCAAACCCTGAGACGCGGTAAAGGTGGTGGAAAGCGCGCCGGTTTGCAGGGCGCCGTGCACCGCGCCAGCCGCGCCGCCTTCGGACTGCATCTGAGCCACGGTGGGAATGGTCCCCCACAGGTTCGGGATGCGTTCCGCCATCCACTGATCCGCGTATTCGCCCATCCCCGAGCTCGGGGTGATTGGGTAAATCGCGATTACTTCGTTCAGCCGGTAAGCGACATGCGCTGTCGCTTCGTTGCCGTCGGTCATGACCATCTGATGTTTCATTCGTTTTCTCCTTAAATTGCCCTGGTTTTGTTCCGGGAACTTGTTTTGGGTCGCAGTTAACAACCACTCGCTGGAGTGGCTTGAATTTCCTGACTTATTGTATCTTATTTTCACAAAACTGAGGGGATTCTTATGATTTTGGTAAGGGCGCGGAATCTCTCTGGGAAATGCTTTCCTGATGCTGAAGTTTCGCGTGGATTGCGCACACCTGCCGACGATTATCGGGGAAAGCAAAGCTTGCCAGACCCCGAACATCTCTGCGCCTGCCTCACAGAAAAAGCATGCCCCGCCTAATAATTCCAGACATCACAACACCAGCGGTCTATCCGCTCTCACTGTTCTGGCGTGGTCTCCAGATTGTCGGTAACTTGCAGACAACAGAAAAAACTTGAATTGAGGAGAGCTTCGGGCAGCATCTCTCGCTGGTTATTTCAGGAGGCTTCGCAGCGGGAACTCCCTGAGAACAAGGCAGACCGTTTATTACCTGACTCTCACCCCAACCCGCCAAACTCCGCCAGCAGCCCCGGGAAGCGCTTGCTCAACCCCGGCAGCGCCAGCATCAGCGTCACCAGCGTCTTCCCGTCATCCAACTCGCCAGCCCAAGCGCGCCGGTACAGCTCAGCGACGGGCAAACGCTCCAGTTCCAAAAATTCATCCTCGTCCTGTTCCAACGGCGCTTCCATCAAATCCAGCGCCAGATAAGCGTGCATATACTCATTGGAGTAGCCCGCCACCATGAAAAACCCGCCCAGCGCGATTAAATCCCCGCTGTCCATGCCGGTTTCCTCACGCAGCTCCCGCCGCGCGCTTTCCAAGGGCAGCTCGCCTGGGTCCATCACGCCCGCCGGCAGCTCAAGCATCAAACCTTCAGAACCAATGCGGTATTGCCTCACCAACAGCGCTTCCCCGTCCATCGTCACGGGCAGCAGCGTCACCGCGTTGGCGTGGTCCACCAGGTCGTAGGCGCGTTCCCTGCCGTCCGGCAGCCTGAACCCGACTTTCACCACGTCAAAGGCGTGCGCTGTCAATACTGTCTCACGGGAGAGGATTTCGTGTGATTTCATAGTGTCCTTTCAATTCTTTACGCCCGAACATCTTTGGAGAACCAGATTTGCTCGCTCATCAGCTTAAAGCCCAGGTTTTGCGCGAGTTTTTGCATCGGCAGGTTCTCGCTGCTGGTGCCGGTTTCAACGCGCCGCACCCCAGCGGCAAACAAACCCACCAGGCAGCGTTCCGCCAGCGCGCGCGCCAGGCCCAGCCCCTGGTATTCCGGGCGCGTCCCGATGGGGTCGGTGTAACCCAGCCCGGGCTCATCCACGGAGATTCCGCCGATGCAAAACGCGGCCAGCCGGCCTTCAGGCGAGAGCGCGACCAGGTCCAACTCAGCGCAATATTCCGGCGAGCGCATGATTGCCAAGCGCTGCTCTTCATCCATGTTTTGGGTGCCAAAAGCCGCGCGGTGCAGTTCCACCAGCGCCGGGGTTTCGCCCTCCCCCAGCGCCGGCCGCCAGGAAAAGCCGGCGGGGAATGCGCCCACCGCAGGCGGCGCGCTCAGTTCGCGGCTGTAGCGCAGGCTGCGGATGCTCTGCTGCGCGAATCCGCCGCGCAGCAGCATGGCAATTTGCCAGGTATCC
>CAZPWL010000148.1:0-4178 GCA_964590535.1 uncultured Anaerolineaceae bacterium
CTTTGCCTTACTTCCGGGGAATGCTGCGCGCCGTAGAGCACAGCCTGTACGCGCGGATGGACATACCTACCCCCATTCTGGACATCGGAGCCGGGGACGGCAACTTCGCTGCCGCACTTGATATCGGCCCAAACAGCCTGGGGATAGACCCCTGGCATGCGCCAATCAAAGAAGCCGCGGCCTTAGGCGTCTATCGGATGCTGGTACAGGCGCAAGGCGCAGCGCTGCCTGTGCGGGATGAAAGCTTCCCATGCGCTGTCAGCAATTCCGTGCTGGAACACATCCCGGATGTGCAGCCTGTGCTGGATGAAATCTGCCGCGCGCTGACAAGTGACGGAGTTTTCTTCTTTGCAGTGCCAAATCAGCGCTTTCGAACTGAGCTGTGGGGATGCATGCTTCTGCGAAAGCTTGGTTTGCCCCGCGCGGCTGGCCGATATTCTGCCTTATTTAATCGAATTGCCCGGCACATCAACCTGGACGACCCGGATGTGTGGACCGAACGCTTGAAAAAAGCAGGCTTCGCCCATGTGGAGCACTGGAATTATTTCCCGGTGCGGGCGATGCGCATGCTTGAACGGGGGCATGCCGCGGGCTTACCAAATTTGCTTTGGAAGAAACTCTTCGGCAGGTGGGTTCTATTTCCAAGACGTGGAAATCCATTTCTCCGTTTTCCGCGCTTGCGCCCCCTGTTGGACGCACCTTTTTGTGAGGACGGCACCTGCACCTTCTTCGCCGCGAGGAAAAGCGCATGAGCTTCCTGCGTAAGTGGTCTTACTACGCCTGGTCACTGTTCGAAATGGCTTTCGGGTTTCGCGATTGGCTCAGTCTCGCGCGTTTATTTCTCGGCCAGCCCGCCCTGGAACCTGTGGCCTTGCGCTTTCGCGGGCAAGATACCCGCATGTTGGTTCGCAGCCGGATGGACGCCTGGTCAGTCAAAGAAACATTCCTGGACCGCTTCTACACCCGTTACAGCGAAGAAATCTTGCCGAATTGGACGATTGTGGACATCGGCGCGGCTATCGGCGAGTTTACAATCTTTGCCGCGCTGCGAGCCGCGCAGGGGCAGGTTTTTGCGTTTGAACCCAATCCGCGCTCGTTTAACCTGCTTCAGGAAAATCTACGGCTGAATGGCATACAAAATGTACGCGCCGTAAACGCCGGCGTGTGGAGCCAGGCTGGAACGATGACCCTGGATGACGCAACCGATGAGCCTTTGCAGGCGCAAACCCAATTTTCCGAAACTGCCTGTGAGAACGCAGAGAGCATTCCAGTTATCACACTTGAGCAGATTGGGAAAGAATTCACCCCGCAAGGCATCGACCTATTAAAACTGGACTGTGAAGGCGCGGAATATCCAATACTATTATCGGCTAAACCAGAGACGTTAAACGCAGTGAGCAGAATTGTGATGGAATACCACGACCTGGACGCGAGGCAGAACCATGGCGCGTTAGCCGCTTTCTTACAGAAAGCTGGCTTTGAGGTGCGGCTGTACGCCAACCGGGTGCACAAAGAGATTGGCTACCTTTCCGCGTTTCGTTCGCCAAATTTGCAGGATAAGCCTCTACAGGGCTAAAATACTGTAAACAAAAACTCTAGCGTTCTCCTGAGAAACAATATTGCCGCTATGGAAAACCGACCTGTGTCCGATGAAACGGATATCACTATCCTTGAATACCTGAAATCGCTGCTGACCCCGGGGAAACAGCACGCTCAGTCAGATTCCAGGTGGACACCAACGGATACTGGGCTGGAACAACAACAGGATGAGCCTGCTGAAGAATTGTCTGGCAGGGGAAGATTTCCATGGTTTTGCGGAGGGACTGCTGTTCTCGCGCTCTTTGCCCAGATATGCGCCAGCAACAGGATGGCTTTCTTCAGTCTGGTGCTCTACGCTGGGGCGGGTTTCTGCCTTTTCCTGGCCTGGCGCAGGCAGGAGTGGTCACTTCCTCTGCAGAACGAACTGCACGGAAAATGGCAGTTCTTCACGGGGAGAACCTGGCTGCTCATTCCTGGTCTTGTGCTTGCATCGGCTGCATTTCTGCTTTTTGGTACGCAGCGTTTTGGTCTGGCATCAACTTTTTGCTGGATTACTGCAATCATTCTTACCACGTTTGCTTTGTGGAACAAATCCCCCAAGGATAGACCGGAGCGCGTCTCTGTGTCAGCCCGCATTCAGACGCTGCTGATTGAGGACAGGCTCTGGTTTATCGCGATGCTCGTCGTCGTCGCCGTGGTCGGCTGGTTTTCATTCGCGCGGCTTCAGGAAGTTCCCCCGGAATTGGTTAGTGGTCAGGTGGACCATGTTTTCACTGTCCGGGACATCCTGGCAGGCAATCCCGCGCTTACATTCTCGCGCAACCTGGTGAGTGAGCCGCTTCAATATTTATGGGGTGCGCTGATTTCTTTAGCAACGGGCAGCCGGGCGGGCTTTGTTGGGCTCAAACTGGCTTACGCGCTGGCTAATCTCGCGGCACTGTACTTCATCTACCGGCTTGCCGCGGACATCTTTGACCGTTGGGTCGGTCTGGCGGCGGTGTTCCTGCTGGGGGTGTCTTTCTGGCAGATTATCCAGACCCGCGCGCTGCTCGGCTCCGGTCTGGTCCTGCCTCTGGGCTGTGCCGCGCTTTACTTTCTGTTCAGCGGCTTTAGCACCCACAAGTCCAATAATTTACTTCTCTCTGCGTTGTTTGTGGGTCTGGGCTTGCTGACGAACAAGGTTTTCCTGATTTTTCCACTGGCGTCCTTGGTATGTGCCATCCTCTGGCTCACGATTAAGCGGGAGCAAGGCGGCGGGCGGCTTTTATTGGTTGCATTCGCGCAATCTCTTCTGGTTGGCGCGGTGGTCAGCGTACCCCTTCTGCGCGCGGCTGCCAACGAGCCCACAGCCTATTTTGCTCCCATACTTTCACGTGTTTCCGATTACGAAACCGCGCTGAGCGCTCACCCCCTGACGCTATTTTTTACGAACCTGTGGAGCGCTTTGGGGATCGCTAACTGGTCCAACCGCAGCAGCTGGGTGGATGGCTTGACGCTGAAGCCCGGGTTGGATTTGCTCAGCGCGGCGTTTTTTGTGTTAGGCGTTGGCGCGGTACTACTTAAGCTGCGAAACAACAAAGACTGGCGGGCAGCCGCGCTGCTGGCACTTTACCCGCTATTGCTGCTCCCAAGCGTGCTCTCTCTAGCGTTCCCACTTGAGAATCCTTCACTCAGCCGCGGGCTAGGAGCATTGATACCGGTTTGCGTGCTGTCGGCTGTGGGGCTGCGGGCTTTGATGGGCGCGGTATTTGCATGGTCGCCAGCTCGCGGTAAAAGTTACAGGTTTGTGGTGACCGGTCTGGTTTTTCTTGCTATCATCAGCCTAAACTACCAGGCGGCTTTTCGTGATTATCCTGCAAACTACCGTCAGAGCGCATGGAACAGCTTTGAGATGGCGAATATCATCCGCCAGACAGAGCTGAGCACCGGTTTTCCGCAGAATGCCTGGGTGGTAGGGTATCCTTATTGGGTGGACGCGCGGGCGGTAGCGCTTGAAGCTGACCGTCCTGACCAGGACCTGGCGCTCGCATCTGACCAATTGGAGCAGACAGTAAATGTGCTTGGTTCCAAGCTGTTTCTAATCCACCCATTGGACGGCGCAGCGGTCGAAAAGCTGCAGCAGTTATATCCAACGGGAACCTTCGCGATGTACGCGTCGTCAATCCCTGAAAAGGATTTTCTTGTTTTTCTGGTAAAACCATAGAATTATGCGAGATATGGACACACCCGGGACAAATAACACCAGAAAACGCGGCAAAGTGGATTGGCGGGCTTTTGTTACGCTCTTCTTGCTCCTGGCGATTATCTGCGCAGGCGCGTATTTCCGTACCATCGGTGTGGATTGGGACGAAGGACGCCATCTTCACCCGGATGAACGTTTCCTTTCTATGGTGTTGAACAGCATGACGCCAGTGAAGAACCTTGGCGAGTATTTCAACACGGAAACTTCAACGCTCAACCCGGGCAACGTGGGCTACGACTTCTTTGTTTACGGCACGCTTCCCTTGTTCATTGTCCGTTACATCGGGGAATGGGTGGGTCAGGTGGGCTATGACCCAATCACGATCGTGGGCAGGCAGCTCTCGGCGCTGGCTGATGTGTTCACTATTCTGCTGGTATTCCTGATTGCTTTGCGCCTG
>CAZPWL010000149.1:0-4158 GCA_964590535.1 uncultured Anaerolineaceae bacterium
AAAGCCAATTGGGCGTTGGTAGACCAGTTTCACGTCTGATTCAATCATCTCATGCTCCTGTTCCAAATTCAGCGCGCATTTGCGCCAGCCAGCGGTCGCGCGGGTGTTCGTCAAAGTTAATCTCGCCGGAGGCTAACTTCTCAATTTCCTGCAGCACATCATCCGGATAGGGAACCATGCCGCCCATCCTGCCGTAAAACGCGATGGGCTTGCGTCCGGAAACCACCAAACGCACGTCCTCAAGCATCTGCCCGTTGTTCATTTCCACAACCAGGAAAGCTTTTGTGCTGGGTATCAGCGCCTCGATTTCTTTGACCGGGAAGGGTGCCACGGTAATCGGACGCAGCAGCCCGACCTTGATGCCCTTTTCGCGGGCTTCACGTACCGCGGAGAGCGCGATGCGGCCTGCGGTTCCGTAGCCGACCACCACGTATTCCGCGTCTTCCAGGTAGTAACCCTTGTAGCGCACTTCGTTGGCTTCAATTTCCTGCCAGCGGCTCATCAGGCGGATATTCGTGCGTTCCTGGGCTGGGGGGTCGATATTGATGGAGGTCAGCACGCGCTTTTCGCGCCCGCTTTCCCCGTTCACCGCCCAATCCGGGATTTCCGTCTTGAAAGGCTGGAAAGGCGGCAGTTCGGCCGGCTCCATCATCTGCCCCAGGCTGCCGTCCATCAGAATCATGACGATATTGCGGTATTTTTCGGCCAGGTCAAACGCCAATGTGGTCAGGTCCACTGCTTCCTGCACGGAAGAAGGCGCCAGCACCAGCTGGTGATACTCACCGTGACCGCCGCCGCGGGTGGCCTGGTTGTAATCGCCCTGGGAAGGCGCGATGTTGCCCAGCCCCGGTCCGCCGCGCACGACGTTCACGACCACCACCGGCAGTTCCGTGCAAGCGATATACGACAGACCTTCCTGCATCAGGCTGACGCCCGGGCTGGAGCTGGATGTCATGGTGCGCCGGCCGGTGCAAGCCGCGCCGTACACCATGTTGATGGCGCCAAGTTCGCTTTCCGCCTGCACAAAGGCGCGCCCAAGCTCGGGCATGCGCGCGGAGAGGTACTCCAAAAGTTCGGTTTGGGGGGTAATCGGGTAACCAAAATACGAAACCAGACCAGCCCGCACCGCGGCTTCCGCCACGGCGACGTTCCCCTTAATCAGTTCACGAGCCATGCCCCACCTCCCCTTCTGTTTTCGTCCCGGGTTTTGTGCCGCGGTACACGGTGATAGCCGCGTCCGGGCAGACCACCGCGCAAATTCCGCAGCCGGTACAAGCCTCCGGGTGCAGCATCATTGCGGGGTGATAGCCTTTGGGGCTGAGACGTGTGAGATCGAGTGCCAAAACCTTGCTGGGGCAGTCGGTCACGCACAACTCACAGGCTTTGCAGTACAGTTCGTTGATTTCTACCCATCCCTTAGCGGGCATGCGCGTCCTCCTTTTTTCAGGAAAATATTCCCTGCCCGATGGGTGAGATGAGCAGGGTTCCGTGTTTAGTATACCGTAAAAAATGACCGCTCTGCAGGTGATGGATGTGAAATTCCCGGACGCGAAAGGTCTGAATAGAATTATCCAAAATGCAAAAAAATAAATATGTTCGATTCGGTATAGAAGGAGGGATTTTCTGCTTATCTGATTTCGCAATCCACTGAATCTATATGGAGGTATTAATGATGCCTGACCAGGGCGTGGCGGTCCAAAAAGTGGGAGAACTTGAAATAAAGAGTGTTTACCACTTTTTTTCATCGCTGCTGTTTGCACTGGATTTTTGGAACTCCTGTGAAAGTATGCTAAGATTGAATTAGCGGGATATTGGGAGGTAAAAATGACTAAACGATTTAGATTTGTTTTTGCGTTTTTATTAATGCTCTGTTGTCTGACTGCACTTTTACCTGCAAATGCAGAATCCAAAATATTCAGTGTGGCGGAACAAATGTACCCAATTGAGACTGACATTGCCAATAATATTGAACAGTTGTATCCAATAGTCACACAGACATCGCTAACTTTATATTCTCCACAACAAATTAACATACCTCTAGACCGACCCGGGTACCTTACAAATAACGGGCAGATTATTATTCTTAGTGATAAGAACTTGGGCGCTAGTGACAACCCAATAGAAATTCAACCGTTAGTTCCAGACACATTACCAGTTTTAGCAGATGGAATTATTCCACCAATTGACGGGCGATATCCCGTGGGTGACAGTAACACTTCTTTCCCATATTCTGCAGTTGTACGCTATGAAAAGACCTGGAGTGACACGAATGTAAGAGACTGGTGTTCAGGTTCAATGATTAGCCCCAGTACAGTTCTGACTGCGGCTCATTGTCTATATGATGCAAAAGTGCATGCAACCACTCCCTCGGCTGTTGACATTGTCGCTTTCCCAGGAATGGACAGCTCTTCGTCTAACCCAATTCCCTTTGGTGGTTGTTCTGCATTACAGACACTCGTACCTATTGAATGGGCTCTAAATGGACAACCAAAAGAATATGATCATGGGTTCATCCGATTGGATTGTACCGTCGGCTATGAATCCGGTGTTTTCGGCTTTCGAACATATCCTGATTCTGACTTCACTACATTTTTAGTGGGCTATCCGGATGATAAGCACGAAGATGGTAAAGAAATGTGGTACGGGCTTGGTACCCTGTTACATTCAGATCCTCTTTTCTCATATTACAGTAATGACACTGTAGGAGGCAATAGTGGATCTCCTGTATGGCAACATGCATACACTTCTTGCCCTGATTGTATTGTGGCAATCCACACGAATTACTTTCCGGAAATTCCTGAAAACGGGGGTAGTAGAGTTGCTGGTGGTTTCTACAATTTTCTGCTTGATGAAAAGGAATATTTCACTCAGCAAGTTTTCTTACCTTACTTAATTAAGAATGAATAAATGTGGAGCCCTACATTGGAAGACAAACTCCCTATCAAGGATTATGATGAATAATGTAAAAACTATCTTGTCGATTTCTTTAATTTTCTTTTTCGCATTCGGCTGCACGGAAGCCCCAACTAAAACTCCTGCATCCAGCCCTACAATAGATAATCTCACTAAACAATTCTGGCTGATGGAAGGCATAGTATTAAATGTACTGAATTACGAAGGCATTGTTATCGACTTTGGTGAGATAAAAGAGCAGTCAACCGAAATTTCTACTCCCGGGCGAATTAGCTTCACAGAGGATTGTCGTGTTTGGAAGCTGGAGGCTCAGGAAGTTCAGCGGGCAGGTTTGTCAGACCTGGCAATCGGGCAGAGGATTAGATTTAATGCTGATTTTATCCGCGAATCACATCCTTTCCAGGCCGAAGCCTATGAGGTGCTCATCTTGACCGACGGCGCAGTGGAAAGCAAAATGCCCATCTCCACATTCCTTACCCCTGAATTTACAGGCACGATCACCTCTATTGAAGAGTATGTTCATATTAACACTACTAAGCTGATCGACCTGTATGTCAATAGTTCTCGTAAATACCCTGATGTACGCGAAACAAGGCTTGCGCTTGTATATTACAGTCTCATTTGGCAGCAAACAGAAACAGGATATTCATTGGTGACAGAATATTCTCTTGAGCCCGGGCAGCTTGTCAGCATTTTACTGACCGATCATTGGAGCAAGGATATTTATGATCATGGGTCATTTCAAGGAATAGTCCAAGAAATTATTATCCTTCCGTAATGTTTGGACCTTAATAAAAAGAGTCTCGTTCATGCAATGCGCGCGGCTAATAATCGTCAGAACAGATTTGTTGATCACTTTTGTTGCTATTCATGACCCAATTGCCTCGTACGATTTGGGCTAAGCGCATACCCGCCTGATGGTAAAATCAAATAAACCCAAAGGAGCCCCCTGATGAACGAAGCTGTCATCGTCCAAGCATTGCGCACCCCCATCGGCAACCTGAATGGCGCGCTTTCTGCCGTCCGCCCCGATGACCTGGCCGCGCTGGTAATCGCTGAAGTCGTCCGGCGCGCCGGCATTGACCCGCACATGATTGACGAAGTCTACTTAGGGTGCGCCAACCAGGCCGGCGAGGATAACCGCAACGTGTCGCGCATGGCCGCTCTGCTGGCAGGGCTCCCTCCGGAAGTGCCCGCTCTGACGGTCAACCGCCTGTGCGCTTCGGGTCTGGCGGCGGTGAACCT
>CAZPWL010000150.1:0-4158 GCA_964590535.1 uncultured Anaerolineaceae bacterium
CTGTCGCCCTGCGCGTCGTACGCGATACCGTTTAGCACGTCTTGGGGGGCTGGGGCATCTTCGCCCTGCCGCAGAAGGCTGAAATCAATCACGCCGATGACCTCGCCGCTTTTGGGGTTAATGCGGACAATCTGGTCCTTGTACCAAATATTGGCATAAATCTCCCCGCGGATATATTCCAGCTCATTAAGGCGTTCCAGCGGCGCGCCGTCCAGGCTCACCTGCAAAGTCCGGCTGGTCTGCATGGTCTGCGGGTCGATGAAGTAGAGGTTTGCGCTCCCATCGGAGAGAATTAGGCTACTGCCGTCGGTCGTCAGCCCCCAGCCTTCTGTGGGGTACGAGAAAGTACCGAGTTGGCTGAAATCCCCGGGGTCGTAGATGAAGCCTGTGTTTTCCTTCCAGGTGAGCTGGTAAAGCTTACCGTCCCAAAGCGCCAGCCCCTCCGCAAAGTATTGTTCATCCAGGCGTTCCTCCAGCAGGACGGCGCCGCTCTCGAGCTCCAGCTTGCGCAGGGTGGATTGCCCGTAGAGCCCGGCGCTTTCGTACAGCAGCCCATCCGCGTAGAGCAACCCTTGCGTGAAAGAATCCGGGTCGTGCGGATACTTGGCAAGCACCTTAACTGAAGCGTTGGCGCCCAGGTTTTGCGGGATGGAATGGTAGGTCGGGAGTCGCAGGCGCATCACGAGCAAAAAAAGCACCAGCGCGGCAAACGCGATAAGCAAACGATACGACCTGGGTTTTTGTCTTGTTGTTGCTTTTTCCATAGGCTCGGATTTGTTTCTTCTGCGATTTAACGCTGTGTGTGTGGGGCTGTGTCCCACGTCCGATTATACATGCGAAATTGGCAAGGGGAGCTGGCCGCGTGATAAAATCCACCCAGAAATCGGCAAAATTCGCGGAGGAAACTTTATGTCTGCAGTATTGGAACGTTTTTTGCGTTATGTCAAAATTGACACTGAATCGGACCGGGATTCGGAGACTTATCCAAGCTCAGCCAAGCAATTGGATTTGCTGCGGCTGTTGGCGGATGAGCTGCGCCAGATAGGTTTGAGTGAGGTGCGCATGGACCAGTATGGTTACGTAACCGCCACCCTGGAAGCCACAGCAAGCGCGCCCGCGCCGGTGATCGGTTTCCTCGCGCATGTGGATACCAGCCCGGACTTCAGTGGCAAGGATGTGAAACCCCAGGTGGTGGAGAACTACGACGGCGGAGATATCGTCCTGAACGCGGCCGAAAAGCTTTTTCTTTCTCCGCAGCGCTTCCCGGACCTGCTTAAGTACCGCGGGGAAAGCCTGGTGACCTCTGATGGTACAACCCTGCTGGGCGCGGATGATAAAGCCGGAATTGCCGAAATAATGACTGCCATGGCGCATCTGGTCGCCCACCCAGATATTCCGCACGGGAAAGTACGGGTCGCGTTCACGCCAGACGAAGAGGTGGGGGCAGGCGTGGAGCACTTTGACGTGCAGGCTTTTGGCGCGGATTTCGCTTTCACTGTGGACGGCGGTGAGGTGGGGGAGCTGGAGATTGAGACCTTTAACGCCGCTGGCGCGAAGCTGCAGGTGCGCGGACGCAACGTGCACCCCGGCACAGCCAAGGGCGTGATGCTCAACGCGCTGCTTATCGCGATGGAGTACAACGCGCTGCTGCCTGTTTCTGAACGCCCGGAATTTACCGAAAAGTATGAAGGTTTTTTCCACCTGTTCCATGCCAGCGGTGGGGTGGAAGCCGCCGAGATGGAATACATTATCCGCGACCATGACGACCAACGTTTCCAGGATCGGAAAACCCTGATGCAGAGTGCCGCGGACTACCTTAATCGCAAATACGGCGAGAGCGTGGTGGAACTAACGGTCAAAGACCAATACTACAACATGAAGAAGATGATTGACCCCCATCCGCAGATATTGGCGGTAGCACGCGCGGCTTACGAAGCGCTGGGGATTGCGCCGCGCGTCATCCCGGTGCGGGGCGGCACGGACGGCAGCCGGCTTTCATACATGGGCTTGCCGACGCCGAACCTGTTTGCTGGTGGGCACAATATGCACGGCCGCTACGAATTTGTGCCGGTCTCTTCGCTGGAAAAGGCAGCCCAGGTCATCATCAAAATCTGCGAGCTGGCGGCTGCCGGCTGATTACTTCGTCTGGGTGGATAAAAAAGCTGCGCTTAACTAAGCGCAGCTTTTTTGTTTGTTCTGGGTGGATTAGCCGCAGCAGCCGTCGGAGCAGCCGTCGGAACAGCCGTCGCCGCAGCTTTCACAGGAGTGCGCGAGGCCGCCGTTCTGGATTTCTTCCTCGGTGGCGGGGCGGATGCCGAGGATGGTCACGGTGAACTGCAGGTCCTTGCCAGCCATGGGGTGGTTCAGGTCCAGTTCCACGTTTTCCTCGGTCAGGGCGGTGGCAACGCCGGTGAAGACGTGTCCGTTGGCGTCGCGCAGGTGCATGGGTTCGCCCAGCCGGATATCGAATTCCGGAGGGAAGGATTTACGAGAAACCAGCACAACCGCGTCCGGGTCAAATTCGCCGTAGGCATCTTCCGCGAGAACCAAAACCTCTTTGGAATTGCCCACTTCAAGGCCAGTCAGGGCGTTTTCCAGCCCGGGGATGATGTTCTGGTGCCCGTGCAGGTATTCCAATACCTCGGATTCAATTTCCTCGCCGTCTACGACAAGATTGTAGGCAAGTTGAACAACGGTATCGTCTTGCACCGCGTTTAAGATATTTTCTGTCATTTCTTCTCCAATTCTAAATAAATGCCCGGATTTTCCCAGGCCGCATGATTATATCAGAATACTTGCGCATGTCCATGTTTGTGTAACCCTTTACGTTTTGGCGTTTGACAATTCTTTGGGGGCGGTCTACAATTGGCTTACTGAAAAAAATTATCAATAACAAGTATGGATTGGCAAACTTTTCTCTCAAAGGCAGGCTACCGGCTCTCTGAACCGCGCAAACGGATCATGAAGCTGATGGAAATGGCGGAAAAACCGCTAAATCCGCTCGCCATTCACCGGCTCTTGCGCGAACAGGGCGTGCACCTGGGTCTTGTCAGCGTGTATCGGACACTTGAACTATTCTTCTCGCTTGGGTTGATCAGCCAGGTGTTCCAACCGGACGGTCTGGTTGGGTACCTGCCGGCAAGCTTTGGACACCACCACTTCATCGTGTGCCAGAACTGCCATAAAGCGGTGGAGTTTTTGGGCTCGGAAGATATGCGGGAGTTGGTTCAACGCATTCAAACCGAAACCCACTATCAGGTCAGGGAACATCTTCTGCAATTTTACGGTCTCTGCCCGGAATGCCAATCCTTGCTGGAAGCTGGTGAAACAAAATGAAAGCGCTGGGAATTATCGTTTTGTGCGCGGCGATGCTTCTGGCTGCCTGCGCGCCCGCCGCGACCGGGCAGCCGGAACAGATGGCGGTGACCGTCTCGGTGCTGCCGCAAGCCTATTTTGTGCAGAAAATCGCCGGGGACCTGGTCTCCGTGCAGGCCATTGTAGGCACCGGGGATGACCCCCATACCTACGAGCCCAGCGCAGAACAGATGCGCGTATTGACCAGGTCGCGGCTGTACTTTTCAATCGGCGTGGAATTTGAGGAAGCCTGGCTGCCGCGCTTTATGGCCGCCAACCCCGACCTGAAGATTGTCGATTCAGCAGCCGGGGTCGACCGTCTGGCAGTACCCTCCGCGATAGGTGAGACCGACCAGGAAACCGAGAACGACCCGCATATCTGGTTTTCGCCCGCGCGGGTAAAGATTGTCTCCCGAAACATCGCGGACGCGCTGCAGGCAGCCGACCCAGCGCACGCGCCAAGCTACCGCGCTAACCTGGAAGCCTGGCTGGAGGAGATTGACGCGGTGGATGCGGATGTGCGCGCCGCGCTGGCGGGCACCCCCCGCACAAGCTTTCTGGTCATTCATCCGGCCTGGGGTTATTTTGCCAGCGAATATGGGCTGAGGATGCTTTCCGTGGAAACCCATGGGCAGGAACCGGGGCCGGAGGAGCTTGGCGCCGTCTTGAGCCTGGCTCGTGCAAATGGAATCACGACCGTGTTTGTGCAAAAGGGCATCAGCCAGAAGCTGGCGGAGTCCATTGCCGTGCAGCTTGGCGGCGCGCAAGTGGTGGAACTGGACCCGATGGCAGGGGATTGGTCTA
>CAZPWL010000151.1:0-4129 GCA_964590535.1 uncultured Anaerolineaceae bacterium
ATGTATCCGCGCGCGCGGGTGTATACCTTCATCCCGATTGGTTTTTTTGTCCGCCTGCGGCTGCTGCCTGCTTCGGTGGTGCTGCTGTTGTGGTTCATCCTGCAGCTTTTCAGCGGCGTGCTGACGATTGGCGCGGGGGATGTGGGAGGCACAGCTTTTTGGGCGCACATTGGCGGCTTTGTGTTTGGGGTGCTGGTGGGTTGGCTGGCAAAAGGCCGAAGTGGCGGAAGCCCGGCCCGGCAGTGGTCTGACAACCGGGGATACCAGGGATAGACCGATTTTCTCGCCTGGGTTTGCCACCGCGTTAAACTGAAAACGACTGATCATCAAACAAACAAGGACAGCCTTCAAGGCTGTCTTTGTTTGTTATTTCGAGCTTAATCAGATTGTCAACGCGTGATGATCGGCAGGTAGGTATCAAAAGGATCGCCCATTAAGCCGAACTCGGTCAGGTGGCATAGGGGCAAACTCAACCAGTTTTCGTTCAAGTTCCGGGTATAAACGCCTCCATCACAGGTGGTCACCGCGTCTACCCAACTCGAGGTCGAAGTATCCCAGTAATACAACGCGAGTGAACCCTCTGGAATTGGTCCAAGGCTTGCTGGGTCATAATCGAGCTTTATTGTCAGCGCCTCCGCGAAATCGGTGATTGGTCCGGAAGTATCCCAGGCGGTCAGCACAAAACTGTTTCCCGCGAATACAAGAGTTCCAGTTCCGTAACCTGGCACGGGTTGGGGTTCGAACAAGAAGGTGACTGTGCCAGTCACTGCGTCCGCGGGAACGGTGATTTCAGTTTTCTCGTCGTATGAGAAAATGGTTCCGCCAATGTCCCCGGGGATCTCTTCTTCGACCGCCTGGGTCAGGTACCAATCCGGGTCCTTGATTGTTAGGAAGCTGGCAGGAGGTTCGGGGGCTGGGACGTTGAGATGATTGTAGCCAAGGTTAAGCTCGTACACACCATAGCACGGTGGGTCGATATTCTCCAATGTGCAGAGATTTACCAGGTTTATTAAACTGGCAGGTACATCGCCTGAAAGCATGTTAATGCTCAAGTCCAAATGAACCAGGTTCGTCAAAAAACCAATTTCAATTGGGATTGTGCTGCTTAACTGATTGGAATTTAGATTGAGGCGAAGTAGGTTGGTCAGGTTGCCTATCTCTGGCGGGATGGAGCTGGTAAGCTGATTCGAGCCTAACGACAGCACCTTCAGGTTGGTAAGGCTGCCTAGTTCAGGTGGAATGCCACCGCTTAGCTGATTGGAGAAGAGCGTGATGGCTTGCAGGTTGGTCAGATTGCCCAACTCAGGTGGAATACTGCCACTGAGACTATTGCCATTAAGACCAAGGAAAATTAGGTTGCCAAGATTTCCCAGCTCTGCCGGGATGCTGCCGGTCAGTTGGTTCGAGGATGCTATCATGAATTGCAGATTTGTGAGATTGCCAAATTCAGGTGGAATGCTTCCAGAAAATGGGTTGTCCCCAATACTTAGTTCGGTCAGGTTTGTGAGGTTACCCAGTTCAGGTGGAATGACCCCGTCGAGTTGGTTGTTATTTAACCTTAGTATTGTCAGCTTATTCAGATTACCCAATTCAGGTGGAATTGAACCGGTGAGCATATTATTTGCCAAATCGAGTTCAGTAAGGTCGGTAAGGGCACCCAACCATGAGGGAATTGTTCCGCTAATTTGATTATCGTTAACACCAAAGTTATCTAAAGCGGTCAGGTTTCCTAATGAAGACGGAAGGGTTCCGGTCAATTGATTCCATCCCAAACCTAGAGACCACAGCTTTGACAGCTGACCCAATTCAGCTGGAATTTCTCCGCTCAGCTGGTTGTCCCCAAGATGCAAAACTTCCAGGTTTGATAGGTTCCCCAGTTCAGGCGGGATTAGCCCACTGAGCTGGTTGTTTCCGGCAAGAAAATTATTTAGGGAAGTTAGATTTCCTAATTCAGCTGGAATTTCACCACTTAAATAATTACTGAAAACCGCCAGACCTTCGAGGCTGGCAAGATTTCCCAGCTCAGGGGGAATTGCGCCTGAAAGTTGGTTTTCTTTCAACCTGAGGTCAATCAGTGAGACCAAATTTCCTAATTCTGCTGGAATGGAACCAGTAAGCAGGTTATTTGCCAAATCGAGTTGAGTAAGGTTGGTAAGGGCACCCAGTTCTGGCGGAATTGATCCTGTGAGCTGATTCTCAGGGATTTGAAGCGTAACAAGCGTGGAGAGCGCGCTTAATTCTTGTGGTATGCTGCCGCTCAACTGGTTCTGACCCATCCAAATATGCTGAATTGATTCCAAATCTCCAAACTGTGGTGGAATGCTTCCGTTCAGGTCATTTACGTTAAGGTGAAGATGCACAAGCTTGTGGAGATTTCCTAGCTCGGGTGGGATTGATCCAGTTAGCCCGTTGTTGAAGAGCAGGAGACTTGTTAGATTGACCAGGTTTCCTAATTCGGGGGGGATTCCCCCACCGAATTGATTGCCACCGATGGCTAGATCTTCGAGTGTTGTTAGGTTGCCCAACCAAGACGGAATCCCACCACTTAATTGGTTAAAAGCTAAGCTAATCTCCTTAATCAAAGACAGGTTTTCTAACTCTGGTGGAATAGTACCGACCAGGTTGTTGTTAATGAGACGTAGATTAGAAACATTTCCGGAAGTGATAGATACTCCATACCAATCAGCAACGGTTTCAGTGACCAGCCAGTTGGTATTATCCGCCCAGCCAACCCCGTTTGTGCTGCCGTACAAAGCAAGCAAAGCCTCGCACTCAAGTAGAGGAACATCCGTCACTGAGGCGCAGCTAAAGTCCTTAACCCGCTTTGCTGTCAATGCCATTTCTTCTGGACTTGGGGTGTATTGTGCCTGCTCAGATTTATCCGCTTCGTTCCACCCTGGCGGTATCGAATACTCTTCAGGCATATGACGCGAGAGGATATCGATTTTGGCAATAAGGGAATCTTGTAGCTCTCTGTGTCTCAATTCGTATTGATAGTTAATCTCATTGTGGGAAGGATGGAGTTGATTGGTCAGGGATTCAGTAGTTTTCTGCTGCATACCCGATGCAGGTGGAGGCCTAAGGCTGAATGATAATGAAATTACAACCAAGGCGCAAATTGTCCTGATAATGTTGCGTTTCATTAGTATTCCTTTCATAAAATAAGGGAGACAATTTAATTAATAGTATACAAGTGAAACTTTTGAATTCAAAGAACAATTATAAAAAATTCAATATAGCATTAAACGATCTTTTTAAATATCCCCTGCGAGTAACATAAATGAGGTGGTATTTGAATGCCCCCTGCCCCGCCGCAGTGCACCTCAAACTGCTCAGCAAAGGTCGGGTGGTAAAGGGTGCTAGTGATTGATTGCTTTGTGGCAGTTTGGCCTGTAACCAAGGCAAAGTAAATATTGCGTATTAACAAAACAAAGACAGCCTAAAGGTCGTCCTTGTTTATTGTTCATTGCGGATAAGTTCTTGTGGACTTACACCACTGGCTTCGACCTCACCACTGAATGATATTCTCTCGCACCTTACCCCACTTCAATGCGTCCGAGATGCCCTGGGTGATGGGCAGTTCGGCTTTCCAGCCCAAAAGGCGGGCGGCTTTGTCGGCGTTGGCGTACGCCCCGGCCACATCGCCCGGCCTGGGCGGCTGGATGGAAACCGGCACGCGCTGCCCAAAAACCTGCTCAAACGCGGCGACCAATTCCCGCACAGTGACGCCTTTGCCCGTCCCGAGGTTAATCACGCAGTATTGCGAGTCCTCTTCGGAAGCCTCGGCGAGAACCTGGTCGAAGCGTTCCACCGCGTTCAGGTGCGCCCGCGCCAGGTCCCAGACGTGAATGTAATCGCGAATGCCGGAACCATCTCGGGTAGGCCAGTCCACGCCGGTGAGGTAAAAGACCGAATCTTGCCCCAGGGCGACCTGTACCAATTTGCCCAGCACGTGCGAGGGGTTCTTGATGTGCATGCCGCTGCGCATCTGGGGGTCCGCGCCAATGGGGTTGAAGTAGCGCAGCGCGATGGCTTTCAGGTTATAAGCAGACGAAAAGTCCTTCAGGACCATTTCCATCATGTACTTGGTGCGGGCGTAAGGGCTGAGCGGGCGCAGAGGCGATTCCTC
>CAZPWL010000152.1:0-4045 GCA_964590535.1 uncultured Anaerolineaceae bacterium
ATATCTCCGGTATTCGCGATCAATTCACCGTTGCCGCTCCCGCTGGCGAAGGTCCCGATATCATCGTCATCGCGCACGACCAGATGCCAGCGCTTGTCGCTTCCGGTCTGGCTGCCGAGATCGACCTTGGTGCCAAGAAAGCCGAATTCCTCGAGTCCTCCATCAAAGCTTTCACCTACGGTGGTAAGCTCTATGGTATGCCCTACGCTCAGGAAAACCTTGGTTTCTTCTACAACACCGAGCTCGTCCCCACCCCTCCCACCACCTGGCAGGAAGTTGCTGACATCAGCAAACAGCTGATTGCTGACGGTAAAGTGGAATATGGTATTGTCCTCGGCGGCACCTCCTACGATGCGTATCCCTGGATGACCTCTCAGGGCGGTTACATCTTCGGTGTAGATGCCAATGGCGACTACAATCCTGCTGACATTGGTGTCGGCAGCGAAGGCATGATCAAGTTCGGCGAGATGGCTCTGCAGTGGGTCAAAGACGGTGTGCTCTCCAATAACACCGACAATACCACCGCCAAATCCATGTTCAAAGACGGCAACGTGGCCTTCTTCATGAATGGCCCGTGGGAAATCAAGAACCTGCGTGAAGCCGGCACCCCCTTCGCCATCACCAAGTTCCCCGATGGCGGAACTCCTTTCCTCGGCGTCCAGGGCTTTGTCGTGAATGCCTTCAGCGAGAATATCCTGCTTGCGCAGTCCTTCCTGACCGAATTTGTCGCGACCGAAGAAGCTATGCTCAAGTTCTACGAAGCCGATCCCCGCGGTCCCGCTTACAAACCCGCTCTTGAAAAAGTAGAGGATGCGGACCTGCTCGCGATTGCCGCTGCCGGCGAAGGCGCTCTGCCTATGCCCGCTATCCCCGAAATGGGCGCTGTCTGGTCTGACTGGGGCAATGCCCTGACTTTCATCTTCAATGAAGAGAAGACCCCTGAAGCAGCCTACACTGATGCCGCCAACAACATCAAGATCGCTATTGCCTCCAAGGGCATGGTCAATGTGCCTGGTTCGTTCCAGAGCAAAGTCGGTTGTGCCTCTGACTGGATGCCTTACTGCGCTCAGACCGCTCTGGTCAAGGGCGACGACGGCAAATACACCGGCACCTTCCTGATCCCCGCTGGCGACTACGAATGTAAAGTTGCCCTCGACGGTGGTTGGGCTGTCTCCTACGGTGACGGCGATGCCAACTACAAGTTCACGGTTGCTGCTGACGGCGATGTGACCTTCATCTTTGATCCCGAAACCACAACTCTCGAGATCATCGTTCCATAAGTCAGTCCCTGAAATAACGAGGAGACCAGGTTTACCTGGTCTCCTCCAAACAATTTTATAGGAAGGAGTGACAGGTAATGGGTGAAACGACTATCACGAAAGCTCAGTTTGCAAAGCAGACAATGTCTAGTGTTTCCTCAATTATCACTACCGCAATCGTCCTCATCGTTGATGCGCTCCTTGGATACTTCACTTATCGACTAATTACCCTGGGGTACATCCCGCTCGCGATAGTTTTTATTCTGATTATCGCGATCATCAGCTTCGCGTTTCTCGTCCCAAAAGCCCATATGTTCCGCTGGATGGCAGTCGGTTTGGCTGCCTGGCTTTTATTTTCCATCTTTCCCATCCTTTACACCATCTACAACGCTTTTACCAACTACGGCGATGCTCACCTGATCACGCAGACGCAGGCTATCGCGCAGATTGAAGCGCAGACATACTTGCCTGAAACTGGCAAAGCCTACGAGTGGGTTGCTTATCGTTCACCCGAGAACACGTATCTTATGTGGTTAAAGGATGCTGAAGGCAATACCAGCATCGTGCGGATGGTCGAGGCTAACGCGGATGACCACACGCTTGAGGTGGTGCCGGGTAAAAATGGCATAGGGGAACTTGACGAAAACGGCGCGCCAAAAACGATTGAAGGCTATACCCGCCTTAACCGCATCACTGCGGCAACCGATAAAAACCTGACCAACATTAAGTTTGGCGACCCAGAAAAGACCATCCAGGTTCGCAGCCCATCAGAAGCGGCTGAACTCCTGCCTTTGTTCTTATACGACGGGGAAGCCAATACGTTCACCAACCAACAGACCGGCGTGGTCTATTCAGACATCGAAGGGACTTACACCGCCAGAAACGGGGAACAACTAATTCCGGGTTACTCGGCTGTCGTTGGCACCAAGAACTTCGTGCAGTTCATCACTGCTCCAGGCTTGCGCGGACCGCTCGCGACGATTGTGATCTGGAACTTCATCTTCGCTTTCATGAGCCTTTTCCTCACATTTAGTGTGGGCTTGTTGATTTCCATTATCTATGGAGACCCCAAGTTCAAGGGCAAAAAGCTCCTGCGCTCGCTGCTATTGATTCCGTATACCATTCCGAGCCTGATCACCATCCTTATCTGGCGCGGTATGCTCAATCCGGATCTCGGTGTCGTTAACCGCATCCTGGAAAACGTGTTCGGGCTCTCCCCGGATTGGTTCAACGTCCCGTGGCTGGCACGGATAGCCATCCTGATTGTCAACACCTGGTTGGGTTATCCCTACTGGATGTTGGTTACCAGCGGCGCTTTGCAGTCCATTCCCAGCGATATTTACGAAGCCGCCCAGGTGGACGGCGCCACAGGCTGGCAGCGTTTCTGGAATATTACGCTTCCGCTGCTGCTCGTTTCCGTTGGTCCCTTGATGATCGCCTCGTTCATCTTCAATTTCAACAATTTCAACCTGATTTACGCGTTTATCAACGGCGGTCCGCCAATCCCAACGGCTACGACCCAGGCTGGCTACACGGACATTATCATCAGTTACGTGTACAACCTGGCCTTTGCCAGCGGGCGCGGTGTCCAGTACGGATATGCTTCGGCTATCTCTCTGGTCCTGTTCGTCTTGATTGCCTTAATGTCCCTGGCACAATTCAGGTTCACGAATATGTGGGAGGAGGTTGGAGAAAATGTCTAACTCGAAGAGCGTTTCACGGAAACCCCAATCCATCAAACGCAGCAAGCAGCTTGGACTATTCCTACGCTGGGTGCTTGCGATTGTCCTGGTCACATTCAGCATTTTCCCGGTGCTATGGATTATTTCCGCGGCAATCAACCCGGTGACGGATATGGCCAATCAGCAGCTTATCCCCGCAAACGCGAACCTTTCCAACTTCAGGGAACTGACAACCAATCCAATCTTCCCATTCTTTACCTGGTTAAAGAACTCCCTGAAGGTCTCAATCCTCTCCACACTGCTGACGCTGTCGCTAACCACGATGGCCGCTTTCGCGTTTTCCCGCTTTCGCTTCCGCGGGAGACAGTCGCTGCTTAAAGCCATTCTGCTCATTCAAAGCTTCCCGAACCTGCTGGCAATCGTAGCGCTGTTCTCGATTGTCAAGCAAATCGGGGACGTCATTCCCTGGCTTGGTCTTAACACGCACGCTGGTTTGATTCTTGTGTATTCGGGCGGCGCTATGGGGATGAATATCTGGTTGATGAAGGGCTATATGGATACCATCCCGCGCGACATCGATGAATCCGCGCATGTGGATGGCGCCACTGACTGGCAGGTGTTCAGCAAGCTCATCCTGCCGCTCTTGCGTCCGATCCTCACGGTTATTGGCATCCTCAGCTTTATCGGCACCTACGGCGAATTTATTATTGCCCGGACACTGCTGACCAAGCGTGAGATGCAAACCGCTATGGTGGGTCTGCAAATCTTTACCGCCGGGCAGTACACCCAGAACTGGGGTGTGTTCGCCGCCGGCGCGCTGATCGCGGCTGTACCGATTATGGCCATCTATCTGATCCTGCAGGATCAGATCGTGGGCGGCCTGACCCAAGGCGCGGTGAAGGGCTAAACTTTTCAGACAAACAGGGCGGCTGCGGCCGCCCTGTTTTTTATTAACGCAAATCAGTTCGTGGAAAAGTCAGTAGGGGATACAGGGTTGTTATCCTGAATGCTTTAGGAATTACTCGTACTTGAGCGCGTCCACCGGGACGAGTGTGGCTGCGTTCAGGGCAGGGGCAAGCCCGGAGAGCAAGCCCACCAGCGTGG